>NZ_JBZXEA010000018.1:0-54715 GCF_058725345.1 Pseudomonas sp. DW-iso17 | reverse complement strand
GCGGGCAGATCACGAAGCCTTTGGCGCCGTTGGCGGCCAGGCTGTCGATGGCCGACAAGGTCTTTTCGCCATCGGGCACGGCGATCTTGATCACGGTGAAACCATGCTCCTTGCCGGCTTTTTCCGCGAATGCCCACTCCGTTTGAAACCAGGGTTCCTCGGCCTGCTTGACCAGAAAACCGATCTTCACTTCTTCAGCCGATACCCAGCCGCAGAACGCCATCGCCAGTGCCACGGCACCGAGTGTTTGCTTGAACATGGACCACCTCCTTCTTGTTATTGAAAAACGCTTTAGTCGTGGTACATCACAGACCGCCCGCCATCGATCATCAGGCAAGTGGCGTTGATAAAGGGCGCCTCGTCGGTCGCCAGGAACAGTGCTGTCATGGCCACTTCGATGGGCTGGCCAATGCGTTTGGGCGGGTGCAGGTCGAACGCACGCTGGCGTTCGGCGTGGGGGTCAGGGAAACCGTTCCAGTAGTCGACGTTGAGCTGGGTTTCGATATAGCCGGGGGCGATGGCATTCACGCGGATGCCTTTGGGCGCGTACTCGATACCCAGGGCACGGGTTAGGCCGAGCAGGCCGTGCTTGGCGACAGGGTAAGGAAAGCAACCGGGAATGATGTGGCTGGAATGGGTGGACGCGATATTGATGATGTTGCCGATACCTTGCTCGATCATGTGCGGCAACACCGAGCGGCAGCCGTACCAGGCACCGTCGAGGTCGATGGCGAAACAGCGGCGCCAGTCCTCGTCGCTCATCTCCAGCGGGTCACCGAACACGTTGACGCCGGCACAGTTGACCAGCACATCCACACGGCCAAAGCGCTCGATGGCCAGGTTGACCAATGCCTGCCACTGATCCTTGGAAGTGATATCAACCGCGTGGGCGTAAACCTGCGCACCGTGTTCGCGCCAATGAGCGGCGATCTTCTCGACTTTGTCGCCCTGGATATCGGCAATGATCAACCGCGCCTGCTGGGCCTGGAAACAGGCAACGATGGCTTCGCCAATGCCTTGGGCGGCGCCAGTGACGATCACCACCTTGTTCTTCAGCCGCTCGCCGTAAGTCGGCTCGGGCACGGCGGGTAGGGACAACGGTTGCGCCTGCATCGCTTCACCTTTTTATTTTTTGTAGTGAGTGCTGATGCTGGCGACTATAAACCCATCGTCTGAAATATCTCAATATATAAATTATCGTCCCATATAATGGGCGGCGCTTGAAAAAATGTGGGAGCGGGCTTGCTCGCGAAGGCGGTCTGTCAGTTAAAGCATGTGCTGACTGATACACCGCATTCGCGAGCAAGCCCGCTCCCACATTCGATCTTTAGTGACTATACGAAAGAGGTTTCAGCCCAGGGCGAAGTCGCGCAGGGCATCGCCTTCCATGCGATAACGTACCCATTCTTCCTGAGGCTGGGCGCCGATGGATTTGTAGAAGGCAATCGCTGGCTCGTTCCAGTCCAGCACGCTCCATTCAAAGCGCCCGCAACCATTGTCAAAGGCGATCTTGGCCAAGTGGCGCAACAACTTCTTGCCCGCCCCGCCGCCGCGTTGCTCCGGGTTGATGTACAGGTCTTCGAGGTACAGGCAGTTACTGCCCAGCCACGTCGAGTAACTGAAAAAGAACACCGCAAAGCCAATCGGCAAGCCGTCGCGCAAGCAGATCAGGCCATGGGCCGTGGCGCCTTCGCTGAAGAGGCTGCGCTCGATGTCCACCACGCTGGCGATCACTTCATGCCGAGCTTTCTCGTACTCGGCAAGTTCAGTGATAAAGGTCAGGATCTGCGCAGCATCGCTGGGCACGGCGGGGCGAATCTCGATGGTCATGGGCGAGCCTTGGGCAAATTCAAAGGCCACATACTAAGACGGTTTGATGGCCGTTTGCAGTGCAATTGATGCCGACGAGCGCGTTTCACTCCGGCGCGGGGTGATGCAAGCATCAGCAACCACAGAACAAAGCCTGCGCACGCCCATGGTAAACAATGAGCATAAATCCAACGATCAGAGACCTGCTCATGCACGCTACGCCACCCGTGGGCACGAAGACATTCGCGCTGTTCTGCCTCGCCAGTTTTCTGTTGTCGCTGTCTTACGGCTCGACCTTTTTGTTGTCACTGCTGATCCATGCCCGTGGCGGTAATGAACACGACGCGGGCAGTGTCATTGCCACGGCGATGCTCAGCACCTTTGTAGCGGTCGTGCTTTCCGGGCATCTGGCTGACGCGCTGGGCGC
This sequence comes from Pseudomonas sp. DW-iso17, assembly GCF_058725345.1. Lineage (NCBI taxonomy): Bacteria > Pseudomonadati > Pseudomonadota > Gammaproteobacteria > Pseudomonadales > Pseudomonadaceae > Pseudomonas > Pseudomonas sp. DW-iso17. The sequence goes on along the minus strand of NZ_JBZXEA010000018.1, from coordinate 52,479 downwards.
GGCGCGGGCCATTGCAAGCACCGGCGTATTGTTGGTGGTGGCCTGCCTGGGGTTTGCCCTGACGCCAGGGTTTGGCCAAGGCTTGATGCTGTTTGGATTGTCTCTTGGTTTGGGCTGGGGCGTGTTTTATACCCTGGGCCCGATCATCGTGACGCTGCTGGTGGAACCGCGCCAGCGGGCCAAATATTTCGCCTTGCTCTCGGGCAGTATGTTGAGCGGCATAGGTTCCGGCCCTTTGCTGGGACGCGCCGCCACTGCGCTGGACCTGCCCCTGACAACCGCGTTCTATATCGCCGGGCTCGCCAGCCTCGCCGGGGTGGTGATGTTCTGGCGCATGGGCACTCGGTTGCGACAGCACGCGAATGTGCCAACCGCCAGGATTTCCTGGCGCGCAAGCCGCCGCGTCCTGTCTTCCAAGGCGGCGTTCGCGATCCTGATGGTCGGACTGGGCGGCTGCGTATTCGGGGGGCTGTCTTCGTTCCAGACCAGCTATGCCGTGGCCCATAAGCTGGACTATTCACTGTTCTTCGCGGGCTTCCTGACAGCGGCTATTACCAGCCGCCTGCTGATCGCCGGTTTCGTGGTCAAGCGCGATGCGTACCAGGCTGCCTGCGTGTTATCCGGGGTAATGTTCGGCGCGATCGCGCTGTTCGCGTTTGGTGTCAGCGGCAACCTCAGTTATGTGCTCGCCGCCGCCACGCTAGGGATCGGGTATGGCCTGACGTATTCGGTGATCAACGGCCTGGTGGCCAACGAAGCGCCCAGCGGCACCACTTCTCAGGCGTTGTTGCTGTTCAGCCTGGCGTACTTTATCGGCGTCTTCGGGTTTCCCTGGCTCGCAGGCAAGATCATCGTCGACTTCGGCCTTGCGACAATGATGCTGAGCGTACTGGTGATCGCCGCACTCAATTGGGCGATCACGGTGGCGCGCTTGATAGCGCGTCGGGTATCGGCACACAAAGTGATACAGGTGAGCTGATACCGTTCGTCGCCATCCCGGCACGATCAGCAATCGCGGGCAGACCAATACAGGGTAAGGACATTAATTATATGGAGACACCCTGATGAAACATTCCAAATTTGCTGCCCTCGCCCTCACCGGCTTGTTGTCTGCCGCGTCCTTGAGCGCCTTCGCGGCTAGCTCGACCACTGGCCCCACCGATCCAACGCCGGACGCCACTACCGAATCGCAAAAATCCATGGGCACCGGCATGGACACCAACGGCGGCGCGATCATCGACAACAGCGCTGACCCGCGCACCAAAGGCAACGACACCCAGCGCCAGGCACCGGCGGCCGTGGGCAACGGCAAGATGGGCCCTGGCACGAGCAACAATGAGCCGAAGATCAACAAGGGCGACGACTCGAACATCCCCGGCGCGCAGAAACAACCAGCGCCTTGATGCCCCCTTGGTACGACCAACGCCCGACCATTTCCCAGTGAAGAGGTACGCATGAACGTCGATAGAAACCTTGAAAAAGAAGTCCTCACCCGCCTGCTGCACGCCCACCCGCAAGGCTTGGGCAAGGAGGTGCTGGACAATTACCGCGGTGAAAAAGAGGTCGCCAGTGTCTTGGCGTTCCTGCAGGACCGCGGGCTGATCAAGGATGGGCATGTGACCACCGACGACGCCGGCGAATACGCGTTGAACCTGCCGATCAAGCTCACCGCTTCGGGTGTGGATGAGGCGCGCAAGCTCGACGCTCAAAGCACTGAGTAATCCATTTCTGGCCTGGCCCCGCGACCGGGGCCAGAAGGAGTTTTAGCGATGCCTCGTGGAAGCAAAGCCAAATACACCGACGAACAGAAACGCAAGGCCGCTCATATCGAAGACAGTTATGAGCACAAGGGACTGCCCAAGGACGAGGCCGAAGCCCGCGCCTGGGCCACCGTGAACAAACAGTCTGGCGGTGGTGAAAGAGCCGGCGGATCAGGTCGAGGCAAGGCGCCGGCCAAGAAGGCCCAGGACCGGCAGGAATCGGCCAAGCGTGCCGCTGCCAGCCGTGAAGGCCACCCACGCAGCAGTGGGGCTTCGCTGGGTACGCAGACCAAGGAAAGTTTGATGAAAGAAGCGCGGGAAAAGAATATTCCGGGACGCTCGACCATGCGTAAAGATGAGTTGATCCAGGCCCTGAAAAAAGCCGGTTAAACGCAGGACCCCTTGTGGGAGCGGGCTTGCTCGCTCCCACAGGGTTGTGCGTATTTATTCAGCCAGCAATGCGTCGACTTCGGTGACGCCAGGTGAGGTGGCCGGCCCCCAGCGGGTTACCGCCAATGCCGCCGCTGCGTTCGCTCGACGCGCCGCCTCAACGGGTTTCAAGCCCTTCGCCAACCCGGCAATAAATACCCCTGCATGCGCATCCCCCGCACCATTGCTGTCCACCGCCTTAACCTTGAAGCCAGGTACATGCTCAGTCTGTGCCCCACGCCCTACCCAGCAACCATTTGGCCCATCACGCACAACCAGCAGTGCCTGCACGTGCTGACTCAGCATGGGCAGCGCCTGACTCATATCCGCCGCCCCGGTAAACGCGAGGGCTTCAGGGCCATTGCTGGTCCAGATGTCGATACGCGGCAACAACGCGCGCATCAACGCCGAGTCCGGCGCCTTGACCAGCGGGCCTGGGTCGAACACCACCACGATCTCTCGCGGCAGCGCCAGCAGCCAGTCAAGCAACGGCTGTGCCTTACCTTCAAGCAGCAAGCTGTAGCCACTGACGTACACGTAATCATCAACACGCGGGACGATCTGGGCCAAGTCGTCGGCGCTCAGCTCACCCTCGGCGCCGAGATGGGAAATGAAGGTGCGTTCGGTGCTCGCTTCAGTCAGCGACACGCACAACCCGGTATCTTTGCCAGCGCTGGCCGCCAAGGTCATTTCAATACCTTCGGCCTGCATCGCGGCGCGCGCCAGCTCGCCAAAGCGCCCATCGCCATGGCGACCCAGGTAAACCACCGGCAACCCATTGCGCCGCGCCGCAGCCATTACGTTGAAACCGCCACCGACCTGGAAACTGGCGGAGTTGGCCAGCACGTCACCGCCGCTTGCCGGCAGGGTGTCGAGGCCCATGACCAGGTCGACAATGACCTGGCCGGTATGCAGCAATCTAGACATTGGCGCTCTCTGCTAAAGCAGGACGACGGTCAGCCGCGCCGCCCAGTACTGCATATAGTCCGCCGGCTACCAGGAAGGTCACGATCCAGCCCAGGCCGTTATGGCCCAGCCAGGAGTCGGACAACGGCCCGGCAAACCAGATGTTTTCGGCGGTGGTGCCGATGGTGGTGAAGCTGAACCCCAGCACAATGGCCACGGCCCAGGCGCCAAATGCACGCCACTCCACACCGCCGCGATACCAGTAGGCACTGCTGGGGCTGACGTCCAGCAGGTCGGTGGGGCTGTAGTAATGACGGTGAATCAAGTCGACCACGAAGATCCCGACCCACGCCGTAATCGGCACCGCCAGCAGCGAAATGAAGGTGATGAACGGGCCATAGAAGCTGTCGGCGATCAGCATGAAATAGATGGAGCCAGCAAAGATCGCGACGATATCGACAATCACCGCGTGCACGCGCTTGACCTTCAAACCCAAGGTCAACGTCGTCAGACCGGCCGAATACACCGACAGGTTGTTTGACAGCAACAGCCCGCCGAACGCGGTGATCAGGTAAGGCACCGCCATCCAGGTCGGCAGCATGTCGCGGATTGCGATGATCGGATCGGTGGCCGACGCCAGGTCGTTGTTACCCACCGACAGCAGGCCGCCCAGGGTAATCAGCAACACCAGCGGAATACCCGCGCCAAAAGCGGCGCTGGCCACCAGGCGTACAGCCTTGACGCTGCGGTGCTGGTAGCGCGACATATCGGCACCGGCGTTGGCCCAACCAATGCCGGTGCCGGCGGCCATGGTGCCTACGCCAATGATCATCGCGCTCAACGGCGCCGGGGTGGCGTTGAACACCGCACTCCAGTCGATGGTGGCGCACAGAAAGCCGCCCACCAGAATGTTCAGGCCGCCGAATACGTAGGTCGCCCACTTCTGGATCACCAACAACGTGGCGTGGCCGAGGCCCGATACGGCCAGGGTCAGCAGCACGAAGATGGCAATGAAGATAAGGGTGAGCAGCGGCGCGCTCTTGGCCTCCACTGCCGAGCCGAACAGGATAGAGCTCAACGACAACAACACGAAGGCTGCGGTGGTGGTGTTGACGGTTTCCCAACCCAGGCGCGACATCAGCGACACCAAGGTCGGGCCGATATTGCCGCGCACGCCGAAGATGGCGCGGGACAAGGTCAGGCTGGGCGCGCGACCACGGCGACCGGCAATGGAGATAATGCCAACCACGGCAAAGGAACCAGCGGCGCCAAGAATCGCGACGATGATCGCCTGCCAGATGGCCAAGCCACGAAACGCCACCAGCGTTGCACCAAGGGGCAAACCGAGGATGCTGATATTGGCCGCGAACCACACCCAGAACAGTTGCAGCGGATGGCCGTTGCACTCACCTTCCGGGACCGGCTCGATGCCGCGTGTTTCCAGTTGCCCGGCGCTTTGGCCGGAAGAGGGACTGCTCATGAAAGGGTGCTCCTGGTGCCTGTATTGTTGTGGTTGTGGCAGCGAGTCGAATCTTTATCCAGTCTTCCTGACTCAACGCTTTTGAATGTGGGAGCTGGCTTGCCTGCGATTGCGGTGGGGCAACCCGCCCAGCGGCCACTGGAAAACCGCTATCGCAGGCAAGCCAGCTCCCACATCAGATTTGTGTTTATCGCAAGGCCAACAACCCTTGGACCAAGGGTTGCACATCCAATCCATTGATCCGCTTGACCTGTTCAACCAACGCCTCAGGCCAGCACTGCATGCCCAGGCACGCCCCCAGCATGGCGCCGAGGATCGCGGCAATGGTGTCGGTGTCGCCGCCCAGGCTGGCCGCCAGGCACAGGGCTTCGAAGGCATTCATATCACCTGACGCCACTTGCTGGGCCAAGGCAAACGAGACCACCACCGATTCCTGGGAAGCCACCGAAGTACCGATCAACTCGTAAAGCAGGTCGGCAAACAACGCTTTGTCGCCGCTGCCGACGCTCAAGGTGCGAGCCCAACTGATGCGGGTAGAAATGCGTCCGCCCGCGATCCAGTGACCATGGCTTTCAGCCTGTCGGGCAATCTGGGTGCCGATATTCAGGGCTTCCCCCAGGTCCACGCCATTGATGCCTGCCGAGACCACCGCCGCCACGGCCGCAGCGCTGGAAATACCCAGGCTGGTGTTATGCGTGACCTGGCACGCCTGGATCACCGCCTGGACAAACCGCCCCGGGTCGCCAACATCGGCGGCGATGCCCACCGGGGTGATGCGCATGGCCGCGCCATTGGTAGTGCCGTAGCGCCCGGATTCTTCCGGGGTATGGCCGGCGAGGATCATGTCGATCGCGCGCTTGGTGGACGGCCCGAGCAAGTCCTGGGAACCCTTGGCGCGCATCCCCGCTTCCCAGTCGATCAGGCGCTGGGCAAGCACGGCGGGCTCGATCTGGCCCTGGCCTTGCACCAGTAACTCGGCAACCAGGATGGCTTGTTCGGTGTCATCGGTGATGGAACCGGCAGGCATGTTGGGCGCAATGGGCTGGTCCGCGTCGGCGTCTTCCAAGGCGGTGATAGCACCGAAGCGCTGTTGAACCTGCTCGCGGCTCAAGGATTGGGTGGGCATGCCCAAGGCATCGCCCAGGGCCAGGCCATAAAAGGCGCCAAGTGCGCGATTTTTTCGGGTCATTTCGACGCTCCAAACTGCAGATGCAGGCGAAAGTGCAGCGGGTCAAGCAGGCTTTCGACATGCTCCATGAAACGCTCGCGACGATCATAGGTGGTGCGCGACGCCTTGAGAAATACCGTACCGCTGGGGCGCCCGAGTAATTCGGCGTCTTCATCACTCAGGGGTTCGGCACCGATCCACTGGTCGCCGTCGGCCCCGACGTAGCCGTAGGCGGCCAGTGTGATGGTCAGGGAATTATCGATCAGCCCAATGTGGGGCAGGTTTTCCAGGTCGCCAACGGCCGGCATCAACGAGCGTTCCAGCGACACCGCTATACCGTCAGCCGTGCGCCGGAGGCGGTCGAGGGTAATGAACTGGTCGGTGCCGAAACGGCTGAACAGATCCGGGCGCGTCACGGTCTCGAAACGCAGGGTATCGGTGCTTACTTGGGCCCCCGTATCGGCCAGGGCCTGGGCCCAACCGCTGCGTTGGTCCAACACCATGCCGTCAAAGGTGACAATCGAACCGACGCCGCTTTGGGTGGCGATGTAGTTGCGACGCTTGAGCTCGGCCAGCGCCTCGCGCAGCGTGCCCCGGCTGACCGCAAACTCCTCGGCCAGTTGGTGCTCGCCCGGCAATAGGAAACCGTCGGCCATGACGCCACCTTCGATACGGCGGATGAGCTCATCGACGACGCGTTTTTTCTTATCAAATCGAACATGTCTAATCATGTACAAATTGATAACCGAAAGCGCACGTTTACCGCAAGAGGATTATTTCAGGCTGAAGACAAAAACCGCCTCAGGGCTCCAGGCCGATGGGGAAAAACTCCCCGCCGCTCCAGACACCAAGCCAGTTCTGACCGTTGATCGGACGGCTCACCGCCAGCTCCACCAACTGGTAAAAAACGTTGCGATGCACGAGGGCTTCGAGGTTGGTGCGAACGCGCACATAGGGGGCGGGTTCCTGGGTGATGGGGTCGGTCACCACCCGCAGCGGGTGTTCGAGGCCTGCCTCGAGCTGTTCGTCGACGTTGGTGGTAAAGCGCAATACCTGGCTTTCGCCCTGCCCTTGCACATCCAGGGTCACTGCGACAAACGGCGCATCATCCACACGGATGCCGACCTTCTCCACGGGCGTCACCAGGAAATAATCATCGCCATCGCGGCGGATGATGTTGGAGAACAGCTTGACCATCGGCTTTCGCCCGATGGGTGTGCCCTGGTAGAACCAGGTGCCATCGCGGGCGATGCGCATGTCGATATTGCCGCAGAAATCCGGGTTCCACAGATGCACCGGTGCCGGCCCCTTGCCCTTGGGCAGTTGGGCCAATAAATCATTGGCCTTGGCGGAATCGGTCATGGCGGGCTCCTCTGTCTTACTGATCACTCATACCCAGCAAACCGCGGGCGTATTGCGCCAGGGGGCGGGCGATCAAATCTTGTGGCGATGTGTCGTGGAACGTCAGTAAACCGCCACGACTGCGAATACGTGCAGTATCAATCAAATACTGGGTGCTGGTCTCGATCAACATGACTTGGATCACCCCGGTGTCCAAGCCAAGACGGTCCAGGGCTTGTTGGTCGGTCCACTCGTCGGCGTTGCCGATACGGTCATCGGCTGCCGCAAAGCGGCAATACAGCAGGTAATGAGCACCGGCGGCACGGGCTTCGGTCATGGCCTGTTCAAGACCTTCCGGCTGGCGGGCGCGACGCACCATGGGGAAATATTCGACGAAGCCATTGAAGGCTTCCTCGGCCACCACATTGGGCCGCGGGTAGGCGCTGCCCGGCGGCACGAAGGCGCCTTGGGCGATAAACACAAAGGAGTCCGGCTGTATGCGCACCGAGGCAGTACGGCGCGTATCGCTGTGATCGAGCAGTCCGGCATCGCTCATCTGATAGCGGGTGCCTTCGGCCATATCACTGACGGTCATGCAACCACCCAGGGCCAATGACGCCAGCAGCAAAACCAGACTACGCATCCTAATCCTCCAGAGGCCGGTGACAGGAAACCGGCGAATGGGGCGTGGGATGCAGAATCCGCGCCAGTCAGCTGCGCTACAAATCAAATGTGTGAACCCGCAATATCTACCTTAGCCACCAATGATCTTCATGATCGTGGCACCGCCGGAGAACGCCACTTCCTGCTTGTCGGCCAAGGCTTTCATCAACAAGCCCTGCAACGCTGGCAACGCTTGATGGCGCGGCTGATCGAGCAAGTCACCGACATAATGGCGATTGCTGGACGACAGGCAGCCATGCAGCCAACCAGTAGAGGACAACCGCAACCGCGAACAGGTGCGGCAGAACGGTACGCTCTCGTTGGCGATCACACCGAAGAAGCCCTTGCCCGGCACTTCGTAGCGTACCGCCGTCGCATCGACGGGTGCGTTGGCTTGCAGGTATTCGTGTTGCTCGCCGATCAAGCTGAGCAGCTGTTGCAAGCTGACAAACTGTTGCAGGAACGCGTTGGAGTCTTTGGCCAGGTGCCCCATGCGCATCAGTTCGATAAAGCGCAGCTCGTAGCCTCGCGCCAGGCAGTAATCGAGCAGCGGCATCACCTGGTCCAGGTTCTGGCCGCGCAACGGCACCATATTGACCTTGATCTTGATCCCGGCAGCACTGGCCTGGTCCATGCCATCGAGCACGGTGGCCAGGTCGCCGCCACGGGCGATGCTGCGGAAAGCGTCGGCATCCAGCGTGTCGAGGGAGACATTGATGCGTCGGATACCAGCGGCCACCAGCAACGGCAGTTTACGCGCCAGCAGTTGGCCATTGGTGGTCAGACTGATGTCGCTCAGGCCCATCTGCCCTACCGCCCCCATGAAGGCTTCCAACTTGGGGCTGACCAACGGCTCACCGCCGGTAATGCGCAAGCGCTCGATACCCGCCGCTTCTATCAGGTAAGCCACGCCTCGGGCCATGGCCTCGGCCGACAGTTCATCCTGGGCAGCCACCAGCCGCTTGCCGTCAGGCACGCAATAGGTACACGCATAATTGCAGGCTGAAGTCAGGCTGATCCGCAAATTGCGAAAACGCCTGCCTTGACGATCAACGATCATGGATCACTCCGGCAGAGGATAATTCGGGCGCGCTAAAAGCTGACTCATAACTCAGCTTTTAGCAAGGTCCTTGCCTGAGTATATTCCTGGGTTACTGCGCCTGGCAGTAAATCATTGCGCCATCACTGTGGCGAATGACTTAGGTGGCAGGGGTTTCGCCGCTCTTTTCGGCGCCCGGCAGTTCAGGGCTGTGCTTGCGCTTGTTGCCCATGCGCACGCCGATGTCCATCAGGAACTGGAAGAAACCTTCCTGGTCTTCCAGCACATTGCTCCAGAACGGCGAGTGGTACAGCGCCACAGCGCCATGCACCAAGGCCCAGGCGGCGCAGTAGTGGAAATACGGTGGCACGTCTTCAAGCTTGCCTTCGCTGATACGCCCCTTGATCAGCAGGGTCAGGCGTTCGAAGTTCGAGGCGCGGATCTTGTGCAGCTCCTCGACCATCTCCGGCACCTGGTGACCTTTGACCACCTTCTCTTCCAGGCGGTCGAACAGGCGGTAACGCTGCGGGTCACGCATGCGGAACTCGAAGTAAGCGCGGGACAGGGCTTCCTTGTCTTTGTCGACATCCGCCGAGTGCAGCAACTCGTTCAAATCACGCTCGTAGTCGAGCATCAGGCGCAGGTAGATTTCGGCCTTGGATTTGAAGTGTTTGTAGATCGTGCCTTTGCCGATACCCACGGCATCCGCAATCATCTCGACGGTGACGCTGTCTTCACCTTGTTCGAGGAACAGCTTGAGCGCGGTGTCGAGAATTTCCTGCTCACGGCGGCGAAATTCACGGACCTTACGGGGTTCTTTGTGCATGAGGAAGAGTCTGCAAAGGTCGGAAATAGGGAGGGTTGCGCAGGGCCATGGATACGTGGCGATACGATTTACCCGGTGCGAGGGATTATCCCGACTGAACGGTCGTTGGGCAATGTCTATGTGAACCCGCCAGGCACATAACTTTCAATGCGCCAACGATTTCGCCGTTATCAGTCAGAAATAATACGCAACACCTGAACCTGCCCATCAGCGCAATGAGAACTCAAGCGAAGGCCGCGTATTCCAAATCTGTTTAAAAAACGATCAATCACGACTGGACTGAATAGGATAGTGGTCAATACTTCAACTGTCGGCGCGACATCTCCCCCAAGTGACGCGTCGACCTGGGTACCGACGGACTGCGTGCCCTTGTTTTACTCCTAATGGTCTTAGCCCGGATTCACCCCCCAGAACCCGGGTTTTTTTTGCCTGGAATTCGGCCGCTCTAACCGGCTAGGTGGGCCAGCGGGAACAGGCGCTTGAAGTTCTCGGTAGTCTGCTCGGCAAAGCGTTCGTACGACTCGCCGCGCAGCATCGCCAGGTAATCAGCCACATCACGTACATATTCGGGCAAGTTCGGTTTGCCGCGATGGGGGATGGGCGCCAGGTACGGCGAGTCGGTTTCCACCAGCAGGCGGTCGGCAGGCACCTGGCGGGCCACATCGCGCAGCGCGTCGGCATTGCGGAAGGTGACGATACCCGACAGGGAAATATAGAACCCCAGGTCCAGGGCCGCCTTGGCCATGTCCCAGTCTTCGGTAAAGCAATGCAACACGCCAGCCTGCGGCAACGCGGCTTCACGTAGCAAGGCCAGGGTATCGGCACGGGCACCTCGGGTGTGGACGATCACCGGCTTGCCCGTCTGCTGGGCGGCTTGCAGGTGCAAGCGGAACGAGGCCTGCTGCAACTCGGCAGCTTCAGGCTCGTAGTGATAGTCCAGGCCGGTTTCGCCAATGGCCACCACTCGCGGATGGTTGAGTTCGCCCAGTAGCCAGTCCAGAGCCGGCGCTTCGCCTGGCTTGAGGTCCAGCGGGTGAATGCCCACCGAGCAATCGACGTCGGCGTAGCGATCAGCCAGGGCTTTGACGTCGGCGGCGTTGTCGGCGCTGACGCCAATGCACAGGAAGTGCCCTACCCCACGCTGGCGGGCAGCTTCAAGGGCGGCGTCGAGGGAGCCGCCGTGCTGGGCAAGGTCGAGGCGATCAAGGTGGCAATGGGAATCTACGAGCATAGGAATCTGAGCTTAAGTCACACAAGAGGTAGGGCCAACGATACACCCGTCAGCCACGGAATTTAACGGCGCCCGAGCAGGCCGACCCACTGCACCAACAATGCCTCGAGCAACAGCACGCGGTTGAGGTTGGCCTTGCCGAGGACTTTCTGGCGCTGGGCGAGGATCCAGTCCTGGATGTTCAGCACTTTGTCCTGGGCACTTTTTTGCGCCAGGTATTGCACGACCTTGCGCATATCCGCCAGGCCCAGGCCTTGCTCATCCTGGGTAAGCTGGTAGCGCAGGATCAGGCTGGACCAGTCGCAAAACCAGTCGAACAGCAGCAATAGCGGAATGTCCTTCCAGGCGCTTTCGGCCAGTTGCGTGGCCGACAGTTCCTGCTTGAGCAGCTTCTTCACACCATCCACGACCAGTGCACGCTGTTCGCGCACGCCCTGAGCCTGCAGCTTCACTGCCGCCAAAGGCGAACCGGCCGCCAAGGTCAGCAACTCGCCTCGTTCTTCTGCGCTGCATTCCGGCAACGCCTGCGCCAGCCATTGCAGGCTCATGTCCTCGCTGGGCAACGGGCAAGCCTGCTGCACGCAACGGCTGCGAATGGTCGGCAACAAGCGGCTGGACTGGTGGCTCACCAGCAACAGCACGGTATCGCCGGACGGCTCTTCAAGGCTTTTGAGCAAGGCGTTGGCCGCGTTGATGTTCATCGCCTCGACCGGCTCGATCAGCACCACTTTGCGCCCGCCCATTTGCGCGGTCTGCACCACGAAGCTCACCAGGTCGCGCACCTGGTCGACCTTGATGGCCTTGTCCGCTTCCTCGGGTTCCAGCACATAATTGTCCGGGTGACTGCCAGCCTTGAGCAACAGGCAGGACTTGCACTCGCCACACGCCTCCAAGTTGACTGGGCGTTGGCACAACAGGCTGCCCATCAGGCGTTCGGCGAGGTGGCGTTTACCGATGCCCACCGGCCCATGCAGCAGATAGGCGTGGGCGTGCTGGGCGCGCCCTGCCAGTTGCTGCCAGAGGCCGTCCTGCCACGGGTAGGACTCAGCCACGGCTACGCTCCAGCAGAGTGGGCAGCAGCGCGTCGATAGCCTGTTGCACCTGACTCAGCGGCTGGGCGGCGTCCAATAGGTAATAACGTGTGGGCTCAGCCTTGGCGCGCTGCAGGAAAGCACTGCGCACCGCATCAAAGAAGGCTTGGCCTTCCAACTCGAAACGATCCAGACGACCTCGCGCACTGGCGCGGGCCATGCCCACTTCCACCGGCAGGTCGAACAACAGGGTCAGGTCGGGGCGCAGATCGCCTTGCACGAAGGTTTCCAGGGTGGCGATGCGCTCCAGGGACAAACCCCGCCCGCCACCCTGGTAGGCGTAGGTGGAGTCGGTAAACCGGTCGCAGATCACCACCGCACCCCGCGCCAGGGCCGGGCGAATCACTTCGGCCAGGTGCTGGGCACGGGCAGCAAACACCAGGAGCAACTCGGTGTCCGGGTTCATCGGCTCGTCACCCGGGGCCAGCAGGACTTCACGGATGCGCTCAGCCAAAGGCGTACCGCCCGGCTCACGGGTCAGCACCACCTCGATGCCCTGCGCACGCAGGCGCTCGGCCAAGTAGTCACGGTTAGTGCTTTTGCCGGCGCCTTCCGGGCCTTCCAGGGTAATAAACAAGCCAGTCACAGGCAGTCCTTAGTCAGAGTCATTGCGGGCTTTGCGGCGCGGTAGTGTCCGGCGCGGGCTCGATCGGTGCGTCGGGGGTGGGTGCATCACTGGCAGGTGCCGAATCTTCCAGCGGTTTCACCACAGGCGTCGGACTGGAACGGTAATCGGCACGGCGCTTGAGCTGGAACTCACGCACGGCGGCATTATGCGCATCCAGGTCATCCGAGAATATATGGCTGCCATCACCACGGGCGACGAAATACAGGCTGCTGCCCGGTACCGGGTTCAGCGCTGCATGGATCGCCTCGCGACCGACCATTGCGATGGGCGTGGGCGGCAGGCCGGCGACCATATAGGTGTTGTAGGGGTTGGCTTCCTTGAGATGGGCACGGGTCAATTTACCGTTGTAGCGCTCACCCAGGCCGTAGATCACGGTGGGGTCGGTCTGCAGCAGCATACCGATCTTCAGGCGACGCACAAACACACCGGCAATCTGCCCGCGCTCCTGGGGCACACCGGTCTCCTTTTCTACCAGCGACGCCATGATCAGCGCTTGGTAAGGGTCGGTATAGGGCGCGTCGGCAGCACGCTTGCTCCACTCCTGGGCGAGTACATCGTCCAGGCGGTTGTAGGCTTTTTTCAGGAATTCGACATCGGTCATGCCGCGGACAAAACGGTAAGTGTCGGGGAAGAACCGCCCTTCAGCAAACACACCTGGGTGGCCGAGCTTATCCATCACTTCGCTGTCAGTCAGGCCCGCGAGGGTCTGCACGATCTTTTCATGCTTGGCCAGGGCGGTGCGCACCTGACGGAAATTCCAGCCCTCCACCAAGGTCAGGCTGTACTGCACCACTTCGCCGCGCTGCCACAGGCCGATCAAACCCTCGGCGGTAAGGCCCGGGCTCATGCGGTACTCGCCGCTGTGCAATGGCTGGCCTTCGAGGTTGAAGCGCCAGTACAGACGCAACCAGAATGCATCGTCGAGCACGCCGTCGGCTTCCAGACGGTTGAAGGTGCCCGTCGGCGTAGCGCCAGCAGGTACGTCGAGCAACTGCTCCTGAGGCAGCTTCAGGGGCTGCTTGAGGGCAGAGTCGAGTTTCCAGGCCGAAAAGCCCACGAGCAAAGCCGCCGAGACCAGGCTGATCTGCAGCAGTAACACCAGTTTTCGTATCAACTCAAATATCCAATAGCGCGCGAACAATGCCTTGCAGTTTACGGGTGAGCGGCCCAACCGGCCAGCTCATCGCAGCGCAACCACGCACCGGCCAAATGCCATATACGCTGTTGCAGACGAAGACTTCATCGGCCTGTTGCAACTGCTCAACACTGATGTCGGCCACGGCCACCGGGACGCCCAGCGCTTGTGCCTGGGCCAGCACTTCGGCGCGCATTACGCCGGCAACGCCACAACGGCTCAGATCAGCGGTTAGTAACAAGCCGTTGCGTACCAGGAAAAGGTTGCTGAATATGCCTTCGATCACCCGACCAGACATGTCCAGCATCAGGCCTTCGGCATGTTCGGTATCTTGCCATTCGGCACGCGCGATCACCTGCTCCAGGCGATTGAGGTGCTTGATACCGGCCAGCAACGGCTGCTGCGCCAAGCGCGTGGCACACGCGAACAGGCGCACGCCTTCGACTTCATGGATGGGTGGGTAAACAGCGGGCGCACTGCCCTGCAAGATGCGGCGCACCGGGGCGCCAGGGTTGATGCCGTAACCGCGCAAGCTGTCGCCACGGGTGAGGATCAATTTGAGAATACCGTCGCCAAGGGCGGCGGCGAAGCTCAGCACTTCGTGGCGAATCAACCCGTGATCCACTACCAATGCCAAACGCCTGCAACCCTCTTCCAGGCGTTGCAGGTGACGGTCGAGCAGCAACGGCTGCCCGGCCTTGACGGCGATGGTCTCGAACACCCCATCGCCATAGGCCAGGCCGCGATCTTTCAGGGGCACGCTGTCCGCTGGCTGACCGTCGACCCAGCTGTGCATCACTCGGCGAACCGGCGGAACACCAGGGAACCGTTGGTGCCACCGAAACCGAACGAGTTGGAAATCGCCACGTCGATCGGCATGGGCTGCGCTTCGTGGGGCACGAAGTTCAGGTCGCAGCCTTCGTCCGGCTCATCAAGGTTGATAGTCGGCGGAGCGACCTGATCCCTGATTGCCATCACACTGAAGATCGCCTCGACCGCGCCCGCCGCACCCAACAGGTGGCCGGTCATGGACTTGGTGGAGCTGACCGCCAGCTTATAGGCGTGCTCGCCGAACACCGACTTGATGGCCTCGGCTTCCGCCAAGTCGCCGGTCGGGGTCGAAGTGCCATGGGCGTTGATGTACTGCACCTGGTTGGGGTTGACCTTCGCATCGCGCAGGGCATTGGTGATGCAACGCGCAGCACCCGCTCCGTCGGACGGCGGTGAAGTCATGTGGTACGCGTCACCGCTCATGCCGAACCCGATCAGCTCGGCGTAGATGGTGGCGCCACGCGCCTTGGCGTGCTCCAACTCTTCAAGCACCAGCGCACCGGCACCGTCGGACAGCACGAAGCCGTCACGGCCTTTGTCCCACGGACGGCTGGCACGGGTCGGCTCGTCATTGCGGGTCGACAGCGCACGGGACGCGCCGAAGCCGCCCATGCCCAGGCCGCACGCGGCCATTTCGGCGCCGCCGGCGATCATCACATCGGCTTCGTCGTAGGCAATGTTGCGCGCCGCCATACCGATGCAGTGGGTGCCCGTAGTGCACGCCGTTGAAATCGCGTAGTTAGGCCCCTGTGCCCCCAGATGGATGGACAGGAAGCCGGAAATCATATTGATGATCGAGCCCGGTACGAAGAACGGTGAAATTCGACGTGGGCCAGTCTCATGCAGCGTGCGGCTGGTTTCTTCGATATTGGTCAGACCGCCAATACCCGAACCCATGGCCACACCGATGCGGTCACGGTTGGCGTCGGTGACTTCCAGGCCGGCGTTACGCACTGCCTGAAAACCGGCAGCCAGGCCGTACTGAATGAACAGGTCGAGCTTGCGGGACTCTTTGATCGAGAGATATTCCTCGACATTGAAGCCCTTTACCGAGCCGCCAAAACGGGTGGAATAGGCAGAAAGGTCCGTATGTTCGATCAGACCAATACCACTGCGGCCAGCCAGAATGCCCTGCCAACTGCTTGGCACATCCGTGCCCAGTGGCGACAACATACCCATACCGGTGACTACGACGCGTCTACGCGACACAGCACTCTCCTTTTTCTAATGACGACACTTTTCATCGCCGCTAAAGAAAAAACCGCACGCCTTTACAGCAGTGCGGTTTTTCCCTGACAGCAAGCGACGACTACAAACTATTACGCCTGGTGGCTAGTAACGTAGTCGATGGCAGCTTGAACAGTAGTGATTTTTTCAGCTTCTTCGTCCGGGATTTCGGTCTCGAATTCCTCTTCCAGAGCCATCACCAGCTCAACGGTGTCAAGGGAATCGGCACCCAGGTCTTCTACGAAGGAAGCAGTGTTGACCACTTCTTCTTCCTTAACGCCCAGTTGCTCGGCGACGATTTTCTTGACGCGCTCTTCGATGGTGCTCATACCTTGTTTAACTCCTAATGGACAAATTCAGGCAGCTGGCCAGTGGGTAAGTGTATAGAAAGCCATTTCAGCTTTTCAACTGAAAGCTTCACCCTGTACCCGGTCGGCCACCTGCCTATAAATTAAGTTGCAGCTTTATAACGGATTTTAGACAGCTCGTATGACATTTTTTTGAAGCGATCCGTCACAATTTAACTCATGTACATCCCGCCGTTAACCGGGATTGTAGCCCCAGTCACGTATGCCGCACCGTCGGATGCCAGGAAAGTGACCACATTCGCAATCTCTTGAGCCTGGCCCAGACGGCCCAGCGGAATCTGCGTCAGCAACGCTTCACGCTGTGCTTCCGGCAGTTCACGGGTCATATCGGTGTCGATGAACCCTGGGGCCACCGAGTTGACCGTAATCGACCGCGAACCGACTTCACGTGCCAGTGCACGGCTGAAACCTTCCAGACCGGCCTTGGCGGAAGCGTAGTTTACTTGGCCTGCGTTGCCCATGGCACCCACTACGGAGCCAATATTGATAATTCGGCCCCAACGCGCCTTGGTCATGCCGCGCAAAACGCCCTTGGACAGGCGAAACAGACTGTTCAGGTTGGTATCGACCACGTCGTACCACTCGTCGTCTTTCATGCGCATCATCAGGTTGTCACGGGTGATCCCGGCGTTGTTCACCAGAATTGCCGGCGCGCCGAACTGTGCAGTGATCTCGGCCAATACGGCAGCTACGGACTCATCGCTGGTTACATTCAGTTCCAGGCCGGTGCCCTGCACGCCGTTTTCCTTCAAGGTCGCGGCGATACGCTCGGCGCCCGAGGCAGAGGTGGCGGTGCCAATCACAACGGCGCCCTGACGGCCCAGCTCCAGGGCGATCGCTTGGCCAATGCCACGGCTTGCGCCGGTAACCAGTGCAACTTTACCTTGCAGACTCATGCAGGCTTCTCCTAAGTACGGGATTCAGGCCAGTGCCGCGCGAGCGGCAGCGAAGGCTTCTGGGGTATTGAGGTTGGCGGTCGACACACCGTCGGCGCAGCGCTTGTTCAAGCCGGCCAGGACTTTGCCCGGGCCGCACTCGACCAGCTCGGTGGCACCGTTGGCGGCCAGGGTCTGGACCGATTCAACCCAGCGCACTGGCTTGTACAGTTGCTCCAGCAGGTCGCGCTTGAGGGTGTCGAGGTCGGCGGCCACGGCCGCACTGACGTTCTGCACCAGCGGGATCTGCGGCGCTTGCCAGTTGATGGCAGCGATAGACTCGGCAAACCGCTCTGCCGCCGGGCGCATCAGCTCACAATGGGATGGTACGCTCACCGGCAATGGCAGGGCACGCTTGGCGCCACGGGCCTTGCAACCCTCGATGGCACGCTCGACAGCTGCCTTGGCGCCGGCGATCACCACCTGGCCTGGGGAGTTGAAGTTCACCGCACTGACCACTTCGCCTTGCGCCGCTTCGGCGCAGGCCTCGATCACCACCGCGTCGTCCAGGCCCAGGATAGCGGCCATGCCGCCCTGCCCGGCCGGAACGGCTTCTTGCATCAGTTGACCACGACGCTCGACCAGCTTGACCGCTTCAGCCAAGGTCAGGCTGCCCGCGGCCACCAGGGCGCTGTATTCGCCCAGGCTGTGACCCGCGACGAATGCAGGGCGCGCGCCGCCTTCTGCCAACCACAAGCGCCACAGGGCGATCGAGGCGGTCAGGATGGCCGGCTGGGTTTTATCGGTTTGGTTGAGCAGCGCTTCCGGCCCTTGCTGGGTCAGTGCCCACAGGTCGTAACCCAGGGCGTCAGAAGCTTCCTTGAAGGTGTCCAGGATCAGCGGGTATTGCGCGCCCAGCTCGGCCAACATGCCGAGGGACTGCGAACCCTGCCCTGGAAAGACGAATGCGAGGGATGTAGACATGTAACAAGCCCCTAATGATCTGGTCGTCAAAAATGCTCGCGCCTACGGTGGGAGCGAACGAAACTGACAGATTGGATGGTCAATTGAACTGGCCGGTCACATTTAAGCACTCCCGGGCCAATTCGCCTAAGGCAACAGATCCTCGAGACGGCCGTGCAAGCGTTGCGGCAGGTTCTCTTGAATCTCGATCAAGGCCCGTGCAATTGCACTTTGAAAGCCCAGCACCCCGGCCGAACCGTGGCTTTTCACCACAATACCCTGCAAGCCAAGAAAGCTTGCACCGTTGTGCCGTGCGGGCGCCAGGTCGGCCTGCAAGCGTCGCATCAGGGGCAGCGCCAAGGCCCCCACTATACGTGACGCCAGGTTGCGCTTGAACAAAGCTTCGATACGCGTGGCGATCATGGTCGCCAGGCCTTCGCTGGACTTGAGCAGAATATTGCCGACAAAGCCGTCGCACACCACCACGTCAGCTTCGCCACGGTACAAACCATCACCTTCAACAAAGCCGATGTAGTTCAAACCCCGCGCGCTTTGTAGCAAGGTAGCGGCAAGCTTGACTTGCTGGTTGCCCTTGATGTCCTCAGTGCCGATATTCAGCAGGGCAACCCGGGGTCGGGGCACGCCCAGCGCCTCGGCGGCCACCGAGCCCATTACGGCAAATTGCAACAGGTGCTCGGCACTGCAATCGACATTGGCGCCCAGGTCCAGCAACTGGCAATAGCCCTTCTGCGTCGGGATCGCCGCCACCATCGCCGGCCGATCAATACCTGGCAAGGTTTTGAGCACATGCCGTGACAAGGCCATCAACGCGCCCGTGTTGCCGGCGCTGACACAGGCTTGCACCTTGCCATCACGCAACAACTCAAGGGCCACCCGCATAGAAGAATCGGGTTTGCCACGCAGGGCAACCGCCGGCTTTTCATCCATGCTGATGGTTTCGCTGGCTGGCGTAATCGTCAGGCGCGCGCGATCCACCGCCGGATGGCTGGCAATCAGTTCTTCAAGTAGGGAGGGTTGACCGACGAGGGTCAGGTGCAGCGAGGGCGTTGCAGACAGGCTGGCAATGCAAGCCTGAACAATGCTGCGGGGACCGAAGTCCCCGCCCATTGCGTCAATCGCGATGACTTGAGCAGACAAGTGATTACTCGTCAGCGCCCTTGTCGATCACTTTACGGCCACGGTATACGCCTTCTGGCGATACGTGGTGACGCAGGTGAACTTCACCAGTGGTCTTTTCCACGGACAGGGTGCTAGCCTCGAGAGCGTCGTGCGAACGGCGCATGTCACGGGCGGAGCGGGATTTTTTGTTCTGCTGAACAGCCATAATTGATTAACTCCTAAACGTTTGGGTCACGCTTTAACTGCGCCAATACACTGAACGGGTTGGACCGCGTTACCTCGTCCTCGCTCGGCTCGGCCTCGTCATCGAGACCCTCCGGCTGCTGGCATTCTTCCGGATGATGAGCAGGCACAATGGGCAAGGCGAGCAAAAGCTCCTCCTCGATCAGTGCATGCAGATCCAATGGATCTTCGCCCAGTTCCAGCACGTCATAACCTTTCGGCAACGACTGGGTATTCGCACCCTCTTTCACCACAGCATAACTGCATTCGCTGTGGATCGGCAGGGTGACCAGCTCAAGACAACGCTGGCAAACCATTTTGACTTCGGTGTCGATAACGCTGTGGATTACCACAGATTTACGTTCATCTCGTTCAAAAACGAATTTCGCCTGCACCGTACCGACAGTGTCGGAAAGCGGGTCGCAGAGTCTCTCCAAATCGGCCAGCAGCACTTCACCTTGAAGGGTGGTGCCACGATCAGCCAATTTGCGCGGGTCAACGTGAGGTGGAATCGGGTCATTCAACATAGGCGCAGCATTATAGGGATGCACCCGGCCATGTCAAAGGAAATTCAGCCCTGTGCGTCAGCCGGTCACGTCGATAGAATCGGCGACTGCCTTGAGGAGACGTATATGCTGCCTTTATTACTCGCGTCCAGCTCGGTTTATCGCCGGGAATTACTGAGTCGCCTGCACCTGCCGTTCACCTGCAGCTCGCCGGATATCGACGAAAGCCACCGCCCGGATGAACCCGCCATCGAACTGGTCAAGCGCCTGGCCGAACAAAAGGCCCGCGCCCTCGCCGCCAGCCATCCTGGCCATTTAATTATTGGCTCGGATCAGGTCGCCGCACTGGAAGGCCGGATCATCGGCAAGCCGCACACCTTCGAAAATGCTCGCGAGCAACTACTGGCTGCCAGCGGCAAGCGTGTGAGCTTCCTCACGGGCCTGGCACTGCTCAACAGCGAAACCGGGCACTGCCAGGTCGACTGCGTGACGTTTACCGTACACATGCGCGAATTGGATGCAGAACGTATCGAGCGCTATCTGCGGATCGAGCAGCCTTATGACTGTGCGGGCAGCTTCAAAGCAGAAGGGCTCGGTGTGAGCTTGTTCCGGAGCACCGAGGGACCGGATGCGACCAGCCTGGTTGGGCTGCCACTGATTCGACTGGTGGACATGCTGCTGACCGAAGGCGTACAGATCCCTTGAAACCTTCGTAAAGCAATGTGGGAGCTGGCTTGCCTGCGATAGCGATGTACCAGGCGACACTAATATCGACTGATCCATCGCTATCGCGGGCAAGCCCGCTCCCACAGTTGATCTACACCTAGCTTGGAATTTCAGCGCAGGGACGGCCCCTGGAAGCCCATGTACAGCGCCAATTTCTCCGCCACACTGGCACCGAGTTTCTTGGAGAAGCGATCAAAGGGCGATTCCTCGACCGTAAAATCCACCAACTCCTTCTCGCCAATCACATCCCGTGCCACCGAGCTGGCACTGCCCAAGCCGTCAATCAGGCCCAGCGGCAATGCCTGCTCGCCCGACCAGACCAGGCCGGAGAACAGCTCCGGATGCTCTTTATCTTTCAAACGATCCCCACGCCCCTGCTTGACGCTGGCAATGAACTGACGATGGGTAGTGTCGAGCACGCCTTGCCAGAACGCGGTTTCATCCGCCTTCTGCGGCTGGAAAGGATCGAGGAACGACTTATGCTCGCCCGAGGTGTAGGTGCGACGCTCCACCCCCAGCTTCTCCATGGCACCCACAAAACCGTAACCGGCCGCTGTGACACCAATAGAGCCCACCAGGCTGGCCTTGTCGGCATAGATCTGGTCTGCGGCGCTGGCAATGTAATAGGCGCCCGAGGCACCCAGGTCGGAGATCACGGCATAGAGCTTGGTATCCGGATGCAAGGTGCGCAGACGACGAATTTCGTCATACACATAGCCCGACTGCACCGGGCTACCGCCTGGGCTATTGATGCGCAGGACCACGCCTTTGACCTTGGGGTCCTCAAACGCCGCGCGCAGGCTGGTGACGATATTGTCGGCACTGGCGGGCTCCTTGTCGGCAATCACGCCGCGCACCTCGATCAAGGCAGTGTAATGACTGCCACGGGCGGCGCTCTTTTCCATGTCCATCAGCGGACTGAACAGCGCCAGCATCCCAAGCAGGTATACAAAGGTCAGCAGCTTGAAGAAAATCCCCCAGCGCCGCGAACGTCGCTGCTCCTGGACGCTGGCCAGGAGGGTCTTCTCCAAAAGCTTCCAGCTTTTATCATCACTGCTCTGTGCCTTTTCAGGCGCCTTCCACTCGTCACTCATGCCATTAACCCCAGCAAAGACTTACAGCGCCCGGCTGAGCCAGGCCTGCAGTTCAGAAAAATGATCAATCGTCAGCCTCGGCTCGTATTGCTGCAACGCCTCGGCAGACTGGGCGCCATAGCTGACAGCGACGCTGTCCATGCCCGCATTGCGTGCCATCATCAGGTCGAAAGACGCATCACCCACCATCAATGCCTCGCGTGGCGTTACGCCACAGTGCGCAAGGATCTGCTCCAGCATCAAGGGATGAGGCTTGCTGGCGGTTTCATCCGCAGCGCGGGTGATATCAAAGTAATCCTCCCAGCCATGGGCCTTGAGTACACGGTCCAGGCCGCGACGAGCCTTGCCGGTGGCGACCGCCAGGTGATAACCCTGGGCACGAAACGCTTCCAGCGATTGCACCACGCCTTCAAACAGCGGCGAAGGCGTAGCTTCCAGCGCAATGTAGTGGTCGGCATAGTGCTCGCGAAACGCCACCAGCTCGGCGTCGCTGATGTCGGGGTACAGGGTGCGAATGGCTTCAGGCAAACCCAGGCCGATAATGCCCTTCACCGCCAGGTCCGTGCACAATTCAAAGCCCGAGCGGGTCGACGCCATGTGCATGGACTCGACGATGCGGCCAATGGAATTGGCCAGCGTCCCGTCCCAATCGAAGATCAGCAGCTTGTAGTCAAGGTGCGACACTCAAACGCTCCACGGTCTTGGCCCACATCTCATCGACCGGCGCCTGCAACTTCAGCTCGCCGCCATCGGGCAGCGGCACGGTGAGCATGTAGGCGTGCAGGAACAGGCGCTTGCCGCCCAGATCGCGAATTTCCTTGGAGAAATCCTCGTCGCCGTACTTGGTGTCACCCGCAATGCAGTGGCCCGCATGCAGGGTGTGCACACGAATCTGGTGAGTGCGACCAGTGACCGGCTTGGCCTCGACCATGGTGGCGAAGTCACCGAAGCGACGCAGCACCTTGAACAGGGTCAGGGCCTCTTTGCCCTCCTCGTCCACTTCGACCATACGCTCGCCGGAGCGCAGGTTGCTCTTCTGCAACGGCGCACGCACGCTTTTGATCGAGCTGGCCCAGTTGCCGCGCACCAGCGCCATGTAGCGCTTATCCACGCCATCGCCACGCAGGGCGGTGTGCAAGTGGCGCAACATGCTGCGCTTCTTGGCGATCATCAACAGGCCAGACGTGTCGCGGTCCAGGCGATGAACCAACTCCAGCTCCTTGCAATCGGGGCGCAACTGACGAAAGGCTTCGATCACGCCGAAGTTCAAGCCACTGCCGCCGTGAACCGCAATGCCACAGGGCTTGTTGATCACGATCAGCTTGTTGTCTTCGAACACGATCGACGCTTCCAGGCGCTGCAACAAGCCTTGGGCCAGCGGCACCGGCTCGTCGCGCTCAGGCACGCGCACCGGCGGCACACGGACGATATCGCCCGCCTGCAGCTTGTACTCAGGCTTGATGCGCCCCTTGTTCACGCGCACTTCGCCTTTACGCAAGATGCGGTAAATCAAGGTCTTGGGCACGCCTTTGAGCCTGGCCAGGAGAAAATTGTCGATGCGTTGGCCGGCATATTCCGGCGAGACCTCAAGCAGCTGGACGCTGGGGGTCGGGGGGGTGGTAGTCGTCATGGCGGCGATGATAACAATTTTTTATGGAATTGAAGCACTTAATCATTACTGCTATAGTCGCGAACGCCGCCAAAAGCGGCCTGGACAGAGGACATGCGGCAAACTGCCGGCCCTGACCATCGCAATTCATCAGGACGCGAGGCCGTCCTACGGGGCTTTCGCCACCCAGGAAGGCTCAAGATTGTAACAAGCGCAGGTGACATGAGGCCTGAAGCGAGTGCAGAAAGCAGAGTGAATACTCGCCTTTTGCGCCGATATTTACGGCCAGTTCACAAAGTGCAGTCAGTTTTGAGCCAGACCATGGCGAATGCTTCGGAAACAACGCCTGTTAAGAGCTGAGTGAGAGCGCAACCGCCCACACCTAGTCTTGTTTAGCCATGAGCGTGGACTCCCCATTGGAGAACACGGTAAATGCCAACCCGCTGCGGATTCTGCGCGCGGCAGCACCCGAATTATCAGGGATACGTGTAGGGTGGAGATGCACAACCGTCGGACTGTGTAGCACTAGGCTTGTTTTAGACGCTTCATCTCGTCCACAGTCGCCGGTTGATTCCTCCTCCTGACCTTAGCTTTTGTTGAAGTGGTGCCTTTGTCACCACCGCTAACGAGCAGGACGCGTCCGTCGCGATACCGGCCCAATTGGCCGATTTTGCTGGACACTGGAGTGGCCAACCACTCTTGACGCACCTGACACCGACCGTGAGAAGTCGTGTGTGCCGAACGCCGTTTCCGGCAGCCCGGAAACCGACGGTACAACATGAAAAGAATGCTGATTAACGCAACTCAACCCGAAGAGTTGCGTGTTGCACTGGTAGATGGCCAACGCCTCTACGACCTGGACATCGAATCCGGTGCACGCGAGCAGAAAAAGGCCAACATCTATAAAGGCCGTATCACTCGCATCGAACCAAGCCTTGAGGCTGCCTTTGTCGATTTCGGCTCCGAGCGCCACGGCTTCCTGCCCCTCAAAGAAATCTCCCGCGAATACTTCAAGAAAGCCCCTGAAGGCCGCGTGAACATCAAGGACGTCCTGAGCGAAGGCCAGGAAGTCATCGTCCAGGTCGAAAAAGAAGAACGTGGCAACAAGGGCGCGGCCCTGACCACCTTCATCAGCCTCGCCGGTCGTTACCTTGTACTGATGCCGAACAACCCACGTGCCGGCGGTATTTCCCGTCGCATCGAAGGCGAAGAGCGTAACGAACTGCGTGAAGCGCTGAACGGCCTGATCGCACCGGCCGACATGGGCCTGATCGTGCGCACTGCCGGCCTTGGCCGCAGCAGCGAAGAAATGCAGTGGGACCTCGACTACCTGCTGCAACTGTGGACCGCTATCAAAGAAGCGTCCCTGGATCGTTCCGCGCCGTTCCTGATCTACCAGGAAAGCAACGTGATCATCCGTGCCATCCGCGATTACCTGCGCCAGGACATCGGCGAAGTGCTGATCGACAGCGTTGAAGCCCAGGACGAAGCCCTGACCTTCATCCGCCAGGTGATGCCGCAGTACGCCAGCAAGATCAAGCTGTACGAAGACAGCGTGCCGCTGTTCAACCGTTTCCAGATCGAAAGCCAGATCGAGACCGCCTTCCAGCGCGTGGTCGAACTGCCTTCCGGCGGCTCCATCGTGATCGACCCGACCGAAGCCCTGGTGTCCATCGACATCAACTCGGCACGTGCGACCAAAGGCAGCGACATCGAAGAAACCGCCCTGCAGACCAACCTGGAAGCGGCTGAAGAAATCGCCCGCCAGCTGCGCCTGCGTGACATCGGCGGCCTGATCGTGATCGACTTCATCGACATGACCCCTGCCAAGAACCAGCGCGCCGTGGAAGAGAAAGTCCGCGAGTGCCTGGAAGCTGACCGCGCTCGCGTGCAAGTCGGCCGCATCTCGCGCTTCGGCCTGCTGGAAATGTCCCGTCAGCGCCTGCGTCCATCCCTGGGCGAGAGCAGCGGCATCGTCTGCCCGCGTTGCAACGGCACCGGCATCATCCGTGACGTTGAATCGCTGTCCCTGGCGATCCTGCGCCTGATCGAAGAAGAAGCCCTGAAAGACCGTACCGCCGAAGTTCGCGCCCAAGTGCCGATTCCGGTTGCCGCCTTCCTGCTCAATGAAAAACGCAACTCGATCACCAAGATCGAACTGCGCACCCGTGCCCGTATCGTCATCCTGCCGAACGATCACCTCGAAACGCCGCACTTCGAAGTCCAGCGCCTGCGTGACGACAGCCCGGAAGCCCATAGCGGGCAGTCCAGCTATGAAATCGCCGCGGCTGCCGCCGAAGTCGAAGAAGTCCAGCCAGCCGCTGCGACCCGCACCCTGGTTCGCCAGGAAGCCGCGGTGAAGACTGCACCGGCCCGTGCCAACGCACCGGTACCGACCGAAGCTGCCGCCCCGGTTGCCGCGCCGGCCGCCCTGCCTGAGCCAAGCCTGTTCAAGGGCCTGGTGAAGTCGCTGGTCAGCCTGTTCGCCACCAAGGAAGAGCCTGCTGCCCCGGTTGTGGTTGAAAAACCTGCCACCGAGCGCCCGGCGCGCAACGAAGAACGTCGCAACGGTCGCCAGCAGAGCCGTAACCGCAACGGCCGCCGTGACGAAGAGCGCAAGCCTCGCGAAGAACGTGCCCCGCGTGAAGAACGCGCACCACGTGAAGAGCGTGCGCCTCGCGAAGCCCGTGAAGACACCCCGACCGTCGCCCGTGAAGAACGTGCACCGCGTGAAGAGCGCGCCCCACGTACCCCACGCGCTCCACGTGAAGACCGCAAGCCACGTGGCGAGCGTGAAGAACGCGTGCGTGAACTGCGCGAGCCTCTGGACGCGGCACCTGCCGCTGCCGCAGCCGTTAGCACCGAAGAGCGCCCAGCCCGCCAGCCGCGTGAAGAACGCGCGCCACGCGAAGAGCGCCAACCGCGCCCGCCACGTGAAGAGCGTCAACCACGCGCCGAGCAAGCCGCTGCTGCCACCGAAGAAGAAGTACTGACCGGCGAAGAGCAGTTGCAGGAAGACGGCCAGGACAACGCCGAAGGCGATCGTCCACGCCGCCGCTCCCGCGGCCAGCGTCGTCGCAGCAACCGTCGTGAGCGTCAGCGTGATGCCAACGGCAACGTAATCGAAGGTTCGGAAGAAACCGGCGAGAACGCAGAAGCTGCCAACAACGAGCCAACAGGCGCCGAACTGGCTGCCGGCTTGGCCGTTACCGCTGCCGTTGCCAGTTCGGTCATCAGCGCCCCTGCTGAAGCCCAGGCTCACGAGCAAGCCGAACGTGCTACCGCTGCCGTCGAAGACACTGTTGCCGTAGAAGCGCCAGCCGCCGAAACCCCAGCGGTTGAAGCGCCGGTTGTTGAAGCGCCAGTCGTTGAAGCCACAACCCCTGTCGAAGCCCCAGTGGTTCCGGAAGTGGAAGTTGCCCCGGTTCGCGACGCACAGCCAGAAACTGAAGCGGTTGCCGTTGAACCGGCTCCAGTGGTTGAGCCTCAGCCAGTAGTCGAAGCGGCTGTAGAAGCTCCGGCGGTCGAAGAAGCTGCCCCGGCTGTGCGTGAAGTTCGCGAAGAACAGACCGCCTTCCAGTGGACTGCCGAACCGGCTGCACCGGTTGAAGCGCCAACGCCTGCCCCAGTGGTAGAAGAAGCACCGGCACCGGTTGCTGAAGTCGTCGCCGAGCCAGCCCCAGTGGTTGAGCCGACGCCGGTTGTGGAGCCTGCGGCCGTGGTTGAAGTTGAAGCCCCGGTGGTTGCCGAAGTGGCCGCCCCTGTGGTTGAAGCTGCGCCTGCAAGCGCCCTCACCGAAAACGGCCGTGCGCCGAATGACCCACGTGAAGTGCGTCGCCGCCGCAAGGAAGCCGAAGCTGCTGCTGCCGCTGCCGCTGCCCAGGCGGTAGAGCACGAGGCCCAGGAAGCAGAGCACGAGCCTAAACCCCTCGTCTGATTCCATAAGCCACTAAAAAGCCCCGCCTGAGTGATCAGGCGGGGCTTTTTCATGGCTGATTATCTCGACCTGGAATGCGATCACTGTGGGAGCTGGCTTGCCTGCGATAGCGTCGATTCAGCCAGCGTGGCGGTGACTGACACACCGCTATCGCAGCATAGGTATCTACACAACTTTGTGGGCTGTAACGGCAGACGGTAACCACGATGCGAAGCGAGTCGCTCTTGAACTGCTTTTGATCTTAGGCGCCCCGTCAAACCACGCTGGCCGGAATTCGACAGGGATTTGGGGGGTAAACCGGCAGGGATGCCGGTTTAGCCGCCGTCAGGGCGGAACCCTAAGTGGCCGTTACCGCAGGAATGGATATGTACACAATCCAACTGTGTTGACTGTCAGGCCGCTATCGCAGGCAAGCCAGCTCCCACATTGGACGGTGGTGCGTCAGGTAGATATGCGCCGGCTATCAGGCCGTTACGGGAGCAAGCTCCCTCGCCACAGGTCCAACGTCGGCTCTAAGTAGATACCTATGGCTATCGCAGGCAAGCCAGCTGCCACACTTAACCTGCAGTAAAACTCAACCGTTGCGGCACATCCACATCCCAAAGCACACCAGGATCATCTACCTGCACCTCTCGCACCTGAGTTTGTGCAAACAACGGCCTGGCCCCACGATCCCCACTCAGAGCCATCAGCGCCGGCCCAAACCTGTGATGGAAAGCCACCGGGTGCCCGTACTGCCCGGCAGATACCGGCACAGTGACGCCCTCCACGCTGGCGATCACCCGTTCGATACTCGATGACTGAATAAACGGCATATCCCCCAACACCACCAGCCACCCATCCGCTGCACCGCTGGCCTTGACCGCCGCCGCAATGCTGTCGCCCATACCGCTCGAATCCAGCAGTACCACCTGACAGCCATAAGCCTCTGCCAGGCGGATAACCTCCCCGCGCTCCGGCGACGTCACTAGCCAGCGTGTTACAACACGCTCAGGCAAGTTGCGCAGCACCTGCTCGATGACCGGCCGACGAACGCCATCCAGCCCCACACACGCGGCGAGCAATTTGTCTTGATCAGCTCCAGCTTCGGCACGAAAACGACTGCCCTGCCCCGCCGCCAGCACAATCGCCGTCACCGTCACTCGGCCACCACTGCCATCGGTTTTTTCTGCATCGGTGCCACACCGTTTTTGATCGCAACAATTTCCGCCATCAGCGATAGCGCAATTTCCGCCGGCGTATGGCTGCCGATGTGCAGGCCGATCGGCCCGTGCAAGCGCGCAATGGCCTCCGCCGACAGGCCTAGCGCGGCCAGGTTCTCCCGACGCTTCTGGGTATTGACCCGCGAACCCAGGGCGCCAATATAGAACGCCGTGGAGTTCAGCGCCGTCAGTAACGCCATGTCATCCAGACGTGGATCGTGGGTCAGGCAGACAATAGCCGTGCGTTCATCGGTATGAATATTCAACACCGCCTCGTCGGGCATGCCCGGCACAAAGCGGCCATGCTGGTCTTCCCAGCCGTAGACGAACTCTTCGCGGGGGTCGCAGATCAGCACTTCGAAATCCAGCAGGCGCGCCATTTCCGCTACGTAGCGCGACAGCTGCCCGGCGCCGATCAACAGCAGGCGCCAGCGCGGGCCATAGATGGCGCGCAAGCGTTCGCCGTCGAAGCTCACCACGTCGGTCTTGCTGGCGGCGCTCAAGATCACTTCGCCGGTGGCCAGGTTCAGCTCGCGAGCGACAATCTGGTGATCTTCACAACGCGCCAGCAGCGCTTGGACCCAACCCCACTCCTCCACGCGCTCCTCGGTGAGCCTCAGGGTGCCGCCGCAGGGCAGGCCAAAACGCGCCGCCTCGTCGCGAGTGACGCCGTAGGTCACCAACTGCACGGGCGGGCCGTCAGCAGGCAAGCGGCCGTCTTGCAGGCGCGCGATCAAGTCATCCTCGATGCAACCGCCCGACACCGAGCCAATCACCACACCATCACCGCGCAGGGCCAGCATTGCGCCTGGCGGGCGCGGCGCGCTGCCCCAGGTTTGCACCACGCTGTACAACATCACGCGCTGCCCGGCGCGGCGCCATTGCAGCACGCTGCGCAGGACGTTCAGATCCACACTGTCCATCAGGCCTCCGGTAAGTACTGTCGCGCTCACTGTAAACCAAAAATATCCGTTGCATCCCCCCAGAAATGCAAACGCCCCGAACCAGTCGGGGCGTTTGCGGATAGCGTTGGCGTCAGTTCACGCCAGCAGCCACTTACTTGACGACAGGCGCCGGGCCTTCTGCCACGCCCAGGTCATCGAGCTCGCGGGTTTCGGAAATACCGGTACCGCCAGACGCCAGTTCGCTTTGCAGCTTGTCGGTGTCCAGTTCCTTGACCCACTTGGCCACAACGATGGTGGCAACTGCGTTACCCACCAGGTTGGTCAGGGCACGGGCTTCGGACATGAAGCGGTCGATACCCAGGATCAGCGCCAGGCCGGCAACCGGCAAGTGGCCGACAGCCGACAGGGTGGCGGCCAGTACGATGAAGCCCGAACCGGTCACGCCAGCCGCGCCTTTGGACGACAGCAGCAACACCAGCAGCAGAGTGATCTGGTGGGTGATGTCCATGTGGGTGTCGGTCGCCTGAGCGATGAACACGGCCGCCATGGTCAGGTAGATCGAAGTACCGTCGAGGTTGAAGGAGTAACCGGTTGGAATCACCAGGCCGACCACGGACTTCTTCGCGCCCAGGCGTTCCATCTTGATCAGCATACGCGGCAGTGCGGATTCCGACGACGAGGTGCCCAGTACGATCAGCAGTTCTTCACGGATGTAGCGGATCAGCTTCAACACGCTGAAACCGTGAGCGCGGCAGATAGCGCCCAGCACCAGCACCACGAACAGGATGCAGGTGATGTAGAAGCAGATCATCAACTGGCCCAACTGCACCAGGGAACCAACACCGTAGGCGCCGATGGTGAATGCCATGGCACCCAGGGCACCGATTGGCGCGAGCTTCATGATCATGTTGATGATGTTGAACATCACATGGGCGAAGCGATCGATGAAGTCCAGCACCGGCTTGCCGTAGGCACCCAGGCGGTGCAGGGCGAAACCGAAGATCACCGAGAACATCAGCACTTGCAGGATGTCGCCGTTGGCGAAGGCGCCGACGATGGTGTTCGGGATGACGTTGAGGATAAAGCCGACGATGCTCTGGTCTTTACCAGCGGTGACGTAGGCCGCCACTTTGGAAGCATCCAGGGTCGCGACGTCGATGTGCATG
This sequence comes from Pseudomonas sp. DW-iso17, assembly GCF_058725345.1. NCBI lineage: Bacteria > Pseudomonadati > Pseudomonadota > Gammaproteobacteria > Pseudomonadales > Pseudomonadaceae > Pseudomonas > Pseudomonas sp. DW-iso17. The sequence continues at coordinate 22,011 of NZ_JBZXEA010000018.1, read as the reverse complement.
CCGGCGCCCGGCTGCACCACGTTGACCACGACCAGGCCAATCAGCAGGGCGATGGTGGAAACAATTTCGAAGTACAGCAGCGCGTAGCCGCCGGTCTTGCCCACCGACTTCATGCTTTGCATGCCGGCGATGCCGCTGACCACGGTACAGAAAATGATCGGGGCGATGACCATTTTGATCAGCTTGATAAAGCCGTCACCCAGTGGCTTGAGGGCCACGCCGGTCTGTGGGTAGAAGTGGCCGAGCAAGATACCGATAACGATTGCAACGATCACCTGGAAATACAGGGATTTGTAGATTGGCTGACGAGTCGTCATTGCAAAGTTCCTCAATCGTCCCGTGTGGCAAATATCCGCCATTGCCCACGGCACTTGAATTGCGAACCCTCCTGCACTGGAGGGATTTGTTGTTTGCGAAGCCTGTAGGAGCAAGCCTGCGCTGTAATCCTTATCGCAAACAGCGTGCCACTTTGCTTAAACGCGCTGAAGGCCTTTAGACATCAGGGCTTGGGGTTCACGGGCGACTCCGGAGAATGCAACAGGGTGGCGGATTTCCGCCCACTCATCCTGTCTCGTCCTACAATTTGGCGGATATCCGCCTTGTCGCCCCGCCGGGTGATGGCTACCATCCGCCCCTCCATGGATGAGGCCCTTGCATGCGTGAACGTACCATCGCCAGCCATTACGCCCGAGCGGCCCTCGGCGGTGCGCGCCGGGCCGGTTTTGACTACTCGGGGGTGTTGCAGCAGGTGGGCATCACCCCGGAACTGCTGACCGAACCCCGCGCACGCATCGCTCCAGAGCAATTTACCCGCTTGCTGCAAATGCTCTGGCTGGGGTTGGATGACGAATACCTGGGGTTTGCAGAAGGGCCGAGCAAACGTGGCACTTTCGCCATGATGTGCCATGCGCTGATTCATTGCCGCACGCTGGAGAAGGCGCTGGAGCGCGGCTTATTGTTTTATAGCCTGTTCCCCCAAGGCCCACGCTGGCAACTGACCAAAGAAGGCGACATGGCGCGTCTGAGCCTGGACGACTCACAGCTATGGGACCCGGACCACTTCCTCAGTGAATGCCTGCTGGTGATCTGGCATCGCCTGGGCAGTTGGTTGATCGGCCAGCGTATCCGGCTGCAGCAGGCCACCTTCAGTTACCCGATGCCGGCCCATGCCGGTGAATACGACCTGCTGTTCCCCTGCCCCCAGGTGTTCGGCGCGCCGACCAGCAGCCTGGTGTTTCCCAGCCGCTACCTGAGCCTGCCGCTGTTGCAGGACGAACGCACCCTCAAGCACTTCTTGCAGCGCTCCCCTGCCGACTTGCTGTCGCGGCCGGATGAAGGCGACAGCCTGAGCAGCCAGTTGCGTCGCTTGCTGAGCCGCGACCGCACGCCCTGGCCAGACCTGGAAGCCGTTGCCCAGCACCTGCACATCAGCCCACAGACCCTGCGCCGCCACCTGCGCGAAGAAGGCACGAGTTTTCAGGCATTGAAGGATGAGCTACGCCGGGATATCGCCATTTACCACCTGGGGCGGGCGGATTTGTCTTTGCAGGAGATCGCCGAGCAGTTGGGGTTTTCCGAACCGTCGGCGTTTCATCGGGCGTTCAAGAAGTGGACGGGGCTGACGCCGGGGGCCTACAGAGCGCAGGAGAGTTAGAGGCGTATTGGCTGGGAAGGCCTCATCGCAGGCAAGCCAGCTCCCACACTTGAATGTATTCACACATCAAAATTTGTAAACCCGATCAACTGTGGGAGCTGGCTTGCCTGCGATGAGGCCAGTGCAGATCACAAGGCAGGAAAGTGAATCCTGAACGCCGCCCCACCCAGCGCTGAATCCCCCAATGTCAACCGCGCGTGATAGCTTTCGATGATGTCTTTGACCACCGCCAGCCCGATCCCCTGCCCCGGGTGCTGGCGATCTAGCCGTTCGCCGCGCTGCAGGATCCGTGCACGCTGGTCCGGTGGTACGCCGGGGCCGTCGTCTTCGATACACAGCTCAATGCCATCGAGGTTTTCCACCAGGCTGATACGCACTTGCTTGAGGCACAGGCGGTAGGCGTTTTCCAGCAGGTTGCCGAGCATTTCGAGCAACGCGCCCTTTTCGATGGGTACCTCGCAGGCCTGCGGCAAATCAAAGGTCACGGTGACCCGCTTGTCGCGATAAACCTTTTCCAATGTATCGCACAGGCTTTGCACCACCGGTTCCAGGCGGACCTGGTGGCGCACCAGGCCACTTTTACGCAGGCTGGCACGCTGCAACTGGTATCCGATCTGCTGGCTCATGCGTTCGATCTGCGATTGCAGCACCCACGCCTGGCTACGTTCTTCGGGGCGCTGGGCCATGTCTTCGCTCACGCCCTGCAACACCGCCAGTGGCGTTTTCAGGCTGTGAGCCAAGTCATCGAGGGAGTCGCGGTAGCGCGCACGCTGTTCGCGCTCGCTGTGCAGCAAGCGGTTCAGGGAGCCGGTCAGGCGCAGCAGTTCGCGGGGGTGTTCTTCGCTGAGGCTTTCGCGGGTGCCACCTTCGATCTGGTCGAGTTCATGGCTCAGGCGTCGCAGGGCTTGCAGGCCCCAGGTCAGGCCCAGCCACAACAGCGTCAACAACACCAGCAAGGCCGCGCCGAACCCGAGGTAGAGGTTCTCGCGCAGGCCTTCGAGGGTCAGTTGGTATTCGCGTACCGGCTGCAGGGCGACAATGCTGAACGCCGCGCTCTTGCCTCCCAGCAGCCGGACCTCGACGTCATACACGAAAAATTCCTGGCCATTGGCCTCGCGAATGCGCGCAAACTCGTTGCCGCGCCCGTCGTAGCGCGGTTTGTAGTTGATGTTTTCTTCCTGGGTCGCCCGCGAGCGCCATACCAGATGGCCTTCACGGTCGTAGATATAGCCCAACAGCCGACTGTCGGTGAGGTTGAAACGCTCATCGGGCAACTGCGCCGGCATCAGCAGGCGGTTATTGTCGACCCGCGCCGCGGAAATCAGGGTGGTCACATCCGACGCCAGGCGCTGTTCGATGGAATCCTGCAGCGCCAGGCTGAACGCGCCTTGCATGGCCGGCAACAAGCCGAGCATAAACAGCACGGCCAGGGTGGCGGCCGCCAGCATCAGGCGCACACGTAGCGAACGAATCAACGGCAGCGCTCATTGAACAGGTAGCCCAGGCCACGCACGGTATCGATTGGCTTGAACCCGGCCGGGCCTTCCAGCTTGCGGCGCAGGCGGCCGACCAGCACTTCGATCACGTTTGGATCGCGCTCGTCGTCATCCGGGTACAGTTGCTCCATCAAACGGTCTTTGGCGACCACTTGCTGATGATGACGCATCAAGTATTCGAGGATCCGATACTCGTAGGCGGTCAGCGCCAGGGGTTGCTCGTCAAGGGAGGCTTGCTTGCGGTTGAGGTCCAGCAGCAGCGGCCCGGCAACGATAGTCGACTGGGTAAAACCGCTGGAGCGGCGCAGCAAGGCGTTCATGCGCGCCTCCAGCTCTTCGAACTGGAACGGTTTGACCACGTAGTCGTCGGCCCCGGCCGCCAGGCCTTCAACCTTGTCCTGCCAGTTGCCGCGGGCGGTGAGGATCAGGATCGGGAAGGTCTTGGTCTGGGTGCGCAACTGGCGAATCAGGTCCAGGCCGCCCATGCCGGGCAGGCCAAGGTCGATGATCGCCAGGTCATGGTTGAATTGGCCGGTCTGGTACAGGGCTTCTTCGGCATTGGCCACGGCTTCGACCACATGCCCGCTGTCGGTCAGGCGGGTAAACAGGTGATGACGCAGCAGCGCCTCATCTTCCACCACCAGCAATTTCATAAGGTTCTCCACTGCAATTCAACTAGCCGACAGGGGGATATCATAGCGGCCCTGCAGCTCTTGGGGGCGCAGTTTTATGCCATTGTAGTGGCCGGTCAGGTGCGCGTAGCCGCTGCGATAGTCGGGTTGCGCAGGGGTAGCGCCCAGGGCCTGGCCCCACGGCGCAGCCTGAGTGCCAGCGTCTTCGAAGCTGACACGATGGATCAGGTTGCTGGATTTCTTGGTTTTCTCGCTGCCAAAGGCCGCAAAGGCGCCATCGGACGCCTGCACGCCAGCAGTGGCGCCAAGCATGGTCAAGGCCAACATCAGCTTTTTGATCGCAGTCATGGTGGTTACCTCATACGCGTTTGGGCTGTGGGGTCCAGACTACGCAGGCGCCCCTGAACTCCCCCTGAACAGGCTCTGAACCGCAGCTGAACCGCACCGGGCTATCCACTGGCCCGCCAACTCGGCAAAATACCGCGCATGACGCCCCTACCCGCTTGCTGCACCCCACTCGATGATCATTGGCCGTTGCCGGTTCCCTTGCCGGGCACGGTGTTTTTGAGCACGCGATTCGACCCGGCTTTATTGAGCCCGGGCGATTTCCAGCGCTGCGATGTACCGCCGCCGGCGAGCATCCAGCGCTCGGTCGCCAAGCGCCAGGCGGAATTTCTCGCCGGGCGCCTGTGCGCGCGCGAAGCGCTGCAACGACTCGATCATCTGCGCTGCGTCCCGGCCATCGGCGAAGACCGCGCCCCGGTCTGGCCAGGGCATATCAGTGGCTCCATCACCCACAGCACCGGGCACGCTGCGGCGATTGTCGGGCACAAGGCGCAATGGCGCGGGCTGGGCATGGACCTGGAGCATCTGCTGTCACTGGAGCGGGCCGAACGCCTGGCCGGGGAAATCCTGACGGCCGATGAATTACAGCGCATGGCCACCCTGCCCCGTGAGCAACACGCCTTGCTGGTGACGCTGACGTTTTCGGTCAAGGAAAGCCTGTTCAAGGCGCTCTATCCGATCGTGCACAAGCGCTTTTATTTCGAGCATGCCGAGGTGCTGGAGTGGTCAGCGGCTGGGAGGGTGCGGTTGCGGTTGCTGACCGATCTTTCGCAAGAGTGGGGCCCTGGCAAAGAGCTGGAAGGGCAGTTTGTGGTGCAAGGGGAGCAGTTGTTGAGCCTGGTGGCTATCAGCGCCTGGTAGACCACCATCGCGGGCACGCCCGGCTCCCACATTGGGAATGCATTCGCCTGTGGGAACTGGCTTGCCTGCGACAGCGGTGTCAGGGCTTATCCTGATCCCTGGGCCAGCTCAGGCTGAAGCACGCCCCGCCCAGGTTGTTGCTCTTGCTGATCAACGCCCGCCCGCCGTGCCAATAGATAATCCGCCGCACGATCGACAAACCCAGGCCATGCCCGCCAGAGGCGCGGGTACGGCTGTCATCCAGGCGCAGGAACGGCGTGAAGATCCGCTCCCAGGCGCTTTCCGGCACGCCGGGGCCGTCGTCTTCCACATCGATGCGGCAGCGTACCTGCCCCACCTGATAACTGATCAACACTTGGCCTTTGGCGTGGCGCATGGCATTGCTCACCAGGTTTTGCAGGGCGCGGTGCAGGTAGCGCGGTTCAGCGTCGACCCAGGCGTCATCCCAATGCGCCGATGACAGGCAAATACCCCGGGTGACGGTGACCTGGGGGCGCAATGGCGATAATTCGCCAATCACCTGGTCGAGCAATGCATCAAGGTCCACGCGCTGGAAATTCAGTTCCGGCGCACCCTGTTCCAAGCGGGCATAAGTGAGCATCTCATCCACCAGGCCATCAAGGTCCTGGATATCGCCATCCATACCCTCCAGGTACTTGCGCCGCGCTTCGGGCGTGGCGGCGTCACCGATCATCTCCAGGCCAAAACGCAGGCGCGCGACGGGTGTGCGCAGCTCGTGGGAGACCGCGCGCACCAGTTCGCGCTGAATCGCCAGCAATTGCTGCAAGTGCTCGGCCATACCATTGAAGGCTGCCGCCAGGCGCCCGACCGAGTCTGCACCGCGAGCGGGTACGCGCACTTCCAGGTTGCCCTTGGCGATACGCGTAGCCGCCGCCTCCAGGCCTTTGAGCCGGCGCTCAAGTTGACGCACCAGCAAATAGACGATCAAGCCGATCAGGGTCAGGCCAATCAAGGTGATCAGGATCAGCCATTGCGCCGGGTATGGGTTCATCTGGTACAGCGGGCCGATCTCCAGTACCCACGGGGTGCCGACCATGCCGGCAAACACGCGAATCGAATCGCCGCCCTTGCCCAGCGCCATCACCGTATCGCCCTCCGCCACGCGACGACGCTGGTCGTCGTCCATGTCGGCCTGGTCAAGGGCCGTCAAGTGCATTTCAAAACCAAAACCCTTGGCGTGCTTGATGTCGGCCAGGCGCTGGGGCTGTTCGGCCACCGGGAAGCGCACCAGTTCGTCGGCCAGCAGGTAAATGGTTGCGCGGGCCAATTGCTCGCTGATCTGCTGCACTTCGCCGGTAAGCACCAATTGCTCTTGCTCGCTGACCAACCGCAGCACCCGCGCCGCATGAGGCCCGGTCTGTTCCACCAGGACCTGGCCGCGTTGCAGGCGGTTGCGCTGGCCAAGGTCCAATTGCGCATCGGTGAACGTGCGCAGTTCCAGCGGAATACCGAGCAAACGCTCCCACACCGCCAAGGCGCGCTGTCGTTCAATGGCGCTCATGGGCTGCAGGTTATCGCCCATCAACGCAAAAGTGCCGTGGGCCAGGCGCTCACGGTACTGGCCGCTGCGCACGTCATTAAGCAGGTGCAGTGCCAGGGCGCCGAGCAACGCCACCAGGATCAGCGCCGCGCACATGCCGCCGTAGATGCGCAGGAAGATCGAGTTCACAGCGGCATATCGGCAGCAGCTTCGGGGACGAACAGGTAGCCTTTGCTGCGAATGGTCTTGATCAGGCGTGGGTGGATCGGATCGTCGCCGATCTTTGGCCGAATGCGCGAGATACGCACATCAATGGAGCGATCCTGGCCGTCATAACCAATACCGCGCAGAGCTATGAAGATTTCTTCGCGGGACAGAATGCGTCCGGCGTTTGCAACCAGCAGCCACAACAGGTCGAATTCAGCGCTGGTCAGTTCGATGCTGCCCTCATGCAACCAGGCTTCGCGCAAGGCATTGTCCACCACCAACGGACCAAACTGGAGGCGGCGCTGGTTTTCCACTGCAACGGGCAACACCGGTTCGCTGCGGCGCAGCAGCGCCTGGATACGTGCCAGCAACAAACGCGGGCGCACGGGCTTGCACACATAGTCGTCGGCGCCCATGTCCAAGCCCTGCACCTGGTCCATGTCGTCGGTGCGCGCGGTGAGCATCAGGATCACGCCGTCATAACGCTCGCGCACCTTGCGGCAGATGCTCAGGCCGTCTTCGCCGGGCAGCATCAGGTCGAGGATCACCAGGTCGGGCTGTTCGGCGATGATGCGCGCCGTGGCCTTGGCACCATCGCTTTCCACCGACACACGCAGGCCGTTGCTTTCCAGGTACTCACGGGTCAACTCGGCGAGTCGCTCGTCGTCCTCGACGATCAGTATCTGCCAGGCTTCTTGCTCCATGCATTGTCCTCGTTTTTATAAGAAGTTCTTCTGGCCGACACAATCGAATGTGAAATACGGTCGGTGTGGAGCTGGCTTGCCTGCGATGAGGGTGGGTCAGCGCGCCTGTTGGTGGCCGATACACCGCCATCGCAGACAAGCCAGCTCCCACCTATTGATCTTCCGCAGGCATAGCCTGTTTGTCATGTTTTGAAGGCATAACAAAGGCCGATTGTAGCCATGCAACGGCCCTTGAACACAAGCCGCGAAATCCATTCGGTCATGGCGATTTTTTGTGGTAGGGTTCGCGCCCTCAAAATTCCCGCCGGCAGTTTCTAGCCGGGAATATTCGGTGACAAACGGTGTAATCCAGTAGTAATGCGGCCTACACGGGTGTTCCATGATTCATACACATTTTACCCACAGCGTTATCCACAGGTAGTGCGTTGCTAAGCCCCCGAAAACGCATTATCTTGTACCTCGGCGCTAAAAAAACCCTACATGTAGGGTTTTCAGCGAAAAGACCAAACACAGATCAGACAAGAAACTCAAGCGCTTTCTTGCTCGTGCTTGGTTGAACCAAAGCATTTTTTGAAAGCCCAAACCGCGCACGCGGATGGCAACCGTTTTCCAGCCCGATTGGCAGAAAACGGTACGGGTGTTGCAGGGCTTGAATGGGGCCACTGTCACCCACCAGGAATACGGCTAAGGGCTCCCCGGCCCCGAACCAAAGACTTCGGCATGGAAGCGGCGCGATGAGCTCCCTTCCTCCTGTCCCGAAGTTGTTATGCCAGGCCCAGGCCTGCTGTAAGTGCTTCAGGACGGAACGGTGGGCACCGTGATGGTGCCCAAATAAATATAGAATGTGGAGACACCCCCTCATGCAAACCGACACAACTCGCGAGAACCCGCAGGGCTCCGTGCCGCAGGCCGCTGATTCGAATCTGGATCTGTCCGCCACTGCACCTGGCCAACTGCGTGTGATCAAGCGTAACGGCACTGTCGTTCCTTATACCGATGACAAAATCACCGTCGCCATCACCAAAGCGTTTCTTGCAGTTGAAGGCGGCACCGCTGCCGCTTCGTCGCGCATCCACGACACCGTTGCCCGTCTGACCGAACAGGTCACCGCGACCTTCAAGCGTCGCATGCCATCGGGCGGCACTATCCACATCGAAGAAATCCAGGACCAGGTCGAACTGGCCCTGATGCGTGCCGGCGAGCAGAAAGTGGCCCGCGACTACGTGATCTACCGTGATTCGCGCGCCAAGGAACGTGCCGTACGTTCCCCGGCCGAAGAAGCCGCCGTACAAGCGCACCCGTCGATCCGCATCACCCTGGCTGACGGCAGCTTTGCCCCGTTGGACCTGGGCCGCCTGAACACCATCATCACCGAGGCCTGCGAAGGTCTGGAAGAAGTCGACGGTGACCTGATCCAGCGCGAAACCCTGAAGAACCTGTACGACGGCGTCGCCCTGACCGACGTCAACACCGCCCTGGTGATGACCGCCCGTACCCTGGTCGAGCGTGAGCCGAACTACTCGTTCGTGACCGCCCGCCTGTTGATGGACACCCTGCGTGCCGAAGGCCTGGGCTTCCTGAAAGTCGCCGACAGCGCCACTCACCACGAGATGGCCGACCTGTACGCCAAGGCCCTGCCGGCCTATATCGCCAAAGGTATCGAATTCGAATTGCTGAACCCGATCCTGGCCACCTTCGACCTGGAAAAACTCGGCAAGGCAATCAACCACGAGCGCGATCAGCAGTTCACCTACCTGGGCCTGCAAACCCTGTACGACCGTTACTTCATCCACAAGGACGGCATCCGCTTCGAACTGCCGCAAGTGTTCTTCATGCGCGTGGCCATGGGCCTGGCGATCGAAGAGAAGAACAAGGAAGACCGCGCGATCGAGTTCTACAACCTGCTGTCGTCCTTCGACTACATGTCGTCGACTCCGACCCTGTTCAACGCCGGTACCCTGCGTCCCCAGCTGTCGAGCTGCTACCTGACCACCGTGCCGGATGACCTGTCGGGCATCTACCACGCGATCCACGACAACGCCATGTTGTCCAAATTCGCCGGTGGCCTGGGCAACGACTGGACACCGGTGCGCGCACTGGGTTCGTACATCAAGGGCACCAACGGCAAGTCCCAGGGCGTCGTACCGTTCCTGAAAGTGGTGAACGACACCGCCGTCGCCGTGAACCAGGGTGGCAAGCGCAAAGGCGCTGTATGTGCCTACCTGGAAACCTGGCACATGGACATTGAAGAGTTCATCGAGCTGCGCAAGAACACCGGTGATGACCGTCGTCGTACCCACGACATGAACACCGCCAACTGGATCCCTGACCTGTTCATGAAGCGCGTCTTCGATGACGGCAAGTGGACCCTGTTCTCGCCATCCGAAGTGCCGGACCTGCACGACCTGACCGGCAAGGCCTTCGAAGAGCGCTACGAGTACTACGAAGCCCTCACCGAGTACCCAGGCAAGGTCAAGCTGTTCAAGACCATCCAGGCCAAAGACCTGTGGCGCAAAATGCTGTCCATGCTGTTCGAAACCGGCCACCCATGGTTGACCTTCAAGGACCCATGCAACCTGCGCAGCCCGCAGCAGCACGTGGGCGTGGTGCACAGCTCGAACCTGTGCACCGAGATCACCTTGAACACCAACAAGGACGAGATCGCCGTTTGCAACCTGGGCTCGATCAACCTGCCGAACCACATCGTCAACGGCAAGCTGGACACCGTAAAGCTTGCACGCACCGTCAACACCGCCGTACGCATGCTCGATAACGTGATCGACATCAACTACTACTCGGTGCCACAGGCGCAGAACTCCAACTTCAAGCACCGTCCGGTTGGCTTGGGCATCATGGGCTTCCAGGACGCCTTGTACCTGCAGCACATCCCTTACGGTTCCGACGCTGCGGTCGAATTCGCCGACAAGTCCATGGAAGCGGTCAGCTACTACGCGATCCAGGCTTCCTGCGACCTGGCCGACGAGCGTGGCGCCTACGAGACGTTCCAGGGTTCGCTGTGGTCCAAGGGCATCCTGCCGCTGGATTCGCAACAGATCCTGATCGAAGCCCGTGGCCAGAAGTACATCGACGTTGACCTGAACGAAACCCTGGACTGGGCGCCGGTACGTGCCCGTGTGCAGAAAGGTATTCGTAACTCCAACATCATGGCCATCGCACCGACCGCCACCATCGCCAACATCACTGGCGTGTCGCAGTCGATCGAACCGACCTACCAGAACCTGTATGTGAAATCGAACCTGTCGGGCGAATTCACCGTGATCAACCCGTACCTGGTTCGCGACCTGAAGGCCCGTGGCCTGTGGGACTCGGTCATGATCAACGACCTGAAGTACTACGACGGTTCCGTGCAGCAGATCGAACGCATCCCGCAAGAACTCAAAGAACTCTACGCGACCGCTTTCGAAGTGGACACCAAGTGGATCGTTGACGCCGCCAGCCGTCGTCAGAAGTGGATCGACCAGGCCCAGTCCCTGAACCTGTACATCGCCGGCGCCTCGGGCAAGAAGCTGGACGTGACCTACCGCATGGCGTGGTACCGTGGCCTGAAAACCACTTACTATCTCCGTGCCCTGGCTGCGACCAGCACCGAGAAGTCGACCATCAACACCGGCAAGCTGAACGCAGTGTCCAGCGGCAACCACGGTGATGACTCGGTACTCGCAGCACCCGCCGGCCCAGCACCGGTGCCAAAAGCCTGCGCGATTGACGAGCCGGATTGCGAAGCTTGCCAATAAGCTGAGCCAGTCCGGGGATATTGTCCCCCTGGATTGAAAAAGCCCGATAGACCCCGACTGCATAGGGTTTATCGGGCTTTTTGCTGACTGCCTTAGAGAAACGCGTACGCAATACCCTGCTTTGGCGCGCCACCTCGGCGCCCCCACAACTCCACGCGCCCGTCGATGACCACCATCGAATGGCGATCGTAGGCCACGACGCCGAGCTTGCCGCTCGCCAGCTCACTGCTTGAGGACTGCCTGTAAAGCCCTTTCAAACCCAGACGATCCAATGCTTCGCGGGGCATTTCGCCGTTGTTCAAACTTTGCATCGCATGGGCGAAGCTTCTTTTTGATTGGCTAGGGTTGTCGTCCAGGCCATTCCCTTCCATCTGTGCCCGCTTGGCGCTCGCTGCAAACATGAAGTTGGCATCGGTCAGCATGCCCGGATTGTCACCCTTGAACTGCGCATACCTGGCCGCCTGCTTTAATTCATCCTTGGATAGATTAAGTTCGAAGCCGTCGCGCATCTTCACGTGATAACCGTCTGCCGTCTCTTTTACCTCCTTGAACACGTCAGTGGGTTTCTGACCAAACTTCATCATTGCGCCCTTTATCGCTGAAACCGTGACGCAATTGCCATCGGGGCCCTGGCTGAATCCACTCCAGATGTTGTCCGGTTTTTTTCCTGGGTTACTTTGATCAGGCTTGTAGTTGAAGTGCTTGGAGCCTTCCGTAATCGGCAGATTACTCATGGGCTCGCTGGGCCCAAAATTACCGGGGCTTGGCCTGCCACCACCGCCCCCACCGCCACCACCTGGCGACGGGCCAGGAGAAGGCGGCGAAGGTGTGGGTGATGTATCGTCCGTTTCCGGAAACCAGTCTTTCATCAGGCGCCGCAGCATCTCCAGCCAGGAGACGTCTGCCTTCTCCATCAACTCCTGCATGATCTCCTTGAACTTTTCATCACCCAGTTCTTCGCGCTTCTCGTTCAACTTGTCACGAAGGTCCTGGACGGTTTGGCTCTTGGATGTTTTCTCGGCATCTCTCAACTCATTGAGCAGTTGCCTCACTGATTCAGCATCAGAGGACTTGCCTCCCCCGGGTTCATCCGACTGACTTTTGCGTCTGTATAGACCGGCGCTGTAGTTATTCAGAACAAACCAATGGCTGCCTGCTGGCATCCCTTCCCACTGCTTGTAGATCGCCATGCCGCTCTCCCGATGGTCCATGGGCGACATGCGCCCGTGTCCCGTGCGTGGCGCAAGGGGCGTTGGGCGTTCCAGCAGCAAGGCGAGATGAAACAGGCGGTAAACTAGCAACGCGCGCGCACAAAAAAGCCCCTCGATTGAGGGGCCTTTTTGTGTGCAGGTATTTTTTGAGCAGGGGTATCAGGTCATCTGAATGATGGTCTGCATGATGGTGCTTTGGGTGGAGATGGTCTTGGCGTTCGCCTGGTAGTTGCTCTGGGCCTTGATCAGGTCCACCAGTTCGTTGGTCAGGTTGACGTTGGAGTTCTCCAGGGAGTTGGCCACGATCGAACCCAGGGTGCCGGCTTGCGGGTTGTCATAACCAGGCTGGCCCGAGGCGAAGGTCTCTTTCCAGGTGGTCGCACCGGCTGGCTGCAGGCCCTGCTCGTTGTTGAAGCTGGCCAGGGAGATCTGGCCGATGGCCTTGCTCTGCTGGTTGCTGAAGGTGGCGAACAGGACGCCGCTGCCGTCGATTTTCAGGCCGGTGATCTGGCCGGTGGCATAGCCGTCGGTGACCGGAGGGTTACGGTAGGTAGCCGAGTTGTACTGGGTAATGTTGGCCATGTTGATGGCGATGCCGCCCGGGTTGGCATCCGCACCGTTAGCCTTCCACACGCCGTCAGTCACCTTGCCTGGAACCCACCCGGCAACGGTCAGGGTCTTGTCGGACACACCATTGGTGACGACAGTAGTCAGATTGCCAGCGCCATCGAAGGTCAATGTCGACGGCACGGGTGGCGTCGAAGGGGTGCCAGTCGGGGCCGAACCATCAGGGTTGCGACCGTCAATCAGGGTATAGGCATTCCACTTGTTGCCGTCGGTTTTCACCAGGTACTGCACCATCGGGTGCGCGTTCCCCTGAGAGTCGTACAAGGTGGTGCTGTATTGGGTGGTGAAGGTCTCGGTCTTGGTCGGGTCAAACGGCTTGGCCGCCTGGTCAATCACCGGCTCCGAGGAATTCAGGTTACTGGTGGAGTCGACCTTGGTGGATGCCTTGGGCGGCAGATTCGCCAGGTTCAGTTGCAGATCGACCAAGCCGCCCTTGCTGATCTTGCCATTATCGTCCGCGGCATATCCTTGCAGGCGCGAAGTGCCGGTGTTGTTGGTGATGTAGCCGTCCTTGTCCGCACGGAACGCACCACTACGGGTGTACTCCAGCGAACCGTCGCTGCCCTTCTGCACGAAGAAGCCACCGCCCTGGATCGCCATGTCGAGGATGCCGCCGCTACCGTTGACATCGCCCTGGGTGAACTGCTGGGACACCGCCGCCAGGTTCACACCGTTGCCGATGCTGTTCTGGCCGGTGCCCAGCTTGGAAGCCGCGTAGATATCGGCGAATTCCGCACGGGATGACTTGAAGCCAGTGGTCGCGACGTTGGCGATATTGTTGCCGGTCACGTCCAGTTGTTTGTTGGCCGCATAGAGGCCGCTAAGGCCGATATTAAAAGACATGTTTCTCTCCTTCTGCCGTATTTAGCCGGCTCTATGTACCGATAGTCTGAATTTGCGACAGCTTGACGCTGCCCATGCCGCCTGCAAGGTTGAGCAGCATTTCGCCGCCAGTCTTGCTCAGGGTCACACTGGTGACCGTGGCGGGCAGCGAAGTGGCCAAGGCCACTGCGTCGCCTTTGTCGTTCTTGGTGGTGGCGTTGAAGGTGTAGGTGCCAGCTGGGGCGACCTCGCCCTTGTCGTTCTTGCCGTCCCAGATAAAGCTTTGGGTGCCGGCACTCTGGGCGCCCATGTCAACGGTGCGCACCACATTGCCGTCTTTGTCGGTGATCTTGACGGAGACATTGCCCACCGCCGAGGTCACTGCCACCGAACCGGTCATGCTCTTGCTGGTATCCACCATGGCCTTGTCGGTCTGGATGATGATTGAGCGCCCCACCAGCGACGAAGCCTGCAGCGCCTGCGAGGAGCTGAAGTTGCTGGAGATGTTGTTCACCGAGTCATTCAGGGTGTTGATGCCTTCCAGGCTGCTGAACTGGGCAAGCTGCGCGACGAACGCGCCGTTGTCCTGAGGCGACAGCGGGTTCTGGTTTTTCAGTTGAGTGACGAGCAGTTGCAGGAACGCATCCTTGCCCAGCGACTGGTTGCCCGTCGCCGTCTTGGAAGCGTCACTGACGCTGCTGTTATTCGTCGCGGTCTTGACCTTGGAATTGAAAAGGTCCTGAACCGCCGTGTTGTTAGACGTATCAACGATGGCCATTATTTGGCGCCCCTTATCACTGACCCAGGGTCAGAACCTTCTGCATCATGGTTTTGGCGGTGTTCATCATTTCCGCGTTGGTCTGGAACGAGCGACTGGCGGAGATCATGTCAGCCATTTCCTCGACCACGTTGACGTTGGGGTAGTAGACGTAACCCTTTTCGTTCGCGGCCGGATGGTTGGGCTCGTAACGGGCCTCCAGGTTGCTCTGGTCTTCGACCACGCCCAACACCTGCACGCCTGAGCCGGCGGCGTCCTGGTTCTGGAACAACGAATCGCTGCCGTTTGCCTGACCACCCTGGAACATGGTGGCAAACACCGGATGGCGGGCGCGATACGTCTGGTCAATGCTCGACGAGACGGTCTCGGCGTTGGCGATGTTACTGGCGACGGTGTTCAAACGCGTGGTCTGCGCGCTCATGCCACTGCCGGCAATATTGAAAACACTGGACAGAGACATGGCTTACTCTCCACGCAGGGCTGACATCAGCCCTTTGAATTTGCTGTTGAGCAGGGTGAAGCTGGCCTGGAAGTTCACCGAGTTTTCGGCGTAGTTCGATTGCTCCAGCTGGGCGTCGACGGTGTTCTGGTCGATCGACGGCTGCATCGGCGTGCGATACAGCAGCGACTCGTCACCCTTGCTCAGGCCTTGCGCTTCGATATGACGGCTGTTGGTCATGTTCAAGGCGAAGGTGCCGTTCTTGGTCTTGTCCTGCTGTGCGGCGAGCACGGCGGAGAAGCCCAGGTCCCGAGCCTTGTAGTTCGGGGTGTCGGCGTTGGCAATATTGTTGGCCAGGACTTCGGCACGCTGGGCGCGGAAGCCCAGGGCTTGTTCGTGGATACCGAGCGCTTTATCGAAGCTGATGCTCATGGCGGAAACCTTTAGGCTGACCTGCTGTTCGTTAGCAGGGTTATAGCAAGGTGCATGCCAATCTTGCGGGAGCCCCTATATCAAGGGTTTGGAGGGGAGTCGACGGCGGCTATGCCAGAAAAGCGGCAAGCGATTTCCGCGTAGCGCCATTAAAGCGGCAATGGGCAGTTGCCGCTTTACGCCAGCTTGCCGAGAAAAAAATGTGGGAGCTGGCTTGCCTGCGATGGCGGAGTACCTGCCGACCAATTCATCGACTGACACAACGCCATCGCGGGCAAGCCCGGCTCCCACAGTTTTATTGCATACCCCAGGCTACTTGGCCTGGTAGATGATCCCCGGGCTGCATTGCACCATCTGGAAGTGATCCGGCAGCCCATTGAGCGCCTCGGAAGCACCGAGGAACAGATAACCTCCGCGCTTGAGCGTGCCGTGGATGCGCAACAGGATGTCCTTCTTCACTTCAGCCGAGAAATAGATCAGCACGTTGCGGCAGAACACCATGTCGAACTTGCCCAGGCTGGCGTAGCTGTCGAGCAAGTTGAACGAGCGAAATTCGACGCGGTTCTTGATCGGCGCCTTGATCGCCCAACGCCCCGCCCCTTTGGGGTCGAAGTAGCGTTGCAGGCGTTCCTGGGACAAACCTCGGCCCAGGGCCAGGCTGTCGTACTCACCGGTCTTGCAGTTGGTGAGCATGGTGCCGGACAGGTCCGTGGCCACAATTTGCGCGCCGGCTTTCAACTGGCCCATGTTGGTCCGCTCGAACTCATCGATGGACATCGAGATCGAGTACGGCTCCTGCCCCGAAGAACAGGCCGCCGACCAGATACGCAGGCGCTGGCCCGGGCTGGCCTTGATGGCTTCGGGCAACACTTTGTTCTTGAGCACTTCAAAGGGATAGGTATCGCGAAACCATAAGGTTTCGTTGGTGGTCATGGCATCGACCACCATTTCCTTGAGCCCACTGCGCGGCTGCCCCTGGATCCGCTGGACCAACTCACCCAGGGACTTGATGCCCTGCTGTTCCATCAGCTTGTTGAGACGGCTGGATACCAGGTACTGCTTGTTTTCACCGAGCAATATGCCACAGGCTTTTTCCAGGAAGACCCGGAACTGTTCGAAATCCAAATTACCCGTAGACAATGATGCCGCCTCTTAAATCGTGTGACCGCCGGGGGACATCCCCTAGCCGTGATCTGCTGCCTTGATCCGGTCGACTACCCGGGATGCGAGGTCATCAGGACGGAATTTGGCCAGAAAGTCATCCGCACCGACCTTCTTGACCATTGCCTGATTGAATACCCCCGACAACGAAGTATGCAGGATGATATGCAATTTTTGCATGCGTGGATCGTTACGTATCTCGGCCGTGAGCGTGTAGCCATCCATTTCCGGCATCTCGATGTCAGAGATCATCATCAAGAATTCTTCTTCGGGCTTCTTGCCTTCGTCCGCCAGCTTGCGCAGGTAATCCAGGGCTTGGCGCCCGTCATTTAGGGCCACCACCTCCACCCCGACGGTTTGCAGGCAACGCGTGACCTGCTTGCGCGCCACGGAAGAGTCGTCCACGGTCAACACGCGCAGCGAAACCGCCTTGTGTGCCGTTTCGGCATCCACCACCCCGACGGAGATGGTTTCCGAGGTGGGGGCCACTTCGGCGAGGATCTTCTCCACGTCGATGATTTCCACCAACTGGTTATCGACCCGCGTCACCGCCGTCAGGTAGTGATCGCGCCCCGTGCCCTTGGGCGGCGGATGGATCTCTTCCCAGTTCATATTGACGATGCGCTCCACCGAGCGCACCAGGAAACCCTGGGTCTTGGTGTTGTACTCGGTGATGATCACGAAAGGGTTCTGGCGGTCTTGCAAACCCGCTGCCCCCGTGGCCATGGCCAGGTCAAGAATCGGAATGGTCGCGCCCCGGATGTTGGCCACGCCACACACCACCGGACTGGACTTGGGCATGATCGTCAACTTGGGACATTGCAGCACTTCACGCACTTTAAACACGTTGATGCCATACAACTGATTGCCATCCAGGCGGAAAAGCAACAACTCCAGGCGATTCTGCCCTACCAGCTGTGTGCGCTGGTTTACTGAATCCATTACACCTGCCATGCCCAGACTCCTAAATCCTAGGGGTACGACGCGTACCCAACACTAAACGGCACGAGCTTTGCTATTTACTGAGTATGGATATTAAAACGACAGTTTCCCGACACCCTGGCCGCTCACGCTACCGCAGACTGCTCTGCGCCGCGATGGCGCTGCTTGTCTCGGGCCTGGGCGTCACGGCCCGCGCCGACAACGTTACCCTGCCTGATCTACTTATCGGCGTCACCCAAGGCTTTCTTGAGTTCACTGTAGAAGATTATCTGGCGACCACCCAGACGCCGGGGCGTTATGAAATTCAGGTCAACCAGTTGGACCCACGTTTGCGCATGCCAATGTGCGACAAGGAATTGACAGCCACCCTGGAAAGCCCCGCCCAGCCTATCGGCCGTGTGACCGTGAAGGTGCGCTGTGAGGGCGCCTCGCCCTGGACGGTATTTGTGCCGGCGCAGGTCAAGCTGTTTCGCGACGTAGTGGTAGTGGCGCGGCCATTGAAGCGCACCGGCATCATCGGCTACGACGATGTGGCGCTGCGCGAGAGGGACATCAGCTTGATCAACCAGGGCTACCTGACGTCACTGGACCAGGCCGTCGGGCAAAAACTCACCCGCCCCGTGGTCACTGACCAAGTCCTCACACTGGTTCATCTGGAACAGGCGGAGGTGATTCGCAAGGGTGACCAAGTGGTGATTTCCGCCAGCAGTGGCGGCCTGAACGTCAGGATGCCGGGCGAGGCGTTGTCCAACGGCGGCATGAGCGAACAGATCCGTGTCAAGAACCTCAACTCCAATCGCGTGATCAAGGCGCGGGTCACGGCGCCAGGCCAAGTCGAGGTGGCGCTATAGATGACTGGAATCAAATGCCAGCTTTTCCTACACTGTGTGCTGGATATTGAGCCGAACAGGTTTATTGTCAATCGAGCCTAAAGTTTGCCCGGGTATGGCCGAAAACATGGCAAGCGTCCAAATACCCAGAGGTTTTTCAACATGGTCATTGATTTCAGTCGTTTGAATAACACCCCGGCCTTGCCCGGCAATACGCGCACCGGCGGTGCCAAGGACAGCGTAGAAGCCAAGCCGCAGCCCTTGCCTGCCAAAGCAGAGCAGGCCGCCGCCAGCCAGAGTGGGGAATCGGTACACCTGAGCAATGAGGCTCAACAGTTGCAGAAGGTCACTGACTCGCTGCGCGATCAACCCGTCGTCAATAAAGCCCGCGTGGCCGAGTTGAAACAGGCTATCGCCGATGGCAGCTATAAAGTCGACAGCAACCGTGTAGCCAGCAAGCTGCTCAACTTCGAAGCCGAGCGCTAGGCAAAGGCCTGCGCAGGGCTTTTGGACGCTTAAAACCCAAGGCCAGCCATGCACCACGACGAACATTTGCTCCAACTGATCATTGATGATCTGGCGCCGACGCAACAATTGCTCGAGCTGCTCAAGGAAGAATCCCTGGCCTTGTACGGCCGGGATATGCCCTTGCTGGAAGAAATCCTGGCGCGCAAACAGTCGCTGATTGTCTTGCTCGAACAGCACGGAAAGAAGCGCAGCGAGATTCTGATCAGCCTGGGCCTGCCTGCCGACCACGATGGCCTGGCACAACTGGCCAGCCACTCTTCAGTCGGCGATCAACTGCTGGCACAGAGCAAAGAACTCAATCATTTGCTCGCACAGTGCCAGGAAGCCAACCTGCTCAACGGTCAGTCGATCCAGCTTCAGCAAGCCACGACCGCCAATCAGCTGCGCATACTGCACGGCGGAGAGCCTCCGGCCCTGTATAACGCCCAAGGCTCCACCTCACGCCTGGTCAAGCCAAGCACCCGCAGCCAAGCCTGACACCGGTTTACAGCGCGACCTATCCAAGGCGCGCTACATACTGGCAAAATGCCGGTTCTTGCGTGTAGTCGTATTTTGCCTGGAGATGGAAGAACCGTGTTCAACGCCCTTAATGCGGAAGATGCACCGCAGCCACCCAAGGTGCTCACCACGCCTCTGGAAATCGCCAGCACGTTGCGGATGCTGCAAGAAAGCCATGACCCGCTGATCATCACTTTCCACGAACGCAGCCAGCGGTTCCAGAGCTACCTGGTGGACATTGACCGCGACAGCAAGACGCTGGTACTGGACGAAATGATTCCCCGTGACGGTGAACGCTATCTTGAGAATGGCGAAGCCTTCCGTATCGAAGGTTTCCATGAGGGCGTGCGGGTTGCCTGGGAAAGCAACGGCACCTTGACCATCAGCGAAAAAGGCGGCCACCGCATCTATAGCGGCAGCCTGCCCGGCGAAGTGGTTTACCATCAACGACGCAATGCCTTCCGCGCCGCACTCAAGCTTGCGCAGCTGGTGGACATTCAGTTGGGTGGCGAGAAGCTCAAGGCACCTATCAGCGGTAAGCTGCTGGACATCTCGGCAACCGGCTGCAAATTGCGCTTTGAAGGCGATATCTCCGAACGTCTGCAGTTGGGCCAGGTCTATGATCGCTTTATTGCTGCCCTGCCCTTCGGCAGCATGACCACTTCCGTGGAACTGCGCTACCTGCACTTCGAAGACAAGATCAACACCACCTTTGCCGGCGTGCGCTTTCACAACATGAGTGGTTTGGTGCAGCGACAAGTGGAACGCTTTGTCTACCAACTGCAGCGAGAAGCTCGGCGCTTCGATAAAGACGACGATCTTTAAGCGTTAGACGCTGAGATAAAAAAACGGGCAGATCCTGATGGGATCTGCCCGTTTTTTCGTTCAGGGGCGCGCCCTGCTTAAGTCATGGGGATGTTCGTCCGGGTCTGGTGGCTCGTGCGGTTCTTCGCTCGTTGGCTCCTCGGTATCAGGGACGGGCTCTGGGTCAGGAACAGTGACTTGCATCTGCTCCTGCACCACCTGCTCATCCACCCGCGGGTCAAGGGCAGCCACCAAAGGCGAACTGGACATGCTGTCGGGCATCGCCACGTGATGCAGTGGTGCGTCGTCGACCTGATGCAGGTTGGTTACCGCCTTGGGTCGAATGCGCCACACCAGGATCAGCGCACACAGGCTGAAAAACGCGTAGAGCATCTGGCTGCCGAATAGCTTCATCACCACACCGGCCAACAGCGGCCCCACGCTGGCGCCGATCCCGTAAGTAACGAGCAACATGGCCGTCAGTGACACCCGGCGATCGCCTTCCACATGGTCGTTGGAAAAGGCCACCGCCAAGGGGTAAAGGCAGAACTGCACCAGCGAACAGAAGAAGCCCGCCACGAACAACACCTCCAACGGTACCTGCGTCATGATGGCCAACGGTAAGGCCGTTATCGCCAGGCACAAGGCAAAGCAGCGAATCAGCAGCGCGCGGTCATAGCGGTCCGACAACCAGCCCAGTGGCCACTGCACGACCAATCCAGCAAAAATGCAGCTACCCATGAACAAGCCGACTTGCTCAGTCGTCAGGCCCTGCTGAGAGGCGTAGAGCGGCGCCAAGCCGTAGAACGAACCGACGATCAACCCAGCGCCCAACACGGTGCTGAGCGATTGCGGCACGCGCTTGATAAAGAAGCGCGGCTCCATCGGAGCCGGGTGCAGTGGGGCCGGGTGAATGCGTCGGGTCATCGCCACAGGGACCAGGCACAGCGCAAAGCACAGCGCCACGAGCATCAACAGTTCAAGCCCGAGATGGGGGTGCATGACCAGGATCAATTGGCCCAGCACCAACCCAAGGTAGGACGCAATCATGTAACCGCTGAACACTACGCCGCGCTGCTTGGCGTCTGCCTGCTCATTGAGCCAACTCTCGATGACCATGTACTGGCACATCATCCCCAGGCCCACGATCATCCGCAGCACAATCCAGGCTGGCAGCCAATCAATCAAACCGTGACCCAGCACTGCTGCGCCGACGATCCCGGCGCAGGTAGCGTAGGCACGAATATGCCCGACCCGGGCAATCAAGCGGTGCCCGAGCTTGCCGCCCAGCACCAAGCCAAAATAGTTGGCAGCCATCAGCGCACCCACCCACAGGCTGTCGACGTTGTCTGCTGCCAGACGCAAAGCCAGATAAGTACTAAGCAGGCCGGAGCCGATCAGCATCATCAAAGAGGCGAAATAAAGGGCTCGAAAAGATTTCCAGATCTGGCGCATCGGCGTTCCGAGCGGCTCCTTGCGGTGAGGGGTAGGGCTATCAGCATGATAGTCCGGGGCGGTTGAGTCCGGACAGACGGTAGGGTCTGTTTCCGGGGATTATTTTGTTTCACAGCTCAGACGATACGTGGGTGTCTGTGAGGTACATAACCGTGGAGATAAATACACGGCGCACCACCTGTGAACCTTGATAACACGCAAGGTTCGACTGGTATTGGGGTATCTGTACAAAAGGCGTCAATGGAACGCTGTGCAGGCTTTGGAAGTTGGCGTTCTTTTCGAGCGCCCAAAACAAAACCCCAACTGCTTTCGCAATTGGGGTTTCGGAA
>NZ_JBZXEA010000017.1:0-56745 GCF_058725345.1 Pseudomonas sp. DW-iso17 | reverse complement strand
GGTTTAACGGGGCGCCTAAGATCAAGATCAAAAGCAGATCAAAAGCAGATCAAGAGCGGCTCGCTTCGCATCGTGGTTAGCGTTGACGGCGTTGGGTCAGTAACCGACCGTAAAGCGCTGGCGCGAGTGCTTCGGTGTTTCCACTTCATCCAGCATGGCGATGGCGAAGTCCGCAAAACTGATCGAGCTGTTGCCGTCACTGTCCACCAGCAGATCATCCGTGCCCAGGCGGAATTCGCCGGTGCGCTCGGTGCCGTCGAACAGGGCCGATGGCGACAGGAAGGTCCAGTCCAGCTCCTTTTCCTGGCGCAGCGTTTCCAGGAATTGCGCCCCGGCACTGGCTTCAGCTTTATATTCAGCCGGGAACCCTTCGCTATCGATCACGCGCCCGCCACCGGGCAACAGCAGTGAACCGGCGCCGCCGACCACCAACAAACGTTTCACACCAGCCTTTTTCACCGGGCCGATCACGGCGCTGGCGGGAAGCGTGGCGAAGTGCGCCGCGCTGATCACCACGTCGCTGCCGCTGATGGCGTGTTGCAAGGCTTCGGCATCCAGGGCATCAACCTGTTTGACCGTAACGCCAGGACGCACAGCCAGCTTGTCGGTATTGCGGGCGATGGCGATGACGGTATGCCCGCGGCGCAGCGCTTCTTCCAGCAGTTGGCTACCGGCGCGGCCAGTGGCACCAATGATTGCGATCTTGCTCATGATGTTCTCCAACAGGGTTAAGGTTTAAAGCCAGTTACCACTTCATTTCGCCCTTGGCGACTTTGGCGCTCAGTTCCAGCGAGCTTTCGTCGGCGAGGGTGGGGTAGCGTTTTTTCATGGCCGCAATCAGGGCGGCGGAGTCCTTGGCCTTGGCGGTTTCGAGGTCGAAGGCCTTGATGTAATCGGCGGTGAAGGTGACCGAGGCCAGCGATGGCGTGCCCAGGTAATGGCCCGGCACCACGGTGTTCGGCTTCAGGTCTTCAATGCGCGTGAGGGTAGCCAGCCAGTCTTTATGGGATTGCGCGCTCTGGGTATCGGCCATCCAGACGTGGATGTTTTCAGCGACCACCACACCACCGACCACGGCCTTGATCGACGGGATCCACACAAAGCTGCGATCTGGCTGCGGGCCGTCAAGGCCAACCACTTCAAGCTGTTGCCCTTCCAGGGTCAGGCTGTGGCCTTTAAGCACTTGCGGCACAAGGGTCTTGGCCGGCTTGTCGGCGCCCATTTTCGGGCCCCAGAAGGCCAGCTTGTCGGCGACGGTGGCGTTGATATGGTCCACCACTGGCTGTGGCGCCAGCACTTTGGCGTCGGGGAAGGCGGCGGTCAGGGTGTCGAGGCCGAAGTAGTAGTCCGGGTCGCCATGGCTGATGTAGATGGTGGTCAGGTGCTTGCCGCTGGCGCGGATCTTCTGCACCAGCTGCTCGGCTTGGCCTTTGCCGAATTGCGCATCCACCAGGATCGCGTCTTTCTCGCCGCTCACCAGCACCGAGCTGACCGGGAAGATCGCGGCTTCGCCTGGGTTGTACACGTCGAGTTTCAGCTCTGCCGCTGCTGCGTGGGCAGCGAAGGCCAGGGCGGCGGTGGCCAGGGTCAAGCGTTTGAAGGTCGAGAACATCGGGCAGCTCCTGCCATCGGTAAGGGATGCACAGAGCTTAGTTGCATAAAACACGACAAAAAATGCGATGCTGGGACATAGTTTGTTTCTAAAATCGGGCAAATCATGGATCGTCTTCAAGCAATGCGCGTGTTTGTCACCGTGGTGGACCTGGGCAGCCAATCCGCCGCTGCCGACCACCTTGACCTGTCGCGCCCGGTGGTCTCGCGCTACCTGGCCGAGCTGGAAGACTGGGTGGGCGCACGCCTGCTGCACCGCACCACGCGCAAGCTCAGCCTCACCGCCGCCGGCGGAGAAACGCTGCCGCGTTGCCGGCAATTGTTGGAACTGTGCGGTGATATGCAGGCCGCCGTCAGCGAGCCCGATGATGCGCCCCGAGGCCTGTTGCGCCTGAGCGTCAGCACTTCGTTCGGCCAGGCGCAGCTGGGCGCGGCGATTGCCGAATACGTCAAGCTTTACCCCTTGGTGACGGTGGATTTGCAGATGCTTGATCGCACGGTGAACCTGGTGGACGAGCGCATCGATCTGGCGATCCGCACCAGCAACGATCTGGACCCCAACCTGATCGCCCGGCGCCTGACCGTATGTCGCTCGGTGGTGTGCGCCACACCGGCTTATCTGCGCGAGCATCCGGCACCGCAGAAAGTCGAAGACCTGGCCCGGCACAACTGCCTGACCCACTCTTACTTCGGCAAGAGCCTGTGGCATTTCGAAGAAAACGGAGAGCACGTGTCGGTGCCGGTCCACGGCAATATCACGGCCAACGAAGCCAGCACGTTAATGCGCGTGACGCTGGCCGGGGCAGGGGTGGCGATGTTGCCCAGTTATCAGGCCGGTGAGCTGATTCGCAGTGGGGAGTTGGTGCGCTTGCTGCCGCACGCCGAGCCGCGACAGATGAATATCTATGCGGTGTACGCCTCACGCAAACACATGCCTTCGGCGCTGCGTAGCCTCCTGGATTTCCTGGTGCTGCGGTTTCCCGAAGAGCCGGTTTGGGACATAGGGCTCTGAGGTGAAATAAGCGCGCTGAATGGCAGCGCATCATGGCAAGTTGCCCTGACTGACCTATGCTTTAAACAGCACCCTGTAGATCCGTTCAGAGGTCTGTGCCATGAGCATCAAAACCAGAAAGTACCTGACGATTTTCACCCTCTGCGCATTGGCGACAGCGCTGTATGGGACTGCCGCCTACCGCGTCGAGCAAACACGCATGCAGCCGGCGGCATTCGCCATCAGCTGCCATCAGGACCAATGCGTTCCCCGCACCGGCAGTTTCAGTGCGCTCAGGTAGGCTGCTCTGCCTTCAGTTGTTCACGAAACGCCTTGGGTGAAAAACCGACCCTGCGGCGAAACAGCCGTGAGAAATTGGTCGGGTCGGAAAAGCCCAGCACCTCGGACATCTCGTTGATGGTCATGCTGGTGTAGGTCAGCAGGCGCTTGGCTTCCAGCAACTGGCGGTCATGCATGATCTGCAACGCCGGTTGCCCACCCAACTCCCGACACGTCCCGTTCAAGTGTGAGACCGAGATACCCAGCTTGTGGGCCAGGTCTTCAATCTTGGGGTGTTCGCGGTAATGCTGTTCGACCAGTTGCGTAAACCGCCGAAAGTACTCACGACCCCGTGGCGCCCGTGGGTGGCGGCGCTGGATCGCCTGGCGGCTGACCCACACCAATAACACGCTGACCAGGGCGTGCAGCATCATGTCCCGTGCCGGTTGGTCATCGGCGTATTCGTCCTGCAAACGTACGAACAGGCTGTTCAAGTAATCGCTGTCCTTGCCCGCCGGGTAGCTGCCGAGTGTGTGCAGGCCATCGACGGTAGAGCCCAGTTGCGCCTGCAAGTGGCTGACCAGCGGTGCCGACAGCGTTACCACAAACCCTTCCACATCCTCGGAAAAACGAAAGCCGTGCACGCAAAGCGGTGGCAGCACTTGTAGGCTCGACTCATTGAGCGTGGTGCGCTGGCCTTCGATTTCCAGTTGTGCCTGGCCTTTGTGCACATACAGCAACTGGCACAGGTCCGCGTGCCGGTGGGGCTGGATTTCCCACTGGTATTCCCGACTGCGCCGGGAAATGGTTTCGCAGTGCAACAAATCGGGAGTCGGCCACTGCTGGCTTTCCCCGTAAAGCTTGAAGACCGGAATCGCGGTTTTGGTCATGGTTTCAATCCGATACTCAGGATAGTGGTTCGGTAATCGCCCCGATTGGCGAAAAGCACAGGTTTTGACGCAGTTTTCACCTTCTTATGAGCCTCACTCAAGTGAAAAATGTCAGCCACAAGAGCAATGACAACTCTTTCACTCCATACGTTCGCGTGAAGCTTGAAGGTCATAAAAATAATGAAAACCCTGAAAACCCAAGTCGCCATTATCGGTGCCGGTCCTTCCGGATTGCTGCTCGGCCAACTGCTGCACAATGCTGGCATCCAGACCCTCGTTCTAGAGCGTCAGAGCGCCGATTACGTACAAGGCCGTATCCGCGCCGGTGTGTTGGAACAGGGCATGGTCGACCTGCTGCGCGAAGCCGGGGTCAGCCAACGCATGGACGCCGAGGGTCTGGTGCACGACGGGTTTGACATTGCCCTCAATGGCCAACTCACTTCCATCGACCTCAAGGCCTTGACCGGCGGCCAGTCGGTGATGATCTACGGCCAGACCGAGGTCACCCGCGACCTGATGGCCGCCCGCGCAGCCGCCGGTGCCATCACCCTGTACGAAGCCTCCAATGTTCAACCCCATGACCTGAAAAGTGAACAGCCCTGGCTGACCTTCGAGCATGAAGGCCAAGCCTTTCGCCTGGAGTGCGACTACATTGCCGGCTGCGACGGTTTCCATGGTGTGGCCCGCCAGTCGATACCGGCGCAAGCGCTGAAGGTGTTCGAACGCGTCTACCCCTTCGGCTGGCTGGGCGTGCTGGCCGACACGCCGCCGGTACATGCCGAACTGGTGTACGCCAAACACGCGCGGGGTTTTGCGCTGTGCAGCATGCGGTCGCCGACCCGCAGCCGTTACTACCTGCAAGTGCCGGTCGAAGAGAAGCTGGAAGACTGGGCGGATGAACGTTTCTGGGATGAACTCAAAAGCCGCCTGCCCGGCTCATTGGCCGAACAATTGGTGACCGGCCCGTCGATCGAGAAAAGCATCGCGCCGCTGCGCAGCTTTGTGGTGGAACCCATGCAGTACGGGCGCCTGTTCCTGCTCGGCGATGCCGCGCACATTGTGCCGCCCACCGGTGCCAAGGGCTTGAACCTGGCGGCCAGTGATGTGAGCACCTTGTTTCGCATCTTGCTCAAGGTGTACCACGAAGGGCGCCTGGACTTGCTGGAAAAATACTCGGCAATCTGCCTGCGCCGAGTGTGGAAAGCCGAGCGGTTTTCCTGGTGGATGACCTCGATGCTGCATCAGTTTCCCCAGGCGGACGCCTTCAGCCAGCGCATTGCCGAGAGCGAGCTGGACTATTTCATCCACTCCCAGGCCGGGCGCAAAACCATCGCAGAAAATTACGTCGGCCTTCCTTACGAGCCTATCGAATAGCCTGCTATCGTATCGAGCATTCCCACCGGTGACCGTTGCCTGTGGGCCCTGCTCGAAGGTTCTGCCGTGACTCACCTCAATCAGCCCGCTCCAACCGTTCCCGCCGTGCGCAGTATCCTGGTCGCGCTGATGATGGCGATCTTCCTGGGTGCCCTGGACCAGACCATTGTCGCCGTGTCCATGCCGGCCATTTCCGCACAGTTCCATGACGTCAACCTGCTGGCCTGGGTGATCTCCGGCTACATGGTGGCGATGACCGTGGCGGTGCCGATCTACGGCAAGCTCGGTGACCTGTATGGGCGCCGGCCCATGATGCTCATCGGCATGGGCCTGTTCACCCTGGCGTCGTTGTTTTGCGGCCTGGCGCAAAGCATGGAGCAACTGGTGCTGGCGCGGGTGCTGCAGGGCATCGGCGCTGGCGGGATGGTCTCGGTGAGCCAGGCGATCATTGGCGACATTATTCCTCCCCGCGAACGGGGACGTTATCAGGGGTATTTCAGCAGCATGTACGCGGTGGCCAGCGTGGCCGGGCCGGTGCTGGGCGGTTATATGACCGAGTACCTGTCGTGGCGCTGGGTGTTTTTGATCAACCTGCCACTGGGCGTCGGCGCCTGGTACGTGGCCCATCGCACCCTGGTGGGGCTGCCGGTGCCGCAGCGCAAGCCGATCATCGATTACCTCGGCACGGTGCTGATGATCGTCGGCCTCACCGCCTTGTTGCTGGGCATCACCGAAATCGGCCAGGGCCATTCGTGGCGTGACGATCAAGTGCTGGGGTTGCTGGCCTGCGCACTGCTGGCGTTAAGCGTGTTTGTGTGGCACGAACGCCGCGCACGGGAACCGCTGTTGCCGATGCACTTGTTTGCCAACCGCAGTGCGGTGTTGTGCTGGTGCACGATTTTCATCACCAGCTTCCAGGCGATTTCCCTGACGGTGCTGATGCCCCTGCGCTACCAGACCGTAACCGGCGCCGGTGCCGACAGCGCGGCCCTGCACTTGCTGCCCTTGGCGATGGGCTTGCCGATGGGCGCGTATTTTGCCGGGCGCATGACCTCGGTGACGGGCCGCTATAAACCGATGATCCTCAGCGGCGCAGTGTTGAGCCCGCTGGCGATTCTCGGCATGGCCTACAGCGCGCCCCAGGCGGTGGCGCTCACCAGCGTCTTCATGTTGTTGTGCGGTATCGCCGCGGGCATGCAGTTCCCGACCTCGTTGGTGGGGACGCAGAACTCGGTGGAGCAGCGGGATATCGGTGTGGCCACCAGCACCACCAACCTGTTTCGCTCCCTGGGCGGGGCAGTGGGGGTGGCCTGCATGTCGGCGTTGCTGCTGGCGCTGTTACACGATTCCAGTTTCGCCCATCTGGCAAGCGGCGCACTGGTGGCCGAAGGCAGTTCCGGCAACGTGCTGCTCGACGGCCTCAACGCCGCACCCGGCCCGGCGCAAGATGCGTTGCGCGGCGAGCTGGCGGTGACGTTCCGGCATTTGCTGATGGTGAGTGCGGCGGTGTCGCTGCTGGGGTTGGCGGCTGCGATAGCGATGCCGAATCGGGTACTGCGCGGCCGTGAAGACAAAGTTAGATAAGCGGACGCGGAGCGTCCCAGGCGGCGTTCCCACGCAGAGCGTGGGAATGATCAGGATCAGGGGCTGTAATACCCCACCGCAACCATGAAATGCCCGCTCTTGCGCACATAGGCATGCTTGTTCTCGACCTTGCCGGTCACCGGGTTTTTCCAGCGGTATTTGTATTCGCCCTGGTCCTGTTCAGCCATCATCTGGAGGATCGGCACACCCACCGGTTTGCCATCCGGGTCCTTGATCTTGGCAAAATCGGTGTTGATCAGGCGCAGGTTGGTGCCATGGGCGACGTAGCGCCGCGTGTTCAGGTCCACCACGAATACGTAGAGATCATCTTGCAGGAAGCCGCCTTGCAAGGAGTTGATCGCCTTGAGCGTGCCGGCTTCATCCTTGACCAACGCCTCCACCGCCTTGTTGCGCAGCGCCCGTGCCTGTTCCGGTGTGGCGCGCGGCAAGTAATAACCGACCGCCAGGATGCGTTCGCCCACGCGCTGATAAAACACGTGTTTATGTTCGACCTTGCCGTCATTCCAGTTCTGCCAGCGGTAGTCAGCCTGCTGGATACCCTGGTTTTCGGGCACCTTGAGCGCGTCCTTGAAGGATTGGCGCAAATCCGGTCCGAGTACCTCGGACACATCGCGACCTATGAGCGCGGAGGAGGGCCCGCCACTGGCCAGCAGTACGCCTTTTGTATCGACCACAAACACATAACGGTCCTGGTCGATGAACTCGCCCTGACGGCTGAAGGCGGCGAACGCCTTGTCACCTTGCTTGTGGTAGTACGCCAAGGCCTTTTCCAGCAGGGCCTTGGCGGCTTGGGCATCCGCTTCCTGTGCCGTGGCGGCATGCACCTGGCTGCAACACAACAGCAGCAGCCAAGTGAATCGGAGCAGTCTCTTCATTTACCCGTCCCTCGTTCTTGTTGGTGTGCCAAGAGCGTAGACGGTTGGCGGCGAATCAGAAGGGTTTGGTCGGCAGGTATTTGCCGTCCAGGGTGATGACCGCACGGGAGCCGCCGTCCGGGTCTTCGACTTTCTTGATGTCCAGTTTGAAGTTGATGGCGCTGATGATGCCGTCGCCGAATTGCTCATGCACCAGGGCCTTCAAGGTAGAGCCGTAGACTTGCAGCATTTCATAGAAACGGTACATGGTTGGGTCGGTCGGCACACCGCTCGGGAAGCTGCCGCGCAGTGGGACGCTTTGCAGCAGGCGGCTGGCGTCCTCGTCAAGGCCGAGTTTGCCGCACACGATGTCGGCCGCTTCCTTGGGCAGCGGGTGCTGGCCGAGCAGGGCTGCGGTGACGAATGCCAGGCTCAGCCCGGTGCCGTCGGTGAGGTCCTGCCACGACAGGTTTTTGCGTGCCTTGAGGTCGATAACGGTGTCGGCCAGGGCCAGGCGTGGGGTTTGAGCGAATTGGGATTGCAACATGGTGACGTCCTCTTGGGTTGATTAGGGTTCAGGCGGCGTGGGCGCGGGTGCTGGGGTGGTCGAGCAGGGAGACGAAGCGCCCGGTGTGCCCGTCCAAAGCGTCAATGCCGCCGGTTTCGATGTCGTACACCCAGCCATGCAGGTTCATCCGGCCTTGTTCCAGCGCCAGGGCGACCGAAGGGTGAGTCTTGAGGTTGGCCAGTTGGGCGACCACGTTTTCGCGCACCAATGAATCCAGGCGTGCAGCGTCCGAGGCATGCGTACGGGCGGCATTGATCACCTTGGCCGACTCGGCATGGCGCAACCAGTTGGCCACGGCGGGCAGGTGGTCCAGGCATTTGCAGGTAGAAATTGCAGTCATCGCGCCGCAGTCCGAGTGCCCGCAAATCACGATGTCGCTGACGCCCAGCACCGCTACGGCATATTCGACTGTGGCCGACACACCTCCCGGCTCCGGGCCGTAGGACGGCACTATGTTGCCGGCGTTACGGATGACGAACAGGTCGCCGGGTTCCTGCTGGGTCAACAGCTCGGGGACTACGCGGCTGTCAGAGCAGGACACGAACAAGGTGCCGGGGCTTTGCGTGGTCGCCAGGTGTTTGAACAAGTCACTGCGAGGGGTAAAGGCTTCACGTTGGAATTTGCGAAAGCCGTCGATGAGATGCTGCATGGTGGTTCTCCTTGCGTCGCTGATGGGGGCAAGGATGGGAGTTTTTGGCTATAGGGTCCAAGACCGGTTTATTATGCTTTCTATAAGTCATGCCTATAGTTGGAGCGCTGCCCATGCTGTTGCGTCATATCCGTTACTTGCTGGCCGTTGCCGAGCACCGCAACTTCACGCGGGCTGCAGAGGCGCTGCACGTGTCGCAGCCGACCTTGTCGCAACAGATCAAGCAACTGGAAGAAAGCCTGGGCGCGCCACTGCTGGACCGCTCCGGGCGCAGTGTCAGCCTGACCGACGCGGGGCAGGCCTATGTGCGTTATGCGCGGCTGGCCTTGCAGGATCTACAAGCCGGCACCCGCGCCATACATGACGTGCAGGACCTGCGCCGAGGGCATTTGCGCCTGGCCATGACGCCGACTTTCACCGCCTACCTGATCGGGCCATTGCTGGCGCGTTTCAACCAGCTGTATCCGGGCATCACCCTGAGCATCGAGGAACTGACCCAAGACCGTATCGAAGCCGCGCTGGGCGAGGACCTGCTGGATATCGGCATCGGCTTTACCGGCGAGCATGGGCTGGAGATCGACTGTGAGGCGCTGTTTGTCGAAGAGCTGAGCCTGGTCGTCAGTGCCAGTCACCCCGAACGCACACAACCGGCCTGGCTCGAACAGCCTCTGGTGCTACTGAACACAGGCTTCGCCACCCGCCGCTACATCGACGACTACTGCCACCAGCAAGGGGTTAAACCGCAGATTGCCATGGAGGCCAATTCCATCAGCGCGATTATCGAAATCGTGCGCAGCACGCCCCTGGCAACCGTCCTGCCCCGCGCACTGGCCGAGGCCCAGGCAGGCCTGCATGCCGTGGCGATTGCCCCACCGTTGCCGCAGCGCACCGCGGCACTGCTGAGCCGCAAGGGCGCATATCGCAGCGCTGCGTGTGCGGCGTTTGTAGCGTTGATCAAGGCGTAGGGCCGGGCTGACGCCCCAGGATCCAAATGTGGGAGCTGGCTTGCCTGCGATGACGGCCGGACAATCAACGCCGATCTATCCGACACCCCGCATTCAAGGCGCAGCCAACCACTGCCCCACAATCCCCGCATACGCCCCCGTCGCTACACTTAAATGCAACCACTGATCTACGTAACTCTTCCAGGCCACATCATCGCGCGGCAACAAAAACGCTTTTTCACTGTACTGCATCGGTTGCTCCGGGTTGACCGCGCACAACCCAGGCTTGAGCTTCTGCTGATAACGCGCCTCGCTGGCGTCGGTAATCATCACATCGGCTTTGCCCGCCAGCAGCTCATCAAAAATCGTCACGTTGTCATGCAGGCGAATCTGCGTCTGGCCCAAGTGCGCACGGGCAAACACTTCGTTGGTGCCGCCCGCTGGTTCGATCACTCGCACCTGGGGCTGGTTGATCTGCTCCACCGTCTGGTAACGCTGCACGTCGGCGCAGCGTACCAGCGGGATCTTGCCGTCGACTCCGAGTGATTGGCTGAAGAAGGCTTTTTTCTGACGTTCCAACGACACGGAAATACCGCCCACCGCGATGTCGCAGCGTTGGGCCAGGAAGTCCGGCATCAGGGTTTTCCAGGTGGTAGGCACCCAGGTGATTTTGGCGTTCAGGCTCTTGGCGAGAGACTCGGCCATGGCAATGTCGATGCCTTCATAGCCGCCGTCGCTGCGCAGCGAGGTGTAAGGCTTGTAGTCGCCGGTGGTACACACGGTGAGGGTGCCGCGCGCAATCACGTCGTCAAGGCGAGATGCAGCGGTGTCGGCCTGGGCGACAGTGGCCAGGCTTGCCAGTACACAGAGGGCCAGAGGCGCTTTCATGGGGTCGAATCCTTGGGGCACGGTCGGGGGCTCATTATTTCCAGCACAGGGCAGGGTGGCAAGGCGCGGTGAATGTTTAGCCAAACTGCAACCAAACTCCGTCAAGCCTGAATTTACCCGCGTATCCCCGCGTGTGACGCTCAAGTCTTTCTATCACTGTGAAGCGCGCATGCACGCTTGCCCCGACATTCACACCGCGACATTGCCGTCTGCGCTTGCGTTCTGGGCTCTGTTCCATTGCCGACACGCGCGCCCGCCAGATACCTCTCTCCTACGTTGATCTACCCCATGGATGACGCGCACCTGTGCGCATCTGCCCGGCGGCGCCTGCGCGCTTGCCTGACGCAAACGTATGAGAATTCCCATGAGTGTTTTTGCCCGCCTGCATGAAGCCCAGACCTTCCTTGAACAGAACCCCGACATTGAGATGTTCGAGCTGTTTATCCTCGATAACAACGGCGTACCGCGCGGCAAGCTGCTGCACCGCGACGAACTGCTGGCGGTGTACGAAAGTGGCCGGCCTCTGCCCAGCACCATCCTCGGCCTGACTATCAATGGCGATGACGTAGAAAACTCCGGGCTGGTTTGGGAGGTGGGGGATATCGACTGCCGCGCCTATCCGATCAGCGGCAGCTTGCAGCGCATGCCATGGCGCTTGATCCCCACCGCGGCGGTGCAAGTCAGCATGCACCCCACCGAAGGCCTGCCCGCCACCGTGGCCGACCCCAGGCACCTGCTGGCCAATGTTATCGAGGCGCTCAAGGCCGACGGTTATTACCCGGTGATGGCGGCGGAGCTGGAGTTCTATCTGCTCGACCAGAAGCCCGACAGCAACGGCCGCCCACAACCGGCGCGGGATGTGGATGGCAAGCGTCCGCGCTCGACCCAGGTGTACGGCCTGCGCGAGCTGGAGCAGATCGAGCCGTTTCTTGCCGACCTCTACAGCGCCTGCAAACTGCAAGGGATTCCGGCGCGCACGGCCATCTCCGAGTACGCGCCAGGCCAAGTGGAAATCACCCTCGAACACCGCACCGACGCGCTGCAGGCGATGGACGAAGCCGTGCGCTACAAACGCTTGGTCAAGGGCGTGGCGCACAAACATGGAATGACCGCCTGTTTCATGGCCAAGCCGTTTGACGACCTGGCCGGTACAGGCATGCACATGCACGTTAGCCTGGCCGATGCCCAGGGCAATAACCTGTTTGCCAGTGAAGCGGCCGACGGCACGCCACTGCTGCGCCAGGCCGTGGGCGGCATGCTCAGCACCTTGCTCGATTCACTGTTGATGTTCTGCCCCAACGCCAACTCTTATCGACGCTTCCAAACCAACAGCTATGCGCCGCTCGCTGCCACCTGGGGCGTGGACAACCGCACCGTCAGCCTGCGAGTGCCCGGTGGCCCGGCACAATCGCGGCATATCGAACACCGCATCTGCGGGGCCGACGCCAACCCCTACCTGGCGGCCGCTGCGATCCTGGCCGGCATTCATCGAGGCATCCGCGAACAGCTCGACCCTGGCGCCCCGGTGCAAGGCAACGGCTACGCCCAGGCCAAGGAACTGTTGCCCACCGACTGGCTGACCACCTTGCGCGCGCTGGAAACCTCCCGCTGGGCACCGGATGCGTTCGGGCGCCAATTCCTCGGCGTTTACCTGGCGGTCAAACGTGCCGAATACCGCCAGTTCATGGGCGAGGTAGGGGAGCAGGATTGGCGCTGGTACTTGCATCAAGCGTGACCGGTTTTAGTGGGGGGCTTTCGACCTTTTTTTCACGTTGCGGCGGTTAAGCTGCGAATCAAGGTCGTTTACTACCGTTTCATTCACATGAGCCCGCGATGTCGCCACAACCTCCATCCTCCATCGAGACCGAATTCACCGAGCGCTATGACCGTGAGCATGCCAGGGGCTGTGGCGACCCGCGTCCGCCCAGGCTGTTGCAGCGCCTGTCGGCGTGGCGCGATGCGCGGTTGGTACGCCAAGCCCTGAAGGTGGCGGGGGAGCCAGGGCTTATCCTCGACCTGGCGTGCGGTTCCGGGCGCTTCTGGCCGGTGCTGGCCGAACACGTCAACCGCGTGATACTGGCCTCGGACAACTCCCAGGCGATGCTCGATCACGCGCGCACTCATCACCCGGGCGGGTTGCTCAAGCGTGTCAAAACATTCCAGGGCTCGGCGTTTTCCATTGGCCTTTCAGCGAATGCGGTGGACTGCATTTTTTGCCTGGATTTGTTTCGCCATGTGCCCGACAGTGATGCGCGACTCATGTTATTGCACGAGTTTCACCGCGTCAGCCGCGACACGGTGATTGTTGCCGTGAACGTGGGCACGCCCGTAGAGAGCGAGTTTCGGCAAGCCGGCTTCAAAATCCTCAATTACCAAGAGTTCCTGCCGGGCTCGCGGCGATGGTGCGTCTACGTTTTGCGTAAGAGAGGATAACGCCCCTTTGTCGGACTATTCTTCATCTCCTGTCGGAGTTTTCATGATGGCGTGTGCACTGCGGATGCTCGCAAGCCCCTTTCGCGATATATACTGCGCGCCATTCTTCAAGGGAGAGCCGTGTGGCCATCGATATTCACTGGATCTGCGACAACGATAGCCTCGGCCAGCATTGCGCCGAATGGCAGCAGTTGCCATTCGTCGCCCTCGACACCGAATTCATGCGGGTCGACACCTTTTACCCTATTGCCGGGCTGATCCAGATCGGTGATGGCGTGCGCGCTTACCTGATCGACCCTCTGACCATCGACAATTGGCAACCCTTGGCCGCCTTGCTGGAGAACCCAGCGGTGATCAAGGTGGTGCACGCCTGCAGTGAAGACCTGGAAGTGCTGTCGCGCCTGACCGGCAGCTTGCCGGTGCCCTTGTTCGACACCCAATTGGCAGCGGCCTACCTCAACCTCGGTTTTTCCATGGGCTACTCGCGCCTGGTGCAGGCGGTGTTGGATATCGAGTTGCCCAAGGGTGAAACCCGCTCCGACTGGCTGCAGCGGCCATTGTCGGAGACGCAGATCAGCTACGCCGCCGAAGACGCGGTGCACTTGGCCGAGGTTTACACCCGTCTGCGCCCGCAACTGTCGGATGACAAATACGCCTGGGTACTGGAAGACGGCGCCGAATTGGTGGCCAACCTGCGCCGCGAGATCGACCCCTACGAGGTGTACCGCGACGCCAAGCTGGCGTGGAAATTGTCCCGTGCCCAACTCGCGGTGTTGCGTGAACTGTGCGCCTGGCGCGAGCAGCAGGCCCGTGCTCGCGACTTGCCGCGCAACCGTATTATTCGCGAACACTCGTTGTGGCCCCTGGCCAAATCCCAGCCGGATAACCTCGCCGCCCTGGGCAAGATCGAAGACATGCACCCGCGCACCGTGCGCCAGGACGGCCAGTTTTTGCTGGACCTGATCAAACGCACCGGTAGCGTGCCCATGGACCAATGGCCGCCTGCCGTGGCTGAGCCGTTACCCGTGGACGCTGCCGCGTTGATCAAGCAACTGCGGGCTTTGGGCCAAACCTTCGCCGAGCGCCTGGACATGGCGCCGGAACTGATGCTGCGCAAGAAAACCCTCGAAGCCCTGGTTAAAAGTGGCTACCCCGATGGGCCTTACCAATTGCCAGACTCGCTGCGTGGCTGGCGCCGCGAGTTGATGGGCCAGGCGTTGCTCGACAGCCTGGCCAATGCCGGAGAACAGCCTTGAAACGTATTTGCTCCATCTACCGCAGCAAGAAAAAAGACGGCATGTACCTCTATGTGCTCAAAAGCGATGCCCTGGAGCGCGTACCCGAGCCGTTGATGGAAGCCTTCGGCAAGGCGCATCACGCCTTTGACATGGTGCTGACGCCTGAGCGCAAGCTGTCGCGCGAAGACATCACCGTGGTGCTGGAAAACCTCGACAAGCAGGGCTACCACCTACAAATGCCGCCAGCTGAGGACGAGTACATCGAGCACTTGCCCGAAGAGCTGCTGCGCCGCAACGACCCGATGTGATCGACCCGTGCCCGGCTCAGGGCACAGTTTCAATGGAATCGTATTAGAGGACGGTGGCCGTAAGGATGCGGGCGGCCGTCTGCACTGTTTTTTCAAAGGTTTGAACCATGCGTGTTCTGATTGCTGAACAGGATCATCCGCTCTACGCCCAATTGCTCAGGGACGCCGCCCCAGACCTCGAAGTGCTGACCAGCGGCGATTCGGCCGAACTCTCGCGCCTGGCCGCCGACTGTCCGGTGTGGCTGGGCCAGCCCGATCTGTTGGCGACCCTGCTGCGCCAGGGCCATCATCCGCAATGGCTGCAATCGACGTGGGCGGGCATCACGCCACTGCTGGCCGACGGCTTGCCACGCGACTATCGGCTGACCCGCGCGGTAGGCATTTTTGGCCAAGTCATGGCCGAGTTTGTCCTCACCTACATGCTGGGCCACGAGCGCGAAGTGCTGGCGCGGTTGGTCAGCCAGGTGGAGCGCAAATGGGATAACCGCATGGGCCAGAGCCTGGCGGGGCGTAAGGCGCTGATCGTCGGCACCGGTGACATTGGCCAGAGCGTGGCCGAGTTTCTGCTGCCGTTCGGCGTGCAGTTATATGGCATCGCCAGCCAGGCCCGCGAGCAGGCACCGTTTATCGAAGTGGCGGGGCTGGACCAGTTGGGCCGGCTGGTGGGGGAGGTGGATTACGTGATCAACCTGCTGCCCAACACGCCTGATACCCATGACCTGTACGACGCGGCGCTGTTCAAGCAATTCAAACCCACCGGTTTGTTTATCAACGTCGGACGCGGCGTGGCGGTGGTGGACGCCGACCTGGTCGAGGCGCTCAAAGAAGGGCACCTGGCCGGCGCGGTGATCGACGTGTGCCGCCAGGAGCCCTTGCCGCAACGCCATCCGTTCTGGACGGCGTGGGGTTTGCTGTTGACCGGGCACAGCTCGGCCCCGACCTCGCCGCCGATGATGGTGGCGTTGTTTGTGCAGAACCTGCGGGCGTATCAGGCCAAGCAAGCGCTGCGCGGGGAAGTGGATTTCGAGCGCGGTTACTGACAAAACGCGGAAAAAAATGTGGGAGCGGGCTTGCTCGCGAATGCAGGGGATCAGTCAACACATTGGGTGGCTGCCACACCGCATTCGCGAGCAAGCCCGCTCCCACATTGAGTGTATGCAAGTCTTAGAGACTGAAGTCACCCTCGGACACCAGCTCGCTCAACGGCTTGCGCGGGCTCGGCATTTCGCGCCCTTGCAGGTACTCCGGCAAACTCGACTTGTCGCCCAGCTTGCCCACCGCCACGGCCGCATGCAGCGCATAACCCTGGGGAATCTTCAGCTCCTTGCGGGTCAGTTCCTGATCGAAGCCGGCCATGCCGTGGGTGTGCCAGCCACTGAGGCTGGCTTGCAGCGCCAGGTGGCCCCAGGCCGAGCCGGTGTCGAAGGTGTGCCACAGCGCCGGGGTTTCTTCTGTGGCGCCGGGGGCGATGAAGTCGGTTTTCGACGCGATAATGACCAGAGCCGACGCATGCTGCGCCCAATTGCGGTTGAATTCATTCAGCAGGCCCAGGAAACGCTCCCAATCCGGCGTGTCACGGCGCGCGTACAGAAACCGCCACGGCTGCGAGTTGTAGGCCGAAGGTGCCCAGCGTGCCGCTTCGAAGAAACTCAGCAGCGTCTCCTGCGGGATGCTCTCACCGGTAAAGGCGCGGGGCGACCAGCGCTCGGTAAATTGGGTGTGGATCGGATAATCGGCAACGCGGGGGTTATTGCTCATGGACAGACCCTGATGAAAAAACCGGGATTCAAAACTACTGCGCCCACCCAGGCCTGACAAGTCTTGCAACACCGTCAGTCGTAAGCGCTTGGCCCCAACGGGCTTGGGCACTAGACTGGCGGCCTTTTCACCTTCCGATACTGATGCAGAGCCATGGCCGCCAAAGTCGAACCTTTCTGGATACGCAAAACCCTTGAGCACCTCGACCAAGAGGAGTGGGAGTCCTTGTGCGACGGCTGTGGCCTGTGCTGCCTGCAAAAGCTCGAGGATGAGGACGACAACAGCGTCTATTACACGCGTATCGCCTGCAAACTGCTCGACCTGAAAACCTGCCAGTGCACCGATTACCCCAACCGCCGTGCCTCGGTGCCTGATTGCATCCAGCTCACGCCGGGCCAGGCCGATCAGTTCAAATGGTTGCCGCCGACCTGCGGTTACCGCCTGGTCAGCGAGCGCAAGGACTTGCCGCTGTGGCATCACCTGGTCTGCGGCGACCGTGACGCGGTGCACCACGAACGCATTTCCCAGTCCGGGCGCATGCTCAGCGAAGGCAGCGTGCCCGAGGACGACTGGGAGGATTACCTGATTTTCCGCGCGGGTTGAACGAGGAGTGTGTATGAAGGTGGCCGCCAAGTGGGCAGCGGGCCTGGTCGTGCTGGCGCTGAGCGGGCCGGGCTGGTGCGCGAAGAAAGTCGACCTGGATTACCACGTCAAGCTGTTGCCCCAAAGCCAGCAGGCCGAGGTGCGCGTCAGCCTGTCCCAAGGCGCGGCGGTGCGCAGCCTGAACTTCGACCTGGGCCGCGACGGTGACTACAGCGACTTCAAGGCCGATGGCCAGTGGCAAATCACGGGCAACCGTGGCCTGTGGCAACCCAGTGCCGACAAGGCCAGCCTGACCTACCGCGTGCGCCTGGCCCATGCGCGCAAGCCCGGCGTGTATGACACACGCATCACGCCCGGCTGGGCGTTACTGCGCGGCGAAGACCTGGTGCCGGCCGCCCGTCTCGACCAGCAAGACGGCGTCGAACTGGTCTCACGCCTGATGTTTGAACTGCCGACGGGTTGGAAGAGCGTCGAAACCGCCTGGCCGCGCATCGGCCAGAACAAATTCCGCATCGACAACGTGTCCCGCCTGTTCGACCGCCCCACCGGCTGGATGCTGGCGGGCAACCTCGGCAGCCGCCGCCTGCGCCTGGGTGATACCGACGTCACCGTGGCCTCGCCCAAGGGCCAGGGGATGCGCCGCATGGACGTGCTGACGTTACTGACGTTTGTCTGGCCCCAGGTGGAGGCCGCGTTCCCGCGCCATCCTGGCAAACTGTTGATTGTCGGTGCCAGTGACCCGATGCGGCGGGGCGCTTATTCGTTACGCGATTCGATCTACCTCAACAGCCGCACGCCGCTGGTTGGCGAAAATGGCAGCAGCCCGTTGCTGCGCGAAGTGGTGCAGGCCATCGGGCGCTTTAATGACCACGACAGCAGTGACTGGATCAGCGAGGGCTTGGGCGAGTACTACGCAATCGAGTTGATGCGGCGTGCCGGCGGTATTACCGATGAGCGCTATGCGGCGATCCAGGCACGGCTGACCAAAGAAGGCAAAGACGTCAGCACCCTCAAAGGCGAGCACGTCAACGGCGCGACGCTGGCGCGTTCGGTGGTGGTATTGCAGGAACTGGACCGTGAGATCCGCGTGAAGACCCACAACAAGCGCTCCCTGGACGATCTGGCGCAGGCAGTGATGCGGGTGAACAGCATCAACACCAAAGAGTTCGTGCAGTTGGCCGAGAGTGTGATGGGTGAGTCTTCGGTGGTACTGGACTCCAAATTACTGCGCTGAGCAACAAAACTGTGGGAGCAAGCCAGCTCCCACATTTTAGATCTTCACAGTCTTGAAGACAGGGATCAGGCTTTAGGTTTCACCGCCTTTTCAGCCGCCACTTCAGCCTTGGTCTTCAGGTTCTTCAACTCTTCCCCGGCGCGCTCGATTTTCGTGCGCACGCTGTTCATTTCCTGGCGACCCTGTTCCAGTTTGTCCTTGAGCGAACTGTGCCCGGTAAAGCCACGAGCCAATGCCACGCCACCAATCGCCACCTGGATCAAGCCGAAAATCCCACCGCGGCGCAGGCCTTTACCCACCATCATCACTCCGCCGGCCACCGAGCCGATGCGCTCCCAGCCATGCACGTTCTGGGTGGGTTGAGGCTTCAACGGTGTGGCTTCGATGATAGGTCGCAAGGTTTTGCTGTCGCTCATGATCAGTCTCCAACAAGGGCAAGTGTTACTAGCTGACTGCGCGCATGTGCCGGATGTTCCCGTAATATCAGTACTTGGGGCCCGAACGGGTGTTGTTGCCCTTGGCCAGGCGGTCATAGAGCACCACGTTGACCGTGGCCGCCAGGTTCATGCAGCCGGTGGTGGGGATGTACACCACGTCCTCGCACCAATCGCGGATCTCTTTGTCCAGGGAGCCGTCTTCGGGGCCGAAGATATACAGCGCGCGGTCGGGGTGGGTGTATTCAGGCAACGGGCGGGCGCCGTCGACCAATTCCACGGCGACCGGGATGCAGCCTAAGGGCAGGATCTTTTTCAGATCGTCGATGCCGATCAGCGGGATATCGTGGTGCACCTTCTTGGTGTCGGTGATGAAATCCCTGGCGCGCTCGTAACGCACGCCGGTGTAGAACACCGAGGCCACGCCGTAACAGCCGGCGGCACGCATCACCGAGCCGACGTTTTCGGGGGATTTGGGGTTGTACAGACCGATGCAACTGTAGCGTTTATTGCCCACGGGGAAGGGTGCCTTGAGAAAAACGGCGATTATACGGCCTGGGGGGATGCAGTGCTTGGACGATCGTCATCGCGGGCAAGCCCGGCTCCCACCGGGAAATGCATTCCTACTGTGGGAGCTGGCTTGCCTGGGATGAGGCCGGAACAGGCAAAGAAAAGCTTCAGTCGTCCTTCTTCATCAACCCCGCCAACGCCGCAAACGGGTTGTGCGTCGCCTTGGCAATGCTCGGGCTGCTGGTGGAGCCTTCGCCGAAGTACTGCTGGTCGGTGTAGCGCGAGTGTTCGTTGTCGTGGCAGTACAGGCACAGCAACTCCCAGTTGGAACCGTCCTGGGGGTTGTCATCATGGTTGTGGTTGCGGTGGTGAACGGTCAGTTCACTCAAGCGCTTGCCGGCAAATTCACGGGCGCAGCGGCCACACACGTGGGGGTACATCTTCAAGGCTTTATCGCGGTAGCCCATTTCGCGGTCGCGCTGGGCATCGGCAAGGATGCGGTCCAGCTTGGCGGTGTGGGAGGGCGGGTTGTTCGAGCTCATCATGGCTCCTGGCTATTATTGGGTGGTTCACGGACAAGGTTGATTCTAGCTGCTCCCACAGGGGATTGGCGCGATTGAATCAACCGCGATCAGCCCTTGAGCTTCTCTGCAATCCAGATGGTATGCCGCGTACCCTTGTTGCCATGGGCAAATACTTGCACTTCTTCGGCCTTGAAGCCGGCCTTGCGCAGTTTGTCACTGAACAGCTTGTCGGCGCTGGCCGACCACACGGCCAGCACGCCCTTGGGGCGCAGGGCCTTGGCACACGCGGCCAGGCCACTGGCCGAGTACAACCAACTGTTAGCTTTTTGCGTGAGCCCTTCAGGGCCGTTGTCGACGTCGAGCATGATCGCGTCAAAGCCTTGGGGCTCGGCCTGCAGTACCTTGGCCACGTCTTCCTGGCGGACCACGGTGCGCGGGTCCAGCAGCGGGCGTCCGGATTTCTCCCCCAGCGGCCCTCGGTTCCACTCCACGACGCCGGGCACCAGTTCGGCCACCACCACTTCGGCGCTCTTGCCCAAATGCTTGAGCGCCGCGGCCAGGGTAAAGCCCATGCCCAGGCCGCCGATCAGCACCCGAGAACCCGGGCGCCCGGCCACTTTGCGGCAGGGAATCTCCGCCAGGGCATCTTCGGAGCCGTGCATGCGCGTGTTCATCAACTGGCCACCGTCACCGCCCTGGATCTTGATGACAAAGTCCTCGCCGTATTCGAACAGGCACAAGGCGCCGCCGTTGTCGGGGATTGGGGTGGTGTCCAGCAGAACGAAACGTTTCATGGAAATCTCATTGGGAAGGGCATTCTTGCGCGGTTGGGAGTAGCCTTAGGGCATTCCGGTCAGGCCATGGAGCCATCGATGAAGTGCAGCATTCTAACGGTCATTGTGTTGAGCGCGCTCGCATTGGGTACCGCGCAGGCTCAGGAGTTACAAACCGTACCGGTCGCGCCCGCGCCAACCCCAGGCGCGCCGGGCACGCCAACGCCCACGTTGTACCCGCAAGTCACGCCGCCCGTTGCGCCCAAGACCCATAATGGCTCGCCACCGCTGGCGCCCATCGTGCTGCCGGCGCCGCCCAAGGACCAGACGGTCCCTGGCCTGCAGCAAAACGACAGCAAGCCGAAAACGCCGGGCGGTTAGACCAGACCGAGGGCCTTGAACACAAAGGCATATTCGAGGGCCACGTCACGTAAGCCCTGATAGCGCCCGCTCATGCCGCCATGGCCGGCACCCAGCTCGGTCTTGAGCAGCAGCAGGTTGTCGTCTGTCTTGGTATCCCGCAGCTTGGCCACCCACTTGGCGGCTTCCCAGTACTGCACGCGGCTGTCGTTATAGCCGGCGATCACCAGCGTGGCCGGGTAAGCCTGGGCACGGACGTTCTCGTAGGGCGCGTAGGCCTTGATGCGCGCATACACTTCGGGGTCCTCGGGGTTGCCCCATTCGTCGTACTCGGTGATGGTCAGCGGCAGTTCCGGGTCGAGCATGGTATTGAGCACATCGACGAACGGCACTTCCGCAATCGCCGCCTGGAACAATTCCGGACGCTGGTTGAGCACCGCGCCGATCAGCAGGCCGCCGGCACTGCCGCCGCTGATCGCCAGTTGTGGGGAGGTGGTCAGGCCCTCGGCGATCAAATGTTCCGCGCAGGCGATAAAGTCGCTGAAGGTGTTCTGCTTGTGTTCCTGCTTGCCGCTGCGATACCAGGCCTCACCCAGCTCACCGCCGCCGCGCACATGGGCGATGGCAAACGCCACCCCGCGGTCGAGCAAGCTCAGGCGCGCATGGGAGAACCACGGGTCCAGGCTTGAGCCGTAGGCACCGTAGCCATACAGGTACAGGGGCGTCGGCTTGCCGAGCTGGTCACGCTTGACCACCAGGCTGATGGGTACCTGGGTGCCATCGGCAGAAGTGGCCCACAGGCGTTGGCTGATGTAATCGTCGGCGTTGAAAACGCCCAGCACCGGGGTTTCCTTGAGCACGACCTGCGCGCCTGTCGCCAGGTCGAGCTGGCGCACTTGGGCGGGACGGTTCAAGGCCTCATAGCGCAGGCGGATCTTGTCGCTGGGAAACTCGAGGCTGTTCTGTACGTAGAGGCTGTAGGCGGCGTCAGGCAATTGCACCCGATAGGCCGGCACGTTCTCGGGGTGTACTTCGATAACCGGCAGGCCACCGATGCGCAGGCTCAAGGTCATGGCGTTGGCGTTCAGGCTCACGCCGTCAAGCATGACCTCGTCGCTGTGGGGGATCAGGTTCTGCCAGTCGGCTTCGGTGGGCGGCGTGCCGGTGTCGGCTGCCACGTACAGCGCATGGTTGATGCCGTCGCGGTTGCTGCGGATAAACCAGGTCCACTGGCCATTGCGCTTGCCGTGGTCGACGTCGTATTCGTGGTCTTCGACCCGTGGCGCCAGGCAGGTGAAGGCCAGGTGCGGTTGCTCGGCGTCCAGCGCCCAGACTTCGCTGGTGGTCTTGCTGCCCAGGGCCAGCAACAGTTGGCGTTCGGAGCTTGAGCGGTAGCAATGCAGGAAGAAACGGCCGTCGGGCTCGTGGAACACTTCCTGCGCGGCGGTGCCGTCCAGGCGATAGCGATACAGCTTGTGCGGGCGATGGGTGTCGTCCAGCTCACCGAAAAACAGGGTCAGGCTGTCATTGGCCCAGGTCATGCTGCCATCGCAGTTGTCGAACGCCAGTTCGCTGACCTTGTCGGTCGCCAAT
Organism: Pseudomonas sp. DW-iso17; assembly: GCF_058725345.1. Classification (NCBI taxonomy): domain Bacteria; kingdom Pseudomonadati; phylum Pseudomonadota; class Gammaproteobacteria; order Pseudomonadales; family Pseudomonadaceae; genus Pseudomonas; species Pseudomonas sp. DW-iso17. The sequence goes on along the minus strand of NZ_JBZXEA010000017.1, from coordinate 34,324 downwards.
TCCTTCACGAACAGGGTGTAAATCTCTTCGCCGCTGGTATCGAGGCTGTAGGCCAGGCGTTGGTGATCGGGGCTGATGCTGAACGCGCCCAGAGAGAAAAAGCCGCCATTGGCCAACACGTTCGGGTCCAGCAACAGCTCTTCGCTGCTGGCGTCCACCTGGTTGCTGTCATCGGCCGGGCGGCGGCAGCGGTAGTGGCGGGCGTATTCGTCGCCGGCGGTGGTGCGGGTGTAATACAGATACGGGCCCCAAGGGGAGGGCAGGGACAGGTCGGTTTCCAGAATGCGGCCCTTGATCTCGTCGAACAGGGTCTCGCGCAACGCCTGCTGATCGGCGAGTTGGGCTTCCTGCCAGGCGTTTTCGGCCTTGAGGTAGTCGAGCACCTCAGGGGTGTCGCGTTCTTGCAGCCAGGCGTACGGGTCTGGGCCTGGGGCCTTGCGGGCAATCGGTGCGGTGGAAATAGGCATGGATAATTCCCTATCTGGCAGACGGTGGCAGGCATTGCAGCCGCGACACGCAAAAGCCGTTATCATAGCCGCCTGTTTGCCAACCTTGCCATGGACACCATGACCGAGAACGACTATCTGACCGCTTGGGGCCTTTACGCCTTCGCCGCTTTGGGCTGCCTGTTGGTGTGGTGGCGCATGACCCGCTGGATCTGGCGCTGGCTGCGCGAGCCCCTGCAATTGCTGATGGCAGTGTTGCTGCTCAGCCCGACCATTGTCGACCCGGTCAAGACCCAGTTTGCGCCGGCCGTGGCCATTACTGCCCTGGACTTGGTGCTCAAGGTCGGCAACAACGCCTGGCGCGCCATTTCCGACCTGTTCATGTACACGATGATCGTGTTTGCCCTGTACATCGTGTTTGTGCTGATCCGCTGGCCCATCGAACGCGCCGCCAACGCTCGCCGTGAGCGCAAGGCGGCTGCGGATGCCGCCTTGGCCGCCGAACCGGAAGACGACGAACCGTTCCGTCGCCCGGCGCCTGCCGGTGGTATGCGGGTCGAACCGCGCCTTTAACGTTGTTTGCCCTGCAGCGAGAGCCCTGGCATGTGTGAATTATTGGGCATGAGTGCCAACGTCCCCACCGATATCGTGTTCAGCTTTACCGGGCTGATGCAGCGCGGTGGGCGCACTGGCCCGCATCGCGACGGTTGGGGCATTGCTTTCTATGAAGGCCGCGGCCTGCGCCTGTTCCAGGACCCGGCTGCCAGTAGCGAGTCGGAAGTCGCGTTGCTGGTGCAGCGTTACCCCATCAAGAGCGAAGTGGTGATCGGCCATATTCGCCAAGCGAATGTGGGCAAGGTCAGCCTGGCCAATACCCATCCGTTCGTGCGCGAGCTGTGGGGGCGTAACTGGTGTTTTGCCCACAACGGCCAACTGGCAGACTTCGATCCCCGCGCCACCTTCTACCGCCCGGTGGGCGATACCGACAGCGAAGCGGCGTTCTGCGACTTGCTCAACCGTGTGCGCGAAGCCTTCCCCGAGCCGGTGGACATCGAGCAGGTGCTGCCCGACCTGATCGCCGCCTGCGCCGAATACCGCAGCAAGGGGGTGTTCAACTGCCTGCTCAGCGACGGCGACTGGCTGTTCTGCTATTGCTCGACCAAGCTGGCACAGATCACCCGGCGGGCGCCTTTTGGCCCGGCGCGCTTGAAAGATGTCGACGTGATCGTCGATTTTCAGGCCGAAACCACCCCCAATGATGTGGTAACGGTGATCGCCACCGAGCCGTTGACCGACAACGAAAACTGGACCCGCTACGAACCGGGCCAATGGAGCCTGTGGCGACGCGGTGAATGTGTCAGCCAGGGCGTTACCGAGTAAGGAATCGAGCATGTTGCTTAGCTATCTGCGGTTGGTGCTGTTTGCCGTTGGCTTGTTGGTCGGCGTGCAGGTGCCGGGGTTTATCAATGACTACGCCAAGCGCGTCGAAGCCCACTTGATTGAGGCCCAGACCGGCTTGCGCGGTTTCGAGTCCACGGCGCAGCAGTTTTTCAACGGTGATATGCAAGCCTTGGTGGCGCATTACCGCGCCAGCGATGACCCGGTATTCCAGAGCGACGCCAGCAGCCTGGGCGCCATGCTCGACCGCCAGCTCGAGCTGGACAAGCAATTCCAGGCCATGCAGGGTCCGTGGTACATTCGCGCCCTGCAAGTGGCGGTGGCTGCCGACCCGGATATCCGTTCGGAGACCTGGAATGGCTACAGCTACCAGATCTTGCTGACGCCCGAAGCCATGGGCTGGGGCCTGGGCGGGGCGATGCTGTTGTCGTTCGGCATCGAGTGCCTGTACCGCTTGATCGACTGGGTGGTGCTGGGTGGCCGACGCCTGCGCCAGAGCCGGCCCATCGAAGAACGGGACCTCAAGGGCCTCTAACGACCCACTGATCGTTCCCACGCTCCGCGTGGGAATGCTTTTTCTGACGCTCCGCGTCGCGCGTGAGGGCGCAGAGCGCCCTGTGCTGCATTCCCACGCAGAGCGTGGGAACGATCAGTCGGGTTTATTCAGTTGCATGCGTTCTGCACCGACTTGCTCGGCATAGCGGGCAACGACTTTCTGGCACAACCCCACAATCTCCTCCACCAACTCCACCCCCACACGCCACGACACCACCACCTGCAAGTTCGGCAGACGCTGGGCCATGGGCAGCATCACCAATTCCCCTCGCTCCAGTTCTTCGCTCACCAGCACCGGTGGCAGCGCGCCAATACCGAAGCCATCGCGCAGCAACCGGGTAATCGCCGACACCGAGTTCACGCAGTTCATGCGCGGTGCGGCCACGCCATTGGCCTGCATCAAACTCAATACGTCCTGATGCGGGTGGGAGTTTTTCGAGTAAGTGATGATGCGCTCCTGGGCCAGCTCGGCGAGGGAGGCGTAGTCACGGTTGTAAATCGACTGGCTGGCCACGATCCAGGCCATGGGGTGGCTGGCCAGTTCCAGGCTGCGCACGGTTTCCAGGCGCAGCAGGTCGGTTTGCAGGATCAGGTCGAGGAAACCTTTTTGCAGTTGATCGCTGAGGTTCAGCGCAGTGTCGGCGACCAGCTCGATTTCCACCAGTGGGTACAGCTTCATCAGCTCAGCAACCAGCGGGCTTAGCCAGGTGTGGATCACCGTGTCCATTGCGCCGATCCGAATGCGCCCAACCTTGCTGCTGGTGGTCTCCAGGGACTGCTTCAAGCCCTGCATGGTCACCATCATCTGCTCGGCATAGTCGAGCACTTTCAAACCTTCCGGGGTCAGGCTCACGCCACGCGAATCACGCAGGAAAAGTTTCACCCCCAGCTCGCTTTCCAGCACTGCGATGCGGCTGGAGATCGAGGCCTGGGTGGTGAACAGCTTCTCGGCCGTGAGCCGGAAGCTCTTGAGCTTGGCCACCCAGACGAAGGTTTCGAGGAACTTCAAATTCATGGGATCAACTTTTTCTTATGCATGGATCGGTTTTTATTAGTTGGACGTCGCACCGGGCAAGCGCCAAAAATCGAGCTATTCCACGATAAGCGTCGTTGGGGTGTCAGGACAAGTTGCGAGTTCTGCGTAAAAAATCCCACACTACAAGAAAACAAAGCCTACAGGAGCGACCCCCGTGAGCCGCCTGCTACTGAACTGCGACATCGGCGAAAGCTTTGGCAACTGGACCATGGGTCTGGACGCCGAAGTCATGCCGTTCATTGATTGCGCCAACGTGGCTTGCGGTTTCCATGCCGGCGACCCGAGCATCATGCGCAAGACCGTCAGCCTGGCGTTCAAGCACGGCGTGCACGTGGGCGCTCATCCGGCCTACCAGGACCTGCAAGGCTTCGGCCGGCGCTCCATGAACTACACGCCGCAGGAAATCCAGGACCTGTTGCACTACCAGATCGGTGCGCTGGACGGCATCTGCCGCGCCCAGGGCGGGCGCGTCAGCTATGTGAAACCCCACGGCGCGATGTACAACGACATGATGGCCAACCCCGCGCAGTTGCGGGCGGTGATCCAGGCCGTGGCCGCTTACGGCGACCTGCCGCTGATGCTGCTGGCCACCCGCGACAACCGCGCGGCCCAAGCCTTGGGCGACGAATACGGGGTGACCCTGTGGTTCGAAGCCTTCGCTGACCGTGCCTATGACAGTAACGGCCATCTGGTGTCTCGCCAACTGCCCGGCGCGGTGCATCACGACGCCGACACCATCGTGCAGCAGGCCCTGACCCTTTTCCGTGGCGAATCGCTGATTGCCAGCGACGGTAGCTCATTGGTACTCCAGGCCAATACCCTGTGTGTGCATGGCGACAACGCCAGTTCGGTCGCTGCCGTGCAGCGTATCCGCGAAGCGTTGAAAACAGCATGAACCCACGGATTGAAGTGGTGGCGATCGACTGCCTGATGGTGCGTCTGTTTGACGTGATCGCCGAAGCCAACATGCCGTGGATGATCGCGGCTACCGAGCGCCTGCGCCACGGTTTTGGCCCGGCCTTGGTGGACCTGGTACCGTCCTACACCACCTTGATGGTGCATTACGATCTCACGGCGCTGACCCCGGCCCAGGCCCGGGCGCTGATCGACCAGGCCCTCACCGATCTGCAACCCCAGGCGCAGGGCAGTGGCCAGTGCCATGTGCTGCCCGTGTGGTACGACCTGAGTGTCGGCCCGGAACTGAACTTGCTGTCCCAGCGCAGCGGGCTGGCCGTGGAGGAGGTGATCCGCCGCCACAGCGCCCACGAGTACCAAGTGTTCGCCCTCGGTTTTGCCCCAGGGTTTGCCTTTATGGGGCTGGTGGACGAGCTACTTGCCACGCCGCGCCTGAACACGCCGCGCAAACGCGTGGCTGCCGGCAGCGTCGGCATCGCCGAACGGCAAACCGCTGCGTACCCGGTGGTGTCCCCGGGCGGCTGGAACCTGATCGGCCGCACCCCGGCCAAACTGTTCGACCGGGAGCGCGACGGCTACAGCCTGATGCAACCCGGCGACACGGTGCGCTTCGCCTCGGTCAGCCACGCCGAATTCATCCACTTGGGTGGCGACGACACGCCGCTGGAGGCGCAGGCATGAGCCGCTTGATCATCGAGGCCAGCACGCCGCTGTGCCTGTTGCAGGACGCCGGTCGTTTTGGCGTACGCCACCTGGGCGTGACCCAGGGTGGCGCGCTGGATTGGGTGTCGATGTCCTGGGCCAACTGGCTGTTGGACAATGCCCTGGATGCGCCGGTGGTGGAGATCACCCTGGGGGGCTTTACCGTGCAGGCCGAGGATTATTGCCTGATGGCCTTGGCCGGTGCGGACCTGGGCGCCTATGTCGATGAGCGAACGATAAGCCCCGGTCGCAGTTTTATCCTGCAAAAGGGCCAGCGACTGCGCTTCACCCAGCCGTTCAATGGGGCACGCGCTTATCTGGCCGCGCCCGGTGGCTTTGATGCGCAGGCGGTACTTGGCAGTTGTGCCACGGTCGTGCGCGAAGCGTTGGGCGGGGTGGACGGTTTCGGCAAGGCACTGGCCGAAGGCGGGCGGTTGGCATATTCCGGTACGGGCGGTGCAATGAAGGTGCTGGCCAACCCGGATGTGCAATCCGCTGCATCACTGGACGTGATCATCGGCGCGCAGATAGGCCAGTTCAGCGGGCAGAGCCTGTTCGATGCTTTCAACACCGAATGGGCTCTGGACAGCCGTGCAGACCGCATGGGCATGCGCTTGCTCGGCACGCCGTTGCAGTATCAGGGGCCGTCGTTGATTTCCGAAGGGATTCCATTGGGCGCGATTCAGGTGCCGCCGGATGGGCAACCGATTGTGTTGCTCAATGACCGGCAGACGATCGGCGGTTACCCGCGGTTGGGCGCGTTGACACCTTTATCCTTGGCGCGGCTGGCGCAGTGTCTGCCGGGGGAGAAGGTGCGGTTGGCACCGGTGGTGCAGGAGGCTGCGCATCGGCAGCACATCAAGTTTTTGCAGCAGTTTGCCGATCGCTAAAAAGCATCGCAGGCAAGCCAGCTCCCACATGTTGACTGCATTCCAACGTTGAAATGCAGTCAACATGTGGGAGCTGGCTTGCCTGCGATGAGGCCGGTCAAAACACCGCCTATTTCGAGAGAAAGCGCATACCTTCTTCCAACCCGCGCAGCGTCAGCGGGTACATCTGATCCTCCACCAACTCGCGAACAATCCCCGTCGACGCTGTATAGCCCCAAGTGTCTTTCGGGTAGGGGTTAATCCAGATCAGCTTCTTGTACTTGGCCATGAAGCGCTGCATCCACACATACCCCGGCTCCTCGTTCCAATGCTCGACGCTGCCGCCGGCCTGAGTGATTTCATAGGGCGCCATGGCCGCATCGCCGATAAAGATCACTTTGTAGTCGGCGCCGTATTTGTGCAGCAGATCCTGGGTGGACGTGCGCTCCGAGGTGCGACGCTGGTTGTTCTTCCACACCGACTCGTACACAAAGTTATGGAAATAGAAGTACTCCAGGTGCTTGAACTCGGTCTTGCACGCGGAGAACAGCTCTTCGCAGATCTTCACGTGGGCATCCATCGAGCCGCCGATGTCGAACAGCAGCAACAGCTTGATGGTGTTACGCCGTTCGGGGCGCATCTGAATATTCAGCAAGCCGGCATCGCGAGCGGTGTGGTCGATGGTGCCATCGATATCCAGCTCTTCGGCCGCACCCTGGCGCGCAAACTTGCGCAGGCGGCGCAGGGCGATCTTGATGTTGCGCGTGCCCAGTTCCACCTGGTCGTCGAGGTTCTTGTACTCGCGCTGGTCCCAGACTTTCACCGCCTTGCCCTGGCGCTTGCCCGCGTCACCGACGCGAATGCCTTCGGGGTTGTAGCCGCCAGAACCAAAGGGGCTGGTGCCGCCGGTGCCGATCCATTTGTTGCCGCCGGCATGGCGTTCTTTCTGTTCTTCCAGGCGCTTCTTGAACTCTTCGATCAGTTTGTCCAGGCCACCGAGGGACTGGATCTGCGCACGTTCCTCATCGCTCAAGGAACGTTCGAATTCCTTGCGTAGCCATTCTTCGGGGATCAGCGCCTGCAGGTGGTCGTCGAGCTTTTCCAGGCCGTTGAAATAGGCGCCGAAGGCCCGGTCGAACTTGTCGAAATGCCGCTCGTCCTTGACCAGGATCGCCCGGGCCAAATAATAAAACTCGTCCATGTCGGCGAAGGTCACGCGCTGTTTCAACGCGTTGATCAGGTCGAGCAGCTCGCGCACCGACACCGGCACCTTGGCGGCACGCATCTCATTGAACAGGTTGAGCAGCATCAGCGATTACCGCGACGGCTCATGAACGCCAGACGCTCCAGCAACTGCACGTCTTGCTCGTTCTTCACCAGGGCGCCAGCCAGGGGAGGGATGGCCTTGGTCGGGTCGCGCTCGCGTAGCACTGCTTCGCCAATATTGTCGGCCATCAGCAGCTTGAGCCAGTCGACCAGCTCGGAGGTGGAAGGTTTTTTCTTCAGGCCCGGCACCTTGCGCACATCGAAGAACACGTCCAGCGCTTCGCTGACCAGGTCTTTCTTGATGTCCGGGTAGTGCACATCCACGATTTTTTGCAGGGTGGTGCGGTCGGGGAAGGCGATGTAGTGGAAGAAGCAGCGGCGCAGGAATGCGTCCGGCAGCTCTTTTTCGTTGTTGGAGGTAATGATGATGATCGGGCGCTTCTTGGCTTTGATGGTCTCGTCGATTTCGTAGACGTAGAACTCCATCTTGTCGAGTTCTTGCAGCAGGTCGTTGGGGAACTCGATGTCGGCCTTGTCGATTTCATCGATCAGCAGGATCACCCGCTCTTCGGACTCGAAGGCTTCCCACAGCTTGCCCTTCTTCAGGTAGTTGCGCACGTCGTGCACCTTGTCCACGCCCAGTTGCGAGTCGCGAAGGCGGCTGACCGCGTCGTACTCGTACAGGCCCTGGTGCGCCTTGGTGGTGGACTTGATGTGCCAGGTGATCAACCTGGCACCGAAGGATTCGGCCAGTTGCTCGGCAAGCATGGTCTTGCCGGTGCCCGGTTCGCCCTTGACCAGCAGCGGCCGCTCCAGGGTGATGGCGGCGTTGACGGCCAGTTTCAGGTCATCGGTAGCCACATAGGCCTGGGTGCCTTCGAACTTCATCGGTCATTCCTCGGATTCATCAATGGCCCGACTATACCCCTCAGCCCCGGCGACTGTGAACGCAGACGGGGCATTCAGTCTCTGAATGGCGGGTCACATCAGCCCTGGCCCATGCAGGAAGTGTGGGGGCTGGCTTGCCTGCGATGGCGGTGTATCAGTGACAGATGAGTTGGCTGATCAGCTCCCACAGGGTTAATCAGCGCTGGGCTTGGGCTGTTCGTAACGAGCATTGAACGCCTGGATGAACCCATTGCGCAGAATCGCGATCACCGCAGAAAACGCACTGACATTTTGCTGATGCACGCTACCGCTCAGCTCCACACGGGTGGCGAACTGGTTTTTACGCTGGTTTTTCAGCACGGTTTCGCTGGCGCCCACCACGGCTTCCCAGATTGAGCGGAAGATATTCTTGTCCTGGTTTTCAACGTCTTGTTGCCAGTCGAACACCTCCACATCACGCAGCAGTGGCTTGATGTAGCCGGTGAGCCGGCCATTTTCAGCCTGGGCTTCGATCACCACATCACCCGTGCCTGCCTTGAAGTCGAACTTGCCATAGGCCGATGCAAAGTCGTTCATGCGTTTGAGTTGCAGGTCGCGGGCGCGGAAGCGGAACTCGAACTCTTCGAAATCGCTCAGCGGGTCAAAGGTGGCGTTGGCTTCCAGGGGCGCCTGGCCTTGCAGCAGTGCCTTGCCTTCAAAGCGTGCATCACGCTTGCCTTTGACATCCACCACATTGGTCAGGTTATAGAAGCTGGCGTTGACCCCGGTGGCGTTGATATTCACCTGAGGCTTGGAGCTGAAGTTATGGAAGGCGATCTCGCCGTCTTCGATGCGTACTTCATTGAGGGTAATCGGCAGCAGCTTGCGCAGTTGTTCCTGCCAGTCGGTGCCTTTACCGGTCTGGGACGCCTGTTTGTTGGCACCGCCATCGACGAAGTTGATCTGGGGGCGTACAAAATGCCCCTCGGCCACGACGGCATGGTCGTACCACAGCGAATGCCAGCTCACGGCGAACTCGATCAGCGGCGCCTTGACGAAAGGTACCGGGACCTTGCCGTCCACCTTGACGATTTGCAGGCCGTTGATCCGATAGGCGCCGCGCCATAGCGCCAGGTCCACATCGGCAATCTCGCCACGGTAGTCGCCCATGTTGGCGAGTTTGTCGTTCAGGTAGTTGCGCACCAGGTAGGGCAGCGCGATGTGCACGGCAATCAGGACCAGCACCAGAGCGGCGATTGTCCCTAACGGCCAACTGTAGCGACGTTTCATTGGGCAGTTCTCCTAGCTTGTAGGAGATTGACTGTTCTGATCGTCGCAACGTTCCTCCTTCTGGACGCTTGGGAGCACGAGGCATACCCTTGGGGCCTTCCAAAGTCTCGACAACAGGAATCGCCATGAGCCGCATCTTCGCAGACAACGCGCACTCCATCGGCAACACGCCTCTGGTTCAGATCAACCGCATCGCACCGCGGGGCGTGACGATCCTGGCCAAGATCGAAGGGCGTAACCCCGGCTATTCGGTGAAGTGCCGCATTGGCGCCAGCATGGTCTGGGATGCGGAAAGCAGCGGCAAACTCAAGCCGGGCATGACCATAGTCGAGCCGACTTCGGGCAACACCGGTATCGGCCTGGCATTTGTCGCCGCTGCCCGTGGCTACAAGTTGCTGCTGACCATGCCGTCGTCCATGAGCCTTGAACGCCGTAAAGTGCTCAAGGCTCTGGGCGCCGAACTGGTGCTGACCGAGCCGGCCAAGGGCATGAAGGGCGCCATCGACAAAGCCGCCGAGATCGTCGCCAGCGACCCGGCCACCTACTTTATGCCGGCCCAGTTCGACAACCCGGCAAACCCTGCGATCCATGAGAAAACCACCGGCCCGGAAATCTGGAACGACACCGATGGCGCCGTGGACGTGCTGGTGGCGGGCGTGGGAACCGGCGGCACGATCACCGGGGTATCGCGCTATATCAAGAACACGGCGGGCAAGCCGATCCTGTCGGTGGCTGTGGAACCCATGGTTTCGCCGGTGATCACCCAGGCCTTGGCGGGTGAAGAGATCAAGCCCAGCCCGCACAAGATCCAGGGGATCGGCGCCGGTTTTGTGCCGAAAAACCTCGACCTGTCGATGGTCGACCGCGTGGAGCTGGCGACCGACGAGGAGTCCAAGGCCATGGCCCGGCGCTTGATGCTGGAAGAGGGCATTCTGTGCGGGATCTCCTGTGGCGCCGCCATGGCGGTGGCCGTGCGCCTGGCCGAGAAGCCGGAAATGCAGGGCAAGACTATCGTGGTGATCTTGCCGGACTCCGGTGAGCGCTACCTGTCGAGCATGTTGTTCAGCGATTTGTTTACCGAGCAGGAAAACCAGGCCTGATCTTAAGAGCAACCCTGTGGCGAGGGAGCTTGCTCCCGCTGGGCTGCGCAGCGGCCCCATTATTCTGGGAGCGCTTCGCACTCCAGCGGGAGCAAGCTCCCTCGCCACAAGGTTGATGTATGTCACCCGGTCGGTCTGGGCCTTCTGCATAATGGCTCAAGTGTTTATCATGGCCGGCTGTTACGTCTGGTTTCCCATTGACGGAAATTTGCTGGCCAGGCGCTTATTTCCAGGAGTTGCTGCATGACCTTTTCTTTGGCCGCCAAACTGTCGGTGTTGCTGCTGTTCATCGGCAGCACGCTGTATGTGCACCTGCGTGGCAAGGCCCGTTTGCCGATGTTGCGTCAGTTCGTCAACCATTCGGCGCTGTTCGCCCCGTATAACGCCCTGATGTACCTGTTTTCCGCGGTGCCGTCCAAGCCCTACCTGGACCGCAGCAAGTTCCCGGAACTGGATGTGCTCAAGGACAACTGGGAAGTGATCCGCGAAGAGGCCATGCACCTGTTCGACGAGGGCTACATCCGCGCCGCCGAAAAGAACAACGACGCCGGCTTCGGTTCGTTCTTCAAGAAGGGCTGGAAGCGTTTCTACCTCAAGTGGTACGACAAACCGCTGCCTTCGGCCGAGGCGCTGTGCCCCAAGACCGTGGCGTTGGTGAGCAGCATCCCTAACGTCAAGGGCGCGATGTTTGCGCTGTTGCCGGGCGGCAGTCACCTCAACCCGCACCGCGACCCGTTTGCCGGTTCCCTGCGTTATCACCTGGGGCTGTCTACGCCGAACTCCGACGACTGCCGTATCTACGTCGACGGCCAGGTCTACGCCTGGCGCGACGGTGAAGACGTGATGTTCGATGAAACCTACGTGCACTGGGTGAAAAACGAAACCGAACAGACCCGTGTGATCCTGTTCTGCGACATTGAGCGGCCATTGAGCAACCGCGTGATGACCCGTATCAACCGCTGGGTCAGCAAGCAACTGGGCCGCGCAACCGCGCCGCAGAACCTCGATGACGAGCGCGTGGGCGGCATCAACCAGGCGTACGCCTGGAGCAAGACCTTCAGCGACAAGTTCAGTGGCCAGGTCAAACAGTGGAAGCGCAAGCATCCCAAGGCCTACCGCATTGCGCGGCCGGTGCTGGCGGTGGTGGTGTTGGTATTGCTCTGGAAGTGGCTGTTCGGCTAAACCGCACACCATAAAAAGGCGCTGTATCGAAAGATACAGCGCCTTTTTCATGCCTGGAATGTGATCAAAACTGTGGGAGCTGGCTTGCCTGCGATGGCGGAGTATCAGCTATAAAAAGGTTGGCTGGCCCACCGCTTTCGCAGGCAAGCCAGCTCCCACCTTTGATCTGCGTTGCTCTTAAGAGGCGATCAACTGGCGCAGCACGTAGTGCAGAATCCCGCCCGCCTTGAAATACTCCACTTCATTCAAGGTATCAATCCGGCACAGCACCTCAACCTTCTCGCTGCTGCCATCCTCCCGCGTGATCACCAACGTCAGGTTCATCCGCGGCTCGATCTCGGCGTCGGTCAGTCCGAGGATATCGATCTTCTCCTTGCCGGTGAGCTTGAGTGTCTTGCGGTTCTGATCCAGCTTGAACTGCAACGGCAACACGCCCATGCCTACCAGGTTGGAGCGGTGAATGCGCTCGAAACTCTCGGCGATCACCGCCTTGACTCCTAGCAGGTTAGTGCCCTTGGCCGCCCAATCGCGGCTGGAGCCGGTACCGTATTCCTGGCCGGCGATCACCACCAGCGGTGTGCCCGAGGCCTGGTACTTCATGGCGGCATCGTAGATCGCCATTTTCTCGCCCGTGGGGATATACAGCGTGTTACCGCCTTCTTCGCCGCCGAGCATTTCATTGCGGATACGGATATTGGCGAAGGTGCCGCGCATCATCACTTCATGGTTGCCCCGGCGTGAGCCGTAGGAGTTGAAGTCACGCGGCTCCACGCCCTGTTCGCGCAGGTAGCGCCCGGCCGGGCTGTCGGCCTTGATATTGCCGGCAGGGGAGATGTGGTCGGTGGTTACCGAATCCCCCAGCAGGGCCAGTACGTTGGCGCCCTTGACGTCCTCGATCACCGGCAGCGGGCCGGCAATGTCGTCGAAGAACGGCGGGTGCTGGATGTAAGTGGAATCTTGCTGCCACACGTAGGTGGCTGCCTGCGGTACTTCAATGGCTTGCCATTGCTCGTCGCCGGCAAACACTTCGGCATATTCCTTGTGGAACATGCTGGTGCTGACTTGGGCCACCGCTTCGGCGATTTCCTGGCTGCTGGGCCAGATGTCCTTGAGGTACACCGGATTACCCTGCTGGTCATTGCCCAGCGGTTCGCTGCTGATGTCGATGCGCACGGTGCCGGCCAACGCGTAGGCGACGACCAGGGGCGGCGAAGCCAGCCAGTTGGTTTTCACCAGCGGGTGCACGCGGCCTTCGAAGTTACGGTTACCGGACAGCACTGAGGCCACGGTGAGGTCGGCCTTCTGAATGGCTTTTTCGATCGGCTCGGGCAGGGGCCCGGAGTTGCCGATACAGGTGGTGCAGCCGTAGCCCACCAGGTCGAAGCCAAGCTTGTCCAGGTACTGGGTGAGGCCCGCCGCCTTGTAGTAGTCGGTGACCACTTTGGAGCCTGGCGCCAGGGAGCTTTTCACCCAGGGCTTGCGGGTCAGGCCTTTTTCCACGGCTTTTTTCGCCACCAGCCCGGCCGCCATCATCACGCTGGGGTTGGAGGTGTTGGTGCAGGAGGTAATCGCGGCGATCACCACCGCGCCGTTTTTCAGGCGATAGGTGTTGCCTTCGTATTCATAATCCGCCTCGCCGACCAGATCGGCATTGCCCACGGCAACGCCGCCTCCGCCCTCGCTTTCGAGGCGGCCTTCTTCTTTGCTGGTGGGCTTGAATTGCAGGTCGAGAAAATCACTGAACGCTTGGCCTACATTCGGCAGGGCGACGCGGTCCTGGGGGCGTTTAGGCCCGGCAAGGCTGGCCTCGACAGTGCCCATGTCCAGGGCCAGGGTGTCGGTGAAGACCGGCTCCTGGCCTGCGTTGCGCCACAGGCCCTGGGCCTTGGTATAGGCTTCCACCAGCTTGACCGTCTCAGCCGGGCGGCCGGACAGGCGCAGGTAGCCCAGGGTCACCTCATCCACCGGGAAAAAGCCACAGGTCGCACCATATTCCGGTGCCATGTTGGCGATGGTCGCGCGGTCGGCCAGGGGCAAATCGGCCAGCCCGTCGCCGTAGAACTCGACGAACTTGCCCACCACGCCTTTCTTGCGCAGCATTTGTGTAACGGTCAGCACCAGGTCGGTGGCGGTGATGCCTTCCTTGAGCTTGCCGGTGAGCTTGAAGCCGATGACTTCCGGGATCAGCATCGACACCGGCTGGCCAAGCATCGCCGCTTCGGCTTCGATGCCGCCCACGCCCCAGCCGAGTACGCCGAGGCCGTTGATCATGGTGGTGTGGGAGTCGGTGCCTACCAGGGTATCGGGGAAGGCGTAAGTGCGGCCGTCTTCGTCCTTGGTCCACACGGTGCGGCCCAGGTATTCGAGGTTGACTTGGTGGCAGATACCGGTGCCAGGTGGCACGACGCTGAAGTTGTCAAAGGCGCTCTGGCCCCAGCGCAGGAAGGCGTAGCGTTCGCCGTTGCGCTGCATTTCGATGTCAACGTTCTGCTCAAAGGCGCTGGTGCTGCCGAACTTGTCGACCATCACCGAGTGGTCAATCACCAGGTCCACCGGTGACAGCGGGTTGATGCGCTGCGGGTCGCCCCCGGCCTTGGCCACGGCGGCGCGCATGGCGGCCAGGTCGACCACCGCGGGTACCCCGGTAAAGTCCTGCATCAGCACGCGAGCGGGGCGGTACTGGATCTCGCGGTCAGACTGGCGCTCTTTGAGCCAGGCGGCGATGGCCTTGAGGTCGGTGCCGGTGACGGTCTTGGCGTCTTCCCAGCGCAGCAGGTTTTCCAGCAGCACCTTGAGGGACATCGGCAGCTTGTCCAGGTCACCCAGGCTCTTGGCGGCTTCGGGCAGGCTGAAGTAGTGGTAGGTTTTACTGTCTATTTGCAGTGTCTTAAGGGTTCTCAGGCTATCAAGGGATGACATTACATGACTCCTTATGGTCCGCACGGCTACGGACCTGACGGGACGAACAGAGCTATCACGTTAGCGCTGTTTTCATTAGCAGGCTAATAACTGGACTCTATCGCTGAGTCCAAGGTTCCGAACTCGGCTATCATGCGCGCGTTTTCATGACAGGTATTGCGATAGCGCAAGGCCAGTTGATTCACCAGGAGATTCAATGAACACCCTTTTTATGCACTGCCGCCCGGGTTTTGAAGGCGAAGTCTGTTCCGAGATCGCGGAGCACGCCGCGCGCCTGAACGTGTCCGGCTACGCCAAGGCCAAGACCGGCAGCGCCTGCGCCGAATTTGTCTGCACCGAAGAAGACGGCGCCCAGCGCCTGATGCACGGCCAACGCTTTGCCGAGCTGATCTTCCCCCGGCAGTGGGCGCGCGGGGTGTTTATCGACCTGCCGGAAACCGACCGTATCAGCGTGATCCTCGCCCACCTGCGCGAGTTCCCGACGTGCGGCAGCCTGTGGCTGGAAATGGTCGACACCAATGACGGCAAGGAACTCTCAAACTTCTGCAAGAAGTTCGAAGTGCACCTGCGCAAAGCTCTGCTTAACGCCGGCAAGCTGGTGGACGACCCGAGCAAGCCTCGCCTGCTGCTGACCTTCAAGAGCGGTCGCGAAGTGTTCATGGGCCTGGCCGAGTCGAATAACTCGGCGATGTGGCCCATGGGCATCCCGCGCCTCAAGTTCCCGCGTGACGCGCCCAGCCGTTCGACCCTCAAGCTGGAGGAAGCCTGGCACCACTTTATCCCCCGTGACCAGTGGGACGAGCGCCTGCACGGCGACATGACCGGCGTCGACCTCGGCGCCGCACCGGGCGGCTGGACCTGGCAACTGGTCAACCGTGGCATGCTGGTGACTGCCATCGACAACGGCCCCATGGCCGAAAGCCTGATGGACACCGGCCTGGTGCAGCATCTGATGGCCGACGGCTTCACCTTCGTGCCCAAGCAGCCGGTAGACTGGATGGTCTGCGACATCGTTGAGAAGCCCGCTCGCAACGCGGCACTCTTGGAAACGTGGATTGGCGAAGGGCATTGCCGCGAGGCGGTGGTGAACCTGAAGTTGCCGATGAAACAGCGTTACGCCGAAGTGAAGCGTTTGCTGGAGCGCATCGAAGAGGGCTTCAAGGCGCGTGGCATTCGTGTGGAGATCGGCTGCAAGCAGCTCTACCATGATCGCGAAGAAGTGACCTGTCACCTGCGCCGCCTGGTAGATGTAAAGAAACCCAAAGGCCGCTGATATTAAATGTGGGCGCTGGCTTGCCTGCGAAAGCGGTATAACAGTCGAAGTTTATGTTGAATGTGCCCCCGTCATCGCGGGCAAGCCCGCTCCCACATTGTTGAGCGGTGCCAGTTTTAGGAGTGAAGTATGAGTCTTGAACAGCCGGTTGATGGCACCCTCGACGCCACCGGCCTCAACTGCCCGGAACCCGTGATGATGCTGCACCAGCACATCCGCGACCTGCCGGCGGGCGGCCTGCTCAAGGTGATCGCGACCGACCCGTCGACCCGTCGCGATATCCCCAAGTTCTGCGTGTTTCTCGACCATGAACTGGTGGATCAGCAGGAAGATGCTGGCACCTACCTGTACTGGATCCGCAAGAAAGCCGATTAAGCCTGCGCCTTTTCGGCCCGAATGCGTCGGCGTGCACTGCGCGCCAGGCGCACCACCAACATCCCCGCCGCACAGCTCAAGCCCACGATCAGCCCTTGCCATAAACCGCTCGGGCCGCTGGGCTCGCCGAGCCAGTTGGTCAGGCCCAGGGCGTAACCTACCGGCAGGCCCACGCCCCAATAGGCGAACAAGGTCAGCACCATGGTCACCCGGGTGTCCTGGTAGCCGCGCAATGCGCCGGCGGCGGTGACCTGGATCGAGTCAGAGAACTGGAACAGCGCCGAGAACACGATCAGCATCGACGCCAGGTGGATCACCACCGGGTCGGGCGTATAGATCGCTGCAATCTGCTCGCGAAACAACAGCATCAAGCTGCAGGAAAAGCAGGCATACGCCAGTGCGGTGCCCATGCCGACGCCGGCGGCGAAGCGTGCTTCCCGAGGTTCGCCGCGCCCCAGCGCCTGGCCGACGCGCACGGTGACGGCCATGCTCAGGGAGTAAGGGATCATGAACACCAGGGAGCTGACGTTCAGCGCGATCTGGTGGCCGGAGACCACCGTGGCGCCCAGGCTGCCGATCAACAAGGCGATCACCGCAAAAATACTCGATTCGGCAAAGATCGCCACGCCTATCGGCAGGCCAATGCCCAACACGCGCTTGATCACCGCCCACTGCGGCCAGTCGAAGCGCTTGAACAATTCGCTGCTTTGATAGGCCGCGCCCCAGCGCGTCCAGATGGCCAGGCCGATCATCATCACCCACATTGCAATCGCGGTAGCCCAGCCACAACCCACGCCGCCCATGGCCGGTACGCCCAGGTGGCCGTAGATGAAGATGTAGTTCAGCGGAATATTCAGCGCCAACCCGCACAAGCCCATGACCATGCTCGGCCGTGTGCGGCCCAGGCCGTCACTGAAACAGCGAAACACGTAGTACAACGCCACCGCCGGCATACCGGCGGCGATGCCGTGCAGGTAGCCCATGGACGGCTCGATCAAGTCGGGTTCGACCTTCATCGCATGCAGGATCGGCTCGGCGCATAGCAACAACAGCGCCCCTGCGATGCCAACCACCACGGCCAGCCACAATGACTGACGCACCAAGGGCCCGATCTCGCTGAACTGGCCCGCACCGTAGCGCTGGGCGACTTTCGGCGTGGTGGCCAGCAGAGTACCGGTCATCAACAGGTACACCGGGATCCAGATCGAATTACCCAGGCCCACCGCCGCCAGGTCCTGCGGGCTCACGCGCCCGGCCATCACCGCATCGACGAAGCTCATTGCGGTGGTTGCCAGTTGGCCAATCATGATCGGCAAGGCCAGCGTCAGCAGGCCGCGCACTTCCCGGCTGATGCGGGCGGGGCGGGAGAGGGTAGCGGTGGCAGTGTTCACGTACAGGTGTCCAATAAAAAAGGCAGTCGCAAGGACGGCGGATTCTACGCGTTGACGCAGCGGTCAGGAAAAAACCTGTGTTAGGGATTTGTAAGCAATGCGCCCAGGCCAGCGCTGAACCCTGTGGGAGCTGGCTTGCCTGCGATGCAGGCACCTCGGTACATCAGGCAAACCGGGTCGATGCCATCGCAGGCAAGCCAGCTCCTACACAGGATCTTCTGTACACTGCCAATCCGCCAAAGGAGCCTGCCATGCTGATTGTTGCCGACGAAAATATCCCGCTGCTCGATGCATTCTTCGAAGGGTTTGGCGAGATTCGCCGCGTGCCTGGCCGTTCCATCGACCGCGCTACGGTCGGGCAGGCCGACGTGCTACTGGTGCGCTCGGTGACCAACGTCAACCGTGCCCTGCTTGAGGGCAGTAACGTGCGCTTTGTTGGCACCTGCACCATCGGCACCGACCACCTGGACCTCGACTACTTCAAGCAAGCGGGTATCCAGTGGTCCAGCGCGCCCGGCTGCAATGCGCGTGGGGTGGTGGACTACGTGCTTGGCAGCTTGCAGACCCTGGCTGAAATCGAAGGCGCTGACCTCAAACAGCGTACCTATGGCATCGTCGGTGCCGGCGAAGTCGGCGGGCGCTTGGTCAAGGTGCTCAAGGGCCTGGGCTGGAATGTGTTGGTGTGCGATCCGCCGCGCCAGATTACCGAAGACGGTGATTACGTCAGTCTGCAGCAGGTCATCGAGCAATGTGACGTGATCAGCTTGCATACGCCGCTGATCAAGTCCGGCAACGGTTCGACCTGGCACCTGTTTGATCGCCAGCGCCTGGCACAGCTCAAGCCGGGCACCTGGCTGATCAACGCCAGCCGGGGTGCGGTGGTGGATAACGCCGCGCTGCGCGAGGTGTTGCTGGCGCGCGAAGACCTGCAAGCGGTGCTGGACGTGTGGGAAGGCGAGCCCGAGGTGGACGTCGACCTGGCTGACCTGTGCGTGCTGGCCACGCCGCATATTGCCGGCTACAGCCTCGATGGCAAGCAGCGCGGCACCGCGCAGATTTACCAGGCGCTGTGCGCGCACCTGGGCCAGGAACCGAGTATTCACTTAAGTGATTTGCTGCCGGCCCCCTGGCTGGCCGAGATGCACCTGCATCCTGAGACTGACCCGGCCTGGGCGCTGGCGACCTTGTGCCGCAGTGTGTACGACCCACGACGTGACGACGCGGATTTCCGTCGCAGCCTGGTGGGCACTGTGCAGGAACAGCGCCAAGCTTTCGACCTGCTGCGCAAGCACTATCCGGAGCGTCGCGAGATCGATGGCTTGAAGGTGCGCATCAACGGGGAGTCGGCGGTGCTGTCACAGATCGTGACTGCTCTGGGTGCCGAACAGCTGTAACGGTTATCGCGGTGCTCTTGAGGCCTTCGCGAGCAAGCTCGCTTCTACAGCGGGCATAAAAAACCCGGCCACCTGGGCCGGGTTTGAAAGAGCGTGGGCGCTTCAGCCTTGCTGGGCAGGCTTGACCAGTCGCTGTTCCAGCTCGCTGCAGGCTTGCTGGATCATTTCTTCGGTAATCTGCACTTCCCGGCCCTTGGCATCGATGTACGAGCAAGGCAGCTGCTGCGGCTGGCGGATCACTTCAATCTTGGCGTCGCTGCTATTTTGCAAGGTCATGGCCTGTCTCCTCATCAGGTTGTGTACCTACTTTAATTCCCCCGCATGAACGCGCTGTTACAACTCCTTACACGCTCATCGGTTTGAACACCCAGTCCACCAGAAACCGGTACATATTTCCAGATCAGGCTTAGACCGATAGCCTCTAGCGGCCTGCATCGGCGGGCATAATTAACCTGACTCATTGTTATTTGCGCAAGTTCCCCCAATGTTGAGGTACAGACTCCTCATTGGGTGATGCCTTCCATGTTCTCCATCCGTCAACGCCGTGCGATTCGCCTGGCCAGCCGCTTTATTGCGCCCTACCGTTGGCAGGCGCTTGGCGCACTGCTGGCGCTGATCGTCACCGCTGGCATCACCTTGTCCATGGGGCAGGGCATACGCCTGTTGGTGGACCAGGGCTTCATGACCCAGTCGCCACACCTGCTCAACCAGTCAATCGGCCTGTTCATGCTGCTGGTGCTCGGCCTGGCCGTGGGCACCTTCACGCGGTTTTACCTGGTGTCGTGGATTGGCGAGCGGGTGGTAGCCGATATTCGCCGGCAGGTGTTCAACCACCTGATCTACCTGCACCCCGGCTTCTACGAGAACAACCGCAGCTCGGAAATCCAGTCGCGGCTGACCACCGACACCACCTTACTGCAATCGGTGATCGGCTCATCACTGTCGCTGTTTCTGCGCAACGCCCTGATGGTGATCGGCGGCATCGTATTGCTGTTTATCACTAACCCCAAGCTCACCAGCATCGTAGTGGTGGCGTTGCCGCTGGTGCTAGCGCCGATTCTGATCTTCGGGCGCAGGGTGCGCAGCCTGTCGCGTTTGAGCCAGGACCGTATCGCGGACGTCGGCAGCTATGTCGCCGAGACGTTGGGCCAGATCAAGACCGTGCAGGCCTATAACCATCAGGTGCAGGACGAACAACGCTTTGCCGTCACCGTCGAGGACGCCTTTGTCACGGCACGTAAACGCATCTTGCAGCGCTCCTGGCTGATCACCCTGGTGATCATGCTGGTGCTCGGCGCGGTAGGCGTGATGCTGTGGGTGGGCGGCATGGACGTGATCAGCGGGCGCATTTCCGGCGGTGAGCTGGCGGCGTTCGTGTTCTACAGCCTGATTGTCGGCAGCGCCGTCGGCACCCTGAGCGAAGTGCTTGGCGAGTTGCAGCGTGCCGCCGGGGCAGCCGAGCGTATCGGTGAGCTGTTGCAGTCAGGCAACGAGATCCAGGCGCCGGCCACTGGCGGCGTACGTTTGCCGGATCGGGTCAGTGGCCGCATGGAACTGCAGGACCTACGCTTTTCCTATCCTTCGCGACCGGACAGCTATGCCATCGACGGCTTGAACCTGACCATCAACCCGGGCGAAACCCTGGCCTTGGTAGGGCCGTCCGGTGCGGGCAAGTCGACGATTTTCGATCTGCTGCTGCGCTTCTACGACCCCCAGCAAGGCCGAATCCTGCTCGAAGGCCAGCCGCTGACCGAGCTAGACCCCCTGGACCTGCGGCGCCATTTCGCCCTGGTGTCCCAGAGCCCGGCGTTGTTCTTCGGCAGCGTCGAGGACAACATCCGCTACGGCAACCCGTCCGCCACCACCGCCCAGGTGGAAGCCGCCGCGCGTATTGCCCACGCCCACGACTTCATCCTGCAAATGCCCGACGGCTACCAAACCCACCTCGGCGAAAGTGGCCAGGGCCTCTCCGGCGGCCAGCGCCAACGCCTGGCCATCGCTCGCGCCTTGCTGGTCGACGCGCCGATCCTGCTGCTGGACGAAGCCACCAGCGCCCTCGACGCCCAGAGTGAACACCTTATCCAGCAAGCGCTGCCGCAGCTGATGCAGGGGCGCACCACGCTGGTGATCGCCCACCGTTTGGCCACGGTGAAGAATGCCGACCGCATTGCGGTGATGGACCAGGGCAAGCTGGTGGCGGTGGGCACGCATCAGCAGTTGATTGCGAGCAATCCGCTGTATGCGCGGTTGGCGGCGTTGCAGTTCAGTGCAGACCCTGTGGGAGGGGGCTTGTCCCCGATAGCGGCGGATCAGCAATAGACGTGTGACTGACAGCCTGCAATCGGGGGCAAGCCCCCTCCCACATTAGAAGCAGGTTCAGAGCCTTATTGGTCGTCGAAGTACCGCTCATGCCAATCCACCAACGGCTGCGGTGAATTGAGCTTCTGCCCGTAGATCACCGAATAAGACAGCACGTTCTGCACATACTGGCGGGTTTCGTCGAAGGGGATGCTTTCCACCCACACGTCGAAACTCAGGTGGTCTGCGCCGCGCAGCCATTGGCGCACGCGGCCGGGGCCGGCGTTGTAGGCAGCGGAGGCGAGCACGCGGTTGCCGTTGAACTGGCTGTGCACCTGGCTCAGGTACGCAGCACCGAGCTGGATGTTTTTATCCGGGTCCAGTACCTGGGCCGGGGAGGCCAGGGGGATACTGAACTTGCGCGCGGTTTCCTTGGCCGTGCCGGGCATCAGTTGCATCAGGCCGCTGGCGCCGACGCCGGAGCGGGCATCGTCCATGAACGCGCTTTCCTGACGGGTGATGGCAAAGATCCAGCTGGAGTGCAGGCCGCGTACCTTGGCTTCGCGCACCAGGGTGTCGCGGTGGGCCATCGGGAAGCGGATGTCCAGGTCGTCCCAGTACTGCGCCTGGCTGATGGTGCGGATCGCCGGGAAGTACCACTTCATGTCGTAGGCCAGTTTGGCCTGGGCGACCATCTCGTCACGGTTGAAATGACGGCTGACGTGGTACCACTCGCGGCGACCGTCGACGATCTGGCCACGGGCGTAGAACTCCAGGGCACGCCGCACCCCAGGGGTATTGCGCACCTTGTTGACCAGCGCCTGGCTCATCACCAGCGGCTTGTTGTTCAACTGGTAAGGGGCTTTGGAGCGGTCAGCAGCGAGGAAACCGTAGAAGTCCCGCTCCTTGGCCACGTTTTTGTACAGCACCAAAGCCTGCGGGTTTTTCGGCTCGGCCAGCTCCAGGCTGCGTGCCTGCCAGTAGCGCCAACGGTTGGTGGTGGCCAGGTCCTGTGGGAGTTTGCGGGTCAACTGGTAGGCGTCTTCCCAGCGCGCCAGGCGCAACAGCAGGCGCAGGCGCCACTCGGAAACCGTATTGTCGCGTAACTCGGGGTCGTACTTGGTCATGACCTCCAGTGCGCGCGGGTCGAAGCGCTTGGCCAGGGTCAAGCCGATCTCGCGGGCAATCGAGACTTTTTCGTCACGGGAGAAGTGCATGCTGCTGGCGTAACCGTCGAGCAGCGACATGGCTTTGTCCGGATCCTGCCGCGCCAGGCGACGCAGGCCCAGGCCCACGGCGTCAGACATGGCCTCGGTGGCCGGCTGGAAGCGTGACGGGTCGCTGAGCATGTCGGGCTTTTGCGCCACATCCACCATCAAGCGACCTTGGGCGCCGAGGGTGGGTAGGGTTTTCACCAGGCTATTGGCCAGCGCGTAGTTACGCGCTTCGGCGGCGAGCTTGGTGCGCTCCCAGATCTTCTGCTCGGTGAGCTGGCCGGCAGCGGCCCATTGGCCAAACGTGGCGTCACAGGCGGCTGGCTGGGATTTGCCGGTCATCCACAGCTTTTCGGCAGTCTTGTAGCCTTCGGCCTTCAGGTTGTGGCTGAGCTGGTACTGGCCATGCAGACAGTCCAGTTCGACGAAATTGAGCTTGGTGTCGTAGTACTTTTCAAAAGTCTGCCAATCGCCGCGTTCGGCCAGCCAGCGCAGCCAACGCAGTTTCATCCAGTTGGCCTGGGGCAAGTCGCCGTGTTTGGCGAGGAATTGTTCGATTTCCTCGTTACTTGCGGTTTTCAGGCGCGCGGTCAGTTCGTCGTAGGCCAGGTAGGGCGTGAGCGGGTAATCGGCCAGGGCCTGGCTGTATTGCATGTAGGGGCCGCTGTCGCCCTTGGCCAAGGCACGTTTGGCTTGATCGTAATACTGGCGTTGAGTGGTGAGGTCCACCGCCTGGGCGGATTGAACGGCAGTGGCGGAAAGAAGCAGACAAGATAAAAAGTTGAAAAGGCGACTGCGCATGAGACGTCCGTGCAGAGAAATCACGACTAGCACCGGCACTGCCGACACTGATTGCCCCTAGCTTAGCCTTTTGCCAGCGGCCCGCGAAAGCTTTGCCGGCTGGTTCGTTCAAGTTCGCCGGAAATGTCCTACAGAACGTGTCAATAGAGAAAATGCCGACCGCATCCCACCCTCACATCAGGTAGAATGCGCGCCCAGTTTTTGGAGAAGCGTATGACCCTGCTCAAATTCAGCGATGTGTCCCTTGCTTTCGGCGCCATGCCGTTGTTGGACAAGGTGTCCTGGCAGATCGCCCGTGGTGAGCGGGTGTGCATCATCGGCCGCAACGGCACCGGCAAGTCCAGCATGATGAAGCTGGTAAAAGGCGACCAGAAGCCCGATGACGGCTCTGTCTGGCGTGCCCCGGGCCTCAAGATCGGCGAATTGCCGCAAGAATTGCCGGTGGCCGACGGACGGACAGTGTTCGACGTGGTAGCCGAAGGCCTGGACGGCGTTGGCGAGTTGCTCGCGCAATACCATCACCTGGCACAGAACTGCGTCACCGAAGAAGACCTGGACAAACTGATGCACGTCCAGCAAGACCTCGAAGCCCGTGACGGCTGGCGCTTGCAGCAACTGGTGGACAGCACCCTGAGCCGCCTGCAACTGCCGGCAGACAAGACCCTCGCCGAATTGTCCGGCGGCTGGCGTCGCCGTGTGCTGCTGGCCCAGGCCCTGGTGTCCGAGCCGGACCTGCTGCTGCTCGACGAACCGACCAACCACCTGGACATCGGCGCCATCGCCTGGCTTGAAGAAGCCATCAAGGACTTCCAGGGCGCCGTGCTGTTTATCACGCACGACCGTGCTTTCCTGCAGAGCCTGGCTACGCGCATCCTCGAGCTGGACCGTGGCGGCCTGATCGACTGGAACGGCGACTACGCCAGCTTCCTGGTGCATAAGGAAGCCGCCCTGGCGGCCGAAGAAACCGCCAACGCGCTGTTCGACAAGAAGCTGGCCCAGGAAGAAGTCTGGATCCGCCAGGGCATCAAGGCCCGTCGCACCCGTAACGAAGGCCGTGTGCGTGCCTTGAAAGCCTTGCGCGTGGAGCGCAGTGAGCGCCGCGAGCGTACCGGCAAGGCCAATATCCAGCTCGATACTGCCGACAAGTCGGGCAAGCAAGTGATGGTGCTGGAGAACGTCAGCTTCCATCACCCGGACGGCCCGTTCCTGATCAAGGACTTCTCCATGGTCCTGCAGCGCGGCGACCGTATTGGCCTGTTGGGCGCCAACGGTACCGGCAAGACCACCTTGCTCAAGCTGATGCTCAGCGGTCTGCAACCGACCAGCGGCAAGGTGGAAGAGGGCACTCGCATCGACGTGGCCTACTTTGACCAGTTGCGCCACCAGTTGGACCTGGAAAAGACCGTGATCGACAACGTCGCCGAAGGTCGCGACTTTATCGACATCGACGGCCAGAGCCGCCACGTACTCAGCTACCTGGGCGACTTCCTGTTCAGCCCGCAACGTGCGCGCACGCCGGTCAAGGCGCTGTCGGGGGGGGAGCGTGCGCGCCTGCTGCTGGCCAAGCTGTTCAGCAAGCCGGCCAACCTGCTGGTGCTCGACGAGCCGACCAACGACCTCGACGTGGAAACCCTGGAACTGCTGGAAGAGGTCTTGCTGACCTTCAACGGCACCGTGCTGATGGTCAGCCACGACCGGGAATTCCTCGACAACGTGGTCACCAGCACCCTGGTTTTCGAAGGCGAAGGCAAGGTGCGCGAATACGTGGGCGGTTATCAGGACTGGCTGCGTCAGGGCGGCTCGCCGCGCCTGCTGGGCGTGACCGAGAGCAAGTCGGGCAAGGCGGACCTGAACACGGCGGTGGTGGCTCCCGCCGCTGCCGAGGCGCCTGCACCGGCTGCTGACGCTGCGCCGGCCAAGAAGAAGCTGAGCTATAAGTTGCAGCGCGAGTTGGAAGCCTTGCCAGGCGATATCGACGCCAAGGAACAGCAGATCGCTGCGGTCGAAGCGGAAATGGCTGACGCCGGCTTCTACCTGCGCCCTGCGGCAGAAACCGCCAAGGTTATCGCCTCCCTGGAGACGTTGAACCAGGAGCTGGAAGCGTTGGTTGAGCGTTGGGCCGAGCTGGATGCCTGAGTGATCGAGCCGCAATAAAAAAGCCCGGCGCTCTTCTATGAGCGCCGGGCTTTTTAATATGAAATGCGATTCAACTGTGGGAGCTGGCTTGCCTGCGATAGCAGTCTGCCAGTTGATGCATCGGGTGGCTGATACACCGCTATCGCAGGCAAGCCAGCTCCCACATTAGACCTTTATCGGTCTTACGGACTCTTTATCAGTTTGACGGCCAATACATCGCACGGCGCGCCGTGCAATACATCATTGGCGGTCGAGCCCAGCAACAACGCCAAACCGTGACGACCATGGCTACCCACCACGATCAAGTCGCAAGCCTTTTCCTTGGCCAGGTGGTGAATTTCCTGGCGCGGTTGGCCGTATGTCAGGTGGCAGTCTTCCTTTTTCAGGTGCGGGTATTTGAGAATCAAACGGTCAAGGCGCTCCTTGGCCTGGTCAAATTGTTGTTGCTGCAGCTGGGAAAGGTCCATCGGCACGTCACCACCAAAGGCCATGGCCATGGGCTCGACGATGTGTACCAACGACAGTTTGGCGCCATTGGCAATCGCGGATTCCTGTGCGCGCTTGATCACTGGATCGCACTCTTCGGTCAGGTCGACAGCGACCAGAATATGTTCGTAGGGCATGAGGCGTTCCTCCAGAGGACTGCAATAAGTTCAGTATGGCTGCTTTCAAGCGGATGGGGTTGCCGCAGATCAAATCCGCTCATCTAGAAATTCGGGAGTACACATATGACGGTCTGGATAGTGGTGTCAATCCTTGCGGTGGTTTTGAGCCCCCTGGTATGGCTGCGACCTTCGCGCCAGCAGAGTGGGCGTATGGCCCTGCGCATGGAGGCACGCCGCATCGGCCTGGCCATGCAGTTGGCGCCTCAGGAATGGCCGCACTGGCTCAAGCAGGAGCCGCCGAGCCCCTGTGCGCAGTATTGCCGGCCACGACGCGGCAGCGCGCCCGCAACGTGGAGCTACTGGCAGCTGGAGCCGGGGCTATGGGTCAATCAGTGGCGTGAACCCTGTGTGGATGAGAAGTTGTTGCCGCATTTTGCAACGCTGCCGGCAAACGTCTACAAGGTCGAGGCCGACAAACAGATGATTGCTCTGTATTGGGGCGAAAAGGGCGACGCAAGCGTGCTGAAAGATATTGATACGCTGCTCAAGGCCCTGGCCTGACCCAAGCTCTGTAGGAGCGAGCCAGCTCGCTCCTACAGGAAAGCCAGGCAATAAAAAGCCCGACATCATCATCGGGCTGGAGGTGGCCAGGCAGGCCGGTAAATCTGCACATTGCCGCTAGCCTAGTCGTGTATTGCTTTCTGTACAGCCTTTTCCCACATCCTTTCCATTATTGATCCTGTGAATATTTGAATATTGACGGGTGGCGAGCCTATGGGCCGGGTTCTGAAATGACTGGAAAGTCGCGTTTTTCCTAGCCTTTGGAGCGATTGACAATTGCTCGGAATTGGATGAAGGTGGCGTACCCAAATCAAACGGGCGTATGAATTGAGCGTTTGCCTGTCAGACGACTCATACAAAACCCGACTATCGCACTGGCGGGTGTGCCTGGCGGATTGGCGTGAGCATTGATTCAACTGTCAATGTCAAACCAGAGACCAGCGTCCAGTGTGTACTGTTCAGCTTCCATATCGTGGAGATCAGTTGATGATTTACGAAGGTAAAGCCATCACGGTTAAGGCTCTTGAAAGTGGCATCGTCGAACTCAAATTCGACCTCAAGGGTGAGTCCGTCAACAAGTTCAACCGTCTAACCCTGAACGAACTGCGTCAGGCCGTAGACACCATCAAAGCAGATGCTTCGGTCAAGGGCGTGATCGTCTCCAGCGGCAAGGACGTGTTTATCGTCGGCGCTGACATCACCGAATTCGTCGACAACTTCAAGCTGCCCGATGCCGAGCTGGTGGCTGGCAACCTCGAAGCCAACAAGATCTTCAGCGATTTCGAAGACCTCAACGTGCCGACTGTTGCTGCCATCAACGGCATCGCGTTGGGCGGCGGCCTGGAAATGTGCCTGGCGGCAGACTTCCGTGTCATGTCCGCGACGGCCAAGATCGGCCTGCCGGAAGTCAAGCTGGGTATCTACCCAGGCTTTGGCGGTACCGTGCGCCTGCCGCGCCTGATCGGTGCCGACAACGCGATCGAATGGATCGCCGCCGGCAAGGAAAACAAGGCTGAAGACGCGCTGAAAGTCGGTGCCGTCGACGCTGTGGTGGCCCCCGACAAACTGGCCGAAGCCGCGCTGAACCTGATCAAAGGCGCCATCAGCGGCGAATTTGACTACAAGGCCAAGCGTCAGCCGAAGCTGGAAAAACTCAAGCTCAACGCCATCGAACAGATGATGTCGTTCGAAACCGCCAAAGGTTTCGTGGCAGGCCAGGCCGGCCCGAACTACCCGGCGCCGGTTGAAGCGATCAAGACCATCCAGAAGGCCGCGAACTTTGGTCGCGACAAAGCCCTGGAAGTGGAAGCGGCAGGCTTCGTCAAACTGGCGAAAACCTCGGCGGCCCAGAGCCTGATCGGCCTGTTCCTGAACGATCAGGAACTGAAGAAAAAGGCCAAGGCCTACGACGAAATCGCCAAGGACGTGAAACAGGCCGCCGTACTCGGCGCCGGTATCATGGGCGGCGGTATCGCCTATCAATCGGCGTCCAAAGGCACGCCGATCCTGATGAAAGACATCAACGAACACGGGATCGAGCAGGGCCTGGCCGAAGCCGCCAAGCTGCTGGTGGGCCGCGTTGATAAAGGCCGCATGACCGCTGCAAAAATGGCTGAAGTGCTTAACGGCATTCGTCCTACGCTGTCCTACGGTGATTTCGGCCACGTCGACCTGGTGGTCGAAGCGGTTGTCGAAAACCCGAAGGTCAAGCAGGCGGTACTGGCTGA
The DNA here is from genome assembly GCF_058725345.1 of Pseudomonas sp. DW-iso17. Classification (NCBI taxonomy): domain Bacteria; kingdom Pseudomonadati; phylum Pseudomonadota; class Gammaproteobacteria; order Pseudomonadales; family Pseudomonadaceae; genus Pseudomonas; species Pseudomonas sp. DW-iso17. The sequence continues at coordinate 6,004 of NZ_JBZXEA010000017.1, read as the reverse complement.
AGTGGAAGCCCAGGTCAAAGATGACACCATCCTGGCCTCCAACACCTCGACCATTTCCATCTCGCTGCTGGCCAAGGCCCTCAAGCGTCCGGAAAACTTCGTCGGCATGCACTTCTTCAACCCGGTGCACATGATGCCGCTGGTGGAAGTGATCCGTGGCGAGAAGTCCAGCGAGCTGGCCGTGGCCACCACCGTTGCCTACGCCAAGAAAATGGGCAAGAACCCGATCGTCGTCAACGATTGCCCGGGCTTCTTGGTCAACCGCGTGCTGTTCCCGTACTTTGGCGGTTTCGCCAAGCTGGTCAGCGCCGGTGTGGACTTCGTGCGCATCGACAAGGTCATGGAGAAGTTCGGCTGGCCCATGGGCCCGGCGTATCTGATGGACGTGGTCGGCATCGACACCGGCCACCACGGTCGCGACGTCATGGCTGAAGGCTTCCCGGACCGCATGAAAGACGACCGCCGCTCGGCGATCGACGCGCTGTACGAGGCCAAGCGCCTGGGCCAGAAGAATGGCAAGGGCTTCTACGCCTACGAGGCCGACAAGAAGGGCAAGCAGAAGAAAGTGGCCGACCCGTCGGTGCACGAAGTGCTCGCTCCGGTCATCTACGAACAGCGTGAGGTGTCGGACGAAGACATCATCAACTGGATGATGATCGCCCTGTGCCTGGAAACCGTGCGTTGCCTGGAAGACGGCATCGTTGAAACCGCCGCCGAAGCCGATATGGGCCTGGTGTACGGTATTGGTTTCCCTCCATTCCGTGGTGGCGCGTTGCGTTACATCGATTCGATCGGTGTGGCCGAGTTCGTTGCCCTGGCTGACAAATACGCTGATTTGGGCCCGCTGTACCACCCGACCGCGAAGCTGCGTGAAATGGCCAAGAATGGCCAGAGCTTCTTCGGTTAAGCGCCCAATCGACTAGAGCGAGAATATTTATGAGCTTGAATCCAAGAGACGTCGTGATTGTCGACTTCGGTCGTACGCCGATGGGCCGCTCCAAGGGCGGCATGCACCGCAACACCCGCGCCGAAGACATGTCGGCGCACCTGATCAGCAAAGTGCTGGAGCGCAACACCAAGGTCGACCCGAACGAAGTCGAGGACGTGATCTGGGGCTGCGTCAACCAGACCCTGGAGCAGGGCTGGAACATCGCGCGCATGGCGTCGTTGATGACCCAGATCCCGCACACCGCGGCCGGCCAGACCGTCAGCCGCCTGTGCGGCTCGTCGATGAGCGCGCTGCACACCGCTGCGCAAGCGATCATGACCGGCAACGGCGATGTGTTCGTGGTCGGCGGCGTGGAGCACATGGGCCACGTCAGCATGATGCACGGCGTCGATCCTAACCCGCACATGTCCCTCTACGCGGCGAAAGCCTCGGGCATGATGGGCCTGACCGCGGAAATGCTCGGCAAAATGCACGGCATCACCCGTGAAGCCCAGGACGCCTTCGGCCTGCGCTCCCACCAACTCGCCCACAAGGCGACGGTGGAAGGCAAGTTCAAGGATGAAATCATCCCGATGAACGGCTACGACGAGAATGGTTTCCTGAAACTGTTCGACTACGACGAAACCATTCGTCCGGACACTACCCTGGAAAGCCTGGCGGCCCTCAAGCCAGCCTTCAATCCAAAGGGCGGCACCGTGACAGCCGGTACTTCCTCGCAGATCACCGACGGTGCTTCGTGCATGATCGTGATGTCGGCGCAGCGTGCCCAGGACCTGGGTATCCAGCCGCTGGCCGTGATTCGTTCGATGGCAGTGGCGGGTGTGGATCCGGCGATCATGGGCTATGGTCCAGTACCGGCCACACAAAAAGCCTTGAAGCGCGCAGGCCTTTCCATCTCTGATATCGACTTCTTCGAGCTCAACGAAGCTTTCGCCGCACAGGCCTTGCCAGTGCTGAAAGATCTGAAAGTACTCGACAAGATGAACGAGAAGGTTAACCTGCACGGCGGTGCGATTGCCCTGGGCCACCCCTTCGGTTGCTCCGGTGCGCGTATCTCTGGCACTTTGCTTAACGTGATGAAGCAAAATGGCGGCAACCTTGGGGTTGCAACCATGTGCATTGGTCTCGGCCAAGGCATCTCTACCGTCTTCGAACGCGTCTAAACGTTCGGTTGACGGAAGCCGGGGCCCAGTGCCCCGGTTTTTGTTTTTTGGAACTTTTAAATATTTTTTTTCAACAAATTTTGCATGAGGGCCAGAGCATGAAAGTCGAACCAGGGCTCTACCAGCATTACAAGGGGCCGCAGTACCGTGTTTTCAGCGTGGCGCGCCACTCTGAAACCGAAGAAGAAGTGGTGTTTTACCAAGCGCTGTATGGCGAATACGGCTTTTGGGTGCGCCCTTTGAGCATGTTCCTGGAGACCGTCGAAGTTGACGGCGAGCAGGTCCCGCGCTTTGCTTTGGTCACGGCCGAACCCAGTCTTTTTACAGGGCAATAACGGCAGGTCGCGCAGAATGCTGCGCTTGACCTCATCCGGTTGCCACTATATATAGCGTTGCCGCGTCAGGCGCCAACTGCCTTTCACTTCTCGAATTCAGGAATTTTCCGATCCATGGGCAAATCGCTGGTCATTGTGGAATCCCCGGCTAAGGCCAAGACCATCAACAAGTACTTGGGCAACGAGTACGTGGTGAAGTCGAGTATCGGCCATATCCGAGACCTGCCCACCAGCGGTTCGGCTAGCGCCAGCAAGGAGCCTGCCGCCAAGCGCGGCAAGGCCGCCGCGGGCGAAGGTCCGGTACTCACGCCTAAAGAAAAAGCGCGCAAGCAACTGGTTTCGCGCATGGGTGTGGACCCGGACCATGGCTGGAAGGCCAAGTACGAAATCCTTCCGGGCAAGGAAAAGGTCATCGAAGAGCTGCGCCGGCTCGCCAAAGATGCTGACACCATCTATCTCGCGACGGACTTGGACCGCGAAGGGGAAGCCATTGCCTGGCACCTGCGCGAAGCCATCGGCGGTGATGACAGCCGCTACAAGCGCGTGGTGTTCAACGAAATCACCAAGAAAGCCATCCAGGAAGCCTTCTCCAAGCCGGGCGAGCTGGACATCGACCGTGTCAACGCCCAGCAGGCCCGTCGCTTCCTCGACCGCGTCGTCGGCTACATGGTCTCGCCACTGCTGTGGGCGAAGATCGCCCGTGGCCTGTCCGCCGGCCGTGTGCAATCGGTAGCGGTCAAGCTGGTGGTGGAGCGTGAGCGCGAGATCCGTGCGTTCATCCCTGAAGAATACTGGGAAGTCCACGCCGACCTCGGCACTGCCAAGGGCGCCAATGTGCGCTTTGAAGTGGCCCGTGAAAAAGGCGAAGCCTTCAAGCCGCTGAACGAAGCCCAGGCCATGGCCGCGCTGGAGAAGCTCAAGGCCTCCAGCTACAGCATCGTCAAGCGTGAAGACAAACCGACCAGCAGCAAGCCGTCGGCGCCGTTCATCACCTCCACCCTGCAACAGGCCGCGAGCAACCGTTTGGGCTTCGGGGTGAAGAAGACCATGATGATGGCCCAGCGTCTGTATGAGGCTGGCTACATCACCTATATGCGTACGGACTCCACCAACCTGTCGCAAGACGCGGTGGCGATGGCGCGTACCTATATTGAAAGCGAATTCGGCAAGACCTACCTGCCGGAGAAGCCGAACGTCTACAGCAGCAAGGAAGGCGCACAAGAGGCTCACGAAGCGATTCGTCCGTCTGACGCCAACACCACGCCTGCCAAGCTGAGCGGCATGGAGCGCGACGCTGAGCGCCTCTACGAGCTGATCTGGCGCCAGTTCCTGGCTTGCCAGATGCTGCCGGCGCAATACCTGTCTACTACCGTCAGCGTGGGCGCGGGCGATTTCGAGCTGCGTGCCAAGGGCCGTATCCTCAAGTTCGATGGCTACACCCGTGTGATGCCGCAGATCGCCAAGCCTGGCGATGATGATGTGCTGCCGGATATGGCCCAGGGCGACACGCTGAAGCTGATCAAGCTCGACCCGTCCCAGCACTTCACCAAGCCGCCGGCGCGTTATTCCGAAGCCAGCCTGGTGAAAGAGATGGAGAAGCGCGGTATCGGTCGTCCGTCGACCTACGCGGCAATCATCTCCACCATCCAGGACCGTGGCTACGTTGCGCTGCATAACCGTCGTTTCTATTCGGAAAAGATGGGTGACATCGTCACCGAGCGTCTGTCGGAGAGTTTCTCCAACTTGATGGATTACGGCTTCACTGCCGGCATGGAAGAGAACCTCGATGACGTGGCCCAGGGCGAACGCGACTGGAAAAACGTGCTGGATGAGTTCTACGGCGACTTCAAGAAAAAGCTTGAAGTGGCCGAGAACCCCGAGAACGGGATGCGCGCCAACCAGCCGGTGATGACGGATATTCCGTGCACTACCTGCGGTCGACCGATGCAGATTCGTACCGCCTCCACCGGCGTGTTCCTCGGTTGCTCGGGCTACAGCCTGCCGCCCAAAGAGCGCTGCAAGGCGACCGTCAACCTGGTGCCGGGCGATGAAATCGCGGCTGACGACGAGGGTGAGTCCGAGTCGCTGGTGCTGCGTGGCAAGCACCGCTGCCCGATCTGCAGCACGGCGATGGACGCCTACCTGCTGGACGAGAAGCACAAGCTGCACATCTGTGGTAACAACCCGGATTGCAACGGCTACGAGATCGAAGAGGGCACCTATCGCATCAAGGGCTATGAAGGCCCGAGCCTGGAATGCGACAAGTGCGGCAGCGAGATGCAGCTCAAGACTGGCCGTTTCGGCAAGTTCTTCGGGTGCACCAACCCAACGTGCAAGAACACCCGCAAACTGCTGAAAAGCGGTGATGCGGCGCCGCCGAAGATGGATCCGGTGAAAATGCCCGAGCTCAAGTGCGAGAAGGTCAACGACACCTACATCCTGCGTGACGGCGCTTCGGGGCTGTTCCTGGCTGCGAGCCAGTTCCCGAAAAACCGCGAGACCCGTGCACCACTGGTGATGGAGATCGTGCCGCACAAGGACGAGATCGATCCGAAGTACCACTTCCTGTGTGAAGCGCCGAAAAAGGACCCGGATGGTCGCCCAGCCGTGATCCGTTACAGCCGCAAGACCAAGGAGCAGTACGTGCAGACCGAAGTGGACGGCAAGCCTACTGGCTGGAAAGCGTTCTACGACGGCGGCAAGTGGAAGGTCGAGGACAAGCGCCAGGGCGCTTGATCCGCTAGTCTGTTAACGCCAAAAGCCGTCTGTATAGACGGCTTTTGCTTACTGTAGGATTGAGCTTGTTGTGGCGAGCAAGCTTGCTTGCGCTGGGGTGCGAAGCGCCCCCAATAGCTGGCGACTGCTACGCAGTCGAGCGGGAGCAAGCTCCCTCGCCACAGCAAGCTCGCTCCTACCCAGCCAGCATCACGCCTATTCGTTGTGGAGATTGCCGTCATGGCCAACGAACTCTATACCCGTACCAATCAGAAAATTTACTTCGCGGGTTTATCCCTGGAGGCCCTTGGCCGTGCCGAGGAAGGGAAAGAGATGAACGCTATCGCGCTGGTACAGGCGGGGCGCGAAGCGGCGTTGTTCCACCTGTACGGTGCCTTGCTGGGGCTGTGCCATGAGATCGCCGGGTTCTACCGCCTACCCCAGGCCGGTGCGCCGCGTGCAGAAATGATCATGAATCGTGAAGTGCTGGATTCCATGGCAATCCCCGAGTTGGCCGAACTGGTGGAAGTGGCCCAAAGCCCCGACAGTTGGGTGGCACGGCTGCTCAAAGCCCATGCGGATATGTTTCAACCGCCGCGTATTCCCCATGTGCCCAAAGGTGATGTCACCCAGCCGCTGATCGTCGCCGTGGCCTTGGAGCAGGATGAGCCTAAGCCTTTGAGCCGTGAGGAGTTGGAAGGCTGGCGCCAGGAGCTGAAAAAGATGGCGCTGCGTTTTCGTGAAGGGCTCAACGAGTGCTGAAGGGGTTGCACTAAGCAAATGTGGAAGCTGGCTTGCCTGCGATGACGGCCTGCCAGCCGACACCTATCGATCTGATGCCC
>NZ_JBZXEA010000016.1:0-58290 GCF_058725345.1 Pseudomonas sp. DW-iso17 | reverse complement strand
CCGGCCAGCGTGGTTTAACGGGGCGCCTAAGATCAAAAGCAGATCAAGATCAAGATCAAGAGCGGCTCGCTTCGCATCGTGGTTACAGTCGGCTACAACCGGACAGGCCGTTTAGCACCGAAAGAATCGCAAGAAGTTTCGTACAGCAGCCTAGGACTCACCTTGCGTCCAGGCGCTGAAGCCGGTTTTTTCCCACAACCCTTTAAGGTTGCTGCTAAGAATGGTCATCACTAGTCTTGCCCAGTCGCTGCCAATTCAGCGACCGGACGTGAGAAATCCGAACTACTCCATTGGCGCAAAAGCGCTCACCGTATACAGTGCACGCGCTTTTCGGCTCGCTGTTATGGCGGCTGTGCGCGGGCACGCTTCGGCGTGGCCAAGCTCCTGGGGTCTTGGTTTTCTCACTCCGCGTACAGCTGCCACCTTCAGTTCGTGAGAAAAACTCGGTGGTAGTCCATTACTCTCAGGAACTACATCATGATCAAAGACAGCCCCAATCCTCCTTCAGATTCAAACCTGCTCTTCACCCTCCATCCCAACCTCGACACCGAAACCCTGCTGGTCAATGCCTCTCAGGATCTGGACTCCATCAATGCCATTGCGGCGCACCTGGCCTTTGAGGTTGAAGGTTCGCAGCGCAGTGTAGTGCTGGGGATTTGCCGAATGGTGGAGGGCGTTCAGTTGCTGGTTGATCGGGTAGTAGAGGGAGGCGGCGAGACGCGAGCGCAGTAACGGCGATGCCCGTCAGTTAAGAAGCAGCGCTGTACTGTGGCGAGGGAGCTTGTCGAGGCGTCGAACCGTCCCGCCGGACTGCGTAGCAGTCCCATTCTTCTCGAACCAAGAACGGGGCCGCTTCGCGCCCCAGCGGGAGCAAGCTCCCTCGCCACGAATAAACATTCACCCCAACCGCGCAGCTGCCCGCGCAACAATCTCCCCGCGCACTCTGCGTGACTCCACCGTGCGCTTGTTGGCTTCCTCCAGCACATGCCGGGGCGCCGTCTCCGGGCGGCCTGAGTCAAACGGTGGGGCCGGCGCGTATTCGATCTGCAGTTGTACCAGTTGCGCCGCCGCTTCGCTGTACAACTCCGCGGCCAGAGTCAGGGCAAAGTCGATGCCGGCGGTGATCCCGCCGCCGGTAAACAGGTTGCCGTCACGCACCACACGTTCCTGTACGGGAATAGCACCGAGCGGGGCGAGCAGGTGGTGGTAGGCCCAATGGGTGGTGGCCTTGCGACCGCGCAGTAACCCTGCCGCGCCCAATACCAATGAACCGGTGCACACCGAGGTCATGTAGCGCACTGTCTGTGCCTGGGCCTTGAGAAAATCCAGGGTTTGCGGGTCTTCCATCAAAGGGCCCACACCGGCGCCGCCGGGTACGCAGAGCACATCCAGGTTCGGGCAGTCGGCATAAGTGATGGTCGGCGTGAACACCAAGCCCGTGCTGGAGGTGATCGGCGCGAGGTCTTTCCACACCAGGTGCAGTTTCACGTCTGGCAGCGAACCGAGGACATCATAGGGGCCGGTAAGGTCCAGTTGCTGGATGCCGGGGAACAATAGAAAACCGATCTGCAAGGTCATGGTTCAAGCTCCGAAAAGGAATGGACGTCCTCACTGTAGAAGCCTAGGCTTTGGCGAATACGCCATTGAGCCCACTAATCTCGCCAATCATGCCAAAAATTATTCATGTACTCGCGTTTGAGAATGCCCAGGTGCTCGATGTCACCGGGCCTCTACAAGTGTTCGCATCGGCTAACGATCTCGCGCGCCAACGTGGTTTGCCATTGCCCTACGCGGTCAACGTCATTGCTACTCAGGCTGGGCCGGTAATGACGTCGGCCGGCCTGGCGCTGCTGGCCGAGCCGCTGCCCGCCATTGACCAGCCCTGCGACACGCTGGTGATCGCCGGTGGCTGGGGTGTGTACGGTGTTGCCGAGGACCCGACGCTGGTGCAATGGGTGCGTGATAAATCCCTGCACACCCGGCGCATGGCCTCGGTCTGCACCGGGGCTTTTCTGCTGGCCGCCAGTGGTCTGCTTGATGGTTGCCGCGTGGCCACGCACTGGACGCGCTGTGAAGAACTGGCGCGCAAGTTCCCTGCACTCACGGTGGAGGCCAATCCGATTTTCATCCAGCAGGGCGCGGTGTGGACGTCTGCTGGCGTGACCGCCGGGATCGACCTGTGCCTGGCCCTGGTAGAGGATGACCTGGGGCGTGCGATTGCCCTGGAGGTGGCGCGCCACTTGGTGGTGTTCCTCAAGCGCCCTGGCGGTCAGTCGCAATTCAGCGTGACGTTATCTCTGCAAAAAAGCGACAGCCGTTTTGCCGAGCTGCATGCCTGGATCGCCGATAACCTGACGCTGGATTTGAGCATCGCCACCCTGGCAGCCCAGGCTGACATGAGCGAGCGCAGCTTTGTACGCCATTACCGCACCGAGACTGGCCAAACACCGGCGCGGGCCGTGGAACTGATTCGCGTCGAAAACGCACGCCGGCAACTGGCAGACAGCACGACCTCCATCAAACGTATCGCCATGCAATGCGGTTTTGGCTGTGAAGAGACTTTGCGCCGCAGCTTTCTGCGGGCCTTGTCAGTGACGCCCCAGGCTTATCGAGAGCGTTTTTCACCGCTCCAGTAGTTCCAGCAAAGCTTGAAGCGTGACCTGGGGCGCTTCCTGGAAAACGTTATGACCCACGCCGGGCAACACCTGGCGGCGATAAAAACCGCTGAAGTGCTCCACGTCATCATCCTCCAGCGACGGCGGGCCCACGCCATCGTCGGCCCCACACAACGAAATGCTCGGTACCGATATCGCCGGTTGGGGCACCAGCGCCTGCTCGATGTATTCCAGCGCGGGATCACCCGGCGCATACATAAAGCGATGGCGATAGGAATGAATCACCACCTCGACAAAATCCGGGTTATCAAACGACGGCGCGGTCAGGGCGTAGCGGCTTGGCCCTTCGGCCCAGGACGGTGACCACAGCGTCCAGAGCAATTGGCAGAGTTCACGCCGGTTGGCCGTCAAGCCGTCGACCCCGCGCTGGGTGTGAAAGTAGTACTGATACCAGAGCCGGTGCTCTGTCTCAGGCGGCCGGGGTTTGAGCGACTGGCTGATGGCCTGGATGTTGTAGCCATCGCCGGTCACCAGCCCGCGCACCCGCTGTGGCCATAGCGCCGCGACAATACAGGCGGCGCGCCCACCCCAGTCAAAGCCGGCGAGGGTGGCTTGCGGGATCGACAATGCATCCATGAAGTCGAGCAAATCCTTGGCCAGCGCCGCCTGTTGGCCGGAGCGCATCACTTGCGTGTTGATAAATCGCGTCGGGCCATAACCGCGTAAATACGGGACCAATACCCGATAACCACGTTCAGCCAGCACCGGCGCGATGTCGTCGTAGCCCCGTGGGTCGTAAGGGAAGCCATGCAACAGGATCACCGGTTCGCCATCGATGGGGCCGTGGGTTTCGTAAGCCACATCAAGTAGAGTTGTGCGCACATACAGCAGCGGGGCAGGGGACGTCACGGTTGCCATACGGTTTTCTCCCCGCTGAGTTTGCGGTCCAGGAACGTTGCCGCACTGATCAATGCCAAGTGGCTCAAGGCCTGGGGCGTGTTACCCAAGTGCCGGGCCTGGCTGTCGAACTCTTCGGCGTACAACCCCAGCGGGTTGGCGTAACGCAGCAACTGCTCGAACTCCAAATGGGCTTTTTCGACTTGCCCGGCGCGCGCGAGGCATTCGACGTACCAGAACGAGCAGGCGGCAAACGCGCCTTCGACGCCTTGCAGCCCATCGATCTGGCTGTCGTCATTGCGGTAGCGGTAGACCATGCCGTCGCGCACCAGGCTTTTCTGGATCGCTTCCAGCGTCGCCAGCCAGCGCGGGTCGGTGGCTGCAACGAAGCGCACCAGCGGCATCAACAGCATCGAGCCGTCCAGCGCCGTACTGCCGATATGCTGGACGAAATGCCCGCGTTCTTCGTTCCAGAAGTTGCTCCAGATGTCGGCGTAGATCGCCTGGCGCGTCTGGTCCCAGCGTGCGAACGGGGCCGGCAGCGAACGTTTGGAGGCCAGGCGAATGGCACGGTCCAGGGCCACCCAGCACATCAGGCGTGAATGCAGGAAGTGGTGCTGCTCACCGCGCATTTCCCAGATGCCTACGTCTTTGCGGTTCCAGATCTCACACACTTGGTCGACCACTTCCACCGTGTGTTTCCAGCCTTGGTGGGAGATGGCTTCGCCGTACTTGTTCACCAGATAGACCGCGTCCATCAGTTCGCCATAGATATCCAGCTGGATCTGATCGAACGCCTCATTGCCCACCCGTACCGGTTGGGCGCCGCCGTGGCCGCTCAAGTGGTCGAGGGTGGTTTCCGGCAGTTCCTGGCGACCGTCGATGCCGTACAGGATGTTGATCTTGGTCGGCTGGCCGCAGCAGTCGCTGACCCGACACCTGAGCCAGCGCATATAGGCGTTGGCTTCCTCGACGAAACCCAGGCGCATGAACGCATAGACGGTGAACGACGCATCGCGGATCCAGGTATAGCGGTAGTCCCAGTTGCGTTCGCCGCCGGGCGTTTCCGGCAGCCCGAACGTGGCCGCGGCGATGATGGCGCCGTGTTTGCGCGAGGTCAGCAGTTTCAGCGCCAGTGCCGAGCGGTTGACCATCTCGCGCCAGCGCCCGCGGTAGTTGGACTGGCTGATCCAACCGCGCCAGAACTTCAAGGTGCGCTCCAGGTAGAGGTCAGTACAGTCGTTGGTGACGCGCGCATCCTCCTGGCCACCGAGGACAAATTCGGCGCCTTCATCCTGGGCGAGGGTAAAGGTGGCGATGGCGGTGTTGTCTTGGAGGGTCAGCGGCTGGCTGCCGGTCAGGCGCAGGCCGGGTTGGCCGTTGGCGGTGAACACGACACTGGCAGCCTCGGCCTTCGCCTCGGTAGCGGCCCGGGCATAGTCGTGGCGCACGGCGCAGCTTAAGTGGATAGTCGCCTTGCCACTGACCACCCGTACCCGCCTGATCAGCAAAGGCAGTTCATCGACGTTTTCGCTGACGGTCAGCAGGTCGGTGATCTCCACCACCGCTTCATCGCTCAGCCAGCGGGTCTGCAGCACGTTGGTGTCGGGCAGGTAGATCTGCTCGCGGCGGGCGTTGGGCAGGTCCGGGGTAAGCTGAAATGTGCCGGCCTCGGGCGTGTCGAGCAATGCGCAAAACACCGACGGGCTGTCAAATTCCGGCCAGCAGAAGAAGTCGATGCTGCCGCGGTCGTTCACCAGTGCCGCGCTGCGCATGTCGCCAATGATCCCGTGGGCATCAATGGCACTTTGAGGTTCGTTCTTGAAATCAACCATTGCCACGGAACTCCGGGTAGAGGCTCATACCGCCATCGATGAACAAGGTGCTGCCAACCACATAATCAGAGGCATCGCTGGCCAGCCACACCACGGCGTTGGCCACGTCTTCGACGTCACCGACACGACCATAGGGAATCAATTTAAGCAGCTCTTGTTCTGCCGCGCCTTCGGTGGCCGCGCGGTTGATCGCCGTGCGAATCGCCCCTGGCGCAATGCCATTGATACGGATGCGCTGTTCGCTGACTTCCTGGGCGAGGGTGCGCATCAGCATCTCCACGCCGCCCTTGGACGCGGCGTAATTCACATGCCCGGCCCAGGGGATGATTTGATGCACCGAACTCATATGGATGATTTTGCCGGCGGCCCGTGACACACCTTCGCGAACGCCCTGGCGATTGAAGATACGCACCGCCGCCCGCGCGCACAGGAACTGCCCGGTGAGGTTGACGCCAATCACCGTGTTCCAATCCTCAAGGGTCATGTCGACCAGATTGGCATCTTTTTGCAGGCCGGAGTTGGCCACCAGAATATCCAGATGGCCGAAGGCGTCGAGGGTTTGGGCGAACAGGCGTTCGACATCGGCCTCCTTGGACACATCGCCGCCAATCGCAAGCGCTCGGCCGCCGTTGGCATTGATCTGCGCGGCGAGAGCCTCAGCCGGTGCCGCCTGGGAGTTGTAGTTAAGCACCACCGCGGCGCCCGCTGCGGCCAGGGCTTTGGCCGCGCCCGCGCCAATGCCGGAACTGGCCCCGGTGACCAGGGCCACTTGTTGCTGCAAGGAAATCTGCATCGCCCACCCACCGTTTTATGAGAGTCCTTCTTGCTGACTGGCGGCGGGGAGCGGAAGTTCACCCCCTCGCGTTTACGCCCAGCGCGGGTAAAAGCGCGACTTTATCGTATGATGCTGAAAACAAAGGGCAATACAGGAAGCGATGGAATGCAGGCGTGGGCCGATACCAGATTGATCAAACTGTTAGTCAGCGGCGTCTTGGCCGTTTTATCACTGACTCAAACAGCCCTGTGCCTTGCCGATAACAGCAATGGTAAAACGCTGTATCTACAGCGCTGTGCTGTGTGCCATGGGCCCGATATCAAAGGCACCGGGCCATTGGCTAAAAAAAGTAATCCGCCAACCCCCGACCTGACAACCGCCGCCTTCAAGAAACGACTCCATGAATATCCTGGCGTTATCGTCTCCTCGGTCATCCTTCGCCCCAATGGCAACCTGATCCCCAAGACGCTGCAAGACAATGGCGTAAAGATCGCGCCACATGCCTGGAGCGTTAAAGACTTTCGTGATTTGCATCAATACATGAGTGAGGTCATTTCAAACAAATAGTGGGTGGGCGATGAGCAGCAATTGCCCCACTTAATAGGAAGCATTACTATTCACACCCCGCCTCCCCAGTGCTCTCGCGATGACTTCTCAGCCGCCCCGCAGAACAGGCTTTTTCGAGCACTACGAAGAGTTGATCGGCACCTGGACACGCCGCCTGAGAAACCGTCAGCAAGCCGAAGACCTGGCGCACGACACCTTCGTGCGTGTGCTTGAGTCCGCTGCCTGCGAGGTGGCGCAACCGCGCGCCTACCTGCATCAAACCGCGCGCAATATTGCGGTGGACGCCTACCGCCGCGAAGACCGTCGCGAGACGTTGACGCTGCAGGTGGTTGATCACAGTACGCCGCACAGTAGCGACCCGGAACATTACATGCACGCGATCCAATTGGCCGACGCCATCGAGCGGGCGCTGGCCGAATTGCCGCTCAACTGTCGCAGGATTTTTATCTGGCAGAAGATCGAAGGGCTCACCCAGCAGGAAATCGCCACACGCCTGGGGCTGTCTAAAAACATGGTGGAAAAGTATATGATCCGCACCTTGCGGCATCTGCGTGATCGTCTGGATGCGAGCGCGCCATGACCGGCTTTGAAACAGGATCTTCCACGATGGATAACCGTGTCCGTGATGAGGCCGCGCAGTGGTTTGTACGCCTGCAAGACGGCCCATTGAGCGCCCAGGAACGTCAACGTTTCGATGCCTGGCGCAGGTCGCAGCCCGCGCATCAGTACGAAATCGATGTGCTGCAAGGGCTATGGAGTGCGACGGATTTGCTGCCCAAGGCCCGCTTGCAGGCGCTGGGCGATGCGCCAACCGAGCGCCTTGGACGGCGTGCGCTTCTGCGTTATGCCGTGGCCGCCAGTGTGGTCGCCGTTGCAGTGGGCCTGGGTGCGTACAGCGGTCTGGGGCAGCCAAAGCCCTACAATGCCGAATTCAGCACTCGGTTAGGCGAGCATCGTCAGGTGACCTTGCCTGACGGTTCCGTGATGGACCTCAACAGCCGCAGCGTGGTCGCGGTTCGCTACGAAAAGAGCCGTCGGGGCGTAGAGCTCAAGCAGGGCGAGGCGATGTTCAGCGTGCAACATGACGCCGAACGCCCGTTTGTGGTCGCAGCCGGGGCAGGGCAGGTGACCGTCACCGGCACGCGCTTTGATGTACGTCGGGAGGCGGACCAGACCCGCGTGGCGGTCGAAGCCGGCACGGTCAAGGTGCAGGGCCGGGCATCCGATCACATCGTCACGCTCACCGCCGGGCGTGGCACCCATGTCGATCCCCAAGGCCAAGTGGCGGCGGCCTACGCGGTGAACCCTGAAGAACTGACCGCGTGGCGCAGCGGTAAACTAGTGTTCAACAACGCCACCCTGGTAGACGTGGCGCGGGAAGTGTCGCGCTACCGCGAGCAACCGCTGCGGGTCAGTACGGCAGCGGTGGGCAACCTGCGCTTGACCAGCGTCTTCAAATCCAGCGACACCGACGCTTTGCTCAAGGCCTTGCCCCACATCCTGCCGGTCGCCTTGCGCACTTTGCCGGACGGTAGCCAGGAAATTATTTCACGCTGACGTTCAGGTTTTTTTCGAGTTCTTCGTCTTCTCGTACAACTGCAACTGGTTTGCATTAACGGCTGCGCATGCTTGCGATCACAGGACTAGGTTCGACGTGAAAAAACTTGCTCTTCACAACAATAAAATTTCCCGCTGGGCGCCCTTGGCCCTGGCCGTTGCCATCAGTACCGCACAGGCTGCCGAGGGCATCCACATTCGTGCCCAATCCCTCGGCGCAGCCTTGAGCCAATTGGGCCAGCAGACCTCGCTGCAAGTGTTCTTCAGCCCCGATATGGTGGCTGGCAAGCAAGCTCCCGCGGTCGATGGCAACCTCTCGCCCGAACAAGCCCTGCGGCAATTACTGCAAGGCAGTGGCCTGGATTACCAGATTGACGCCGGCTCCGTGACCTTGCGTCCGGTGCGCAGCGGCACCGGTGAAGCGGGCTCACCGCTGGAACTGGGGGTCACCGATATCAAAGTGGTGGGCGACTGGCTTGCCGACGCCGATGCCGAAGTGGTGCAGAACCACCCCGGTGCGCGCACGGTTATTCGCCGCGAGGCCATGGTAGAGCAGGGCGCGATGAACGTCGGTGATGTGCTGCGCCGTGTGCCTGGCGTGCAAGTGCAGGAATCCAACGGCACCGGCGGCAGTGATATTTCCCTCAACGTCGGTGTGCGCGGGCTGACGTCACGCCTGTCGCCGCGCTCCACCGTGCTGATTGACGGCGTACCGGCTGCGTTCGCTCCCTACGGCCAGCCACAGCTGTCGATGGCGCCAATTTCTGCCGGTAACCTGGAAAGTATCGACGTTGTCCGTGGCGCGGGTTCGGTGCGTTATGGGCCACAGAACGTCGGCGGCGTGATCAACTTCGTAACCCGTGCGATCCCGCAAGACTTCTCCGGGGAAGTCGGCACCACCCTGCAAACGTCTGCCCACGGGGGCTGGAAGCATGTGGAAAACGCCTTTATCGGCGGCACGGCCGACAACGGTATCGGTGCCGCGCTGCTGTACTCCGGAGTCAATGGCAACGGTTACCGCAACAGCAACAACGGCAACGACATCGATGATGTGATCTTCAAGACCCACTGGGCGCCGACCGATCAAGACGATTTCTCGCTGAACTTCCACTATTACGATGCCAGCGCCGATATGCCCGGCGGCCTGACCCAGAAGCAGTTCGATGCCAACCCGTACCAATCGGTGCGTGACTGGGACAACTTCAGCGGGCGCCGCAAGGACATCTCCTTCAAGTACATCCGCCAGATCGACGACCGCACCCAGGCCGAAGTGCTGACTTACTATTCCGACAGTTTCCGTGGCAGCAACATTGCCAACCGCGACCTCAAGACCCTCAGTTCCTACCCGCGCACCTACTACACCTTCGGCATCGAGCCGCGTGTGTCCCATGTGTTTGACCTGGGGCCCAGTACCCAGGAAGTCAGCGTGGGCTATCGCTACCTCAAAGAAGGCATGCACGAGGAGGCCACCAGCCTGAACCTGGTCAACAACGTACCGACGCCGGGCGGGCAGAGCGACGGTCACGTGTATCAGGACCGCACGGGGGGCACTGAAGCCAACGCCTTCTATATCGATAACAAAATCGATATTGGCAAATGGACCATCACCCCGGGCATTCGCTTTGAAGATATCCGTACCGAATGGCATGACCGCCCAGTCGTGGCCCTGAACGGCAAGCGTACCGAGGAAAAACGCCGCGAGGTCCACAACAACGAACCGCTGCCGGCGCTGAGCGTGATGTACCACGTGTCTGACGCCTGGAAACTGTTCGCCAACTACGAAACCTCCTTCGGCAGCCTGCAGTATTTCCAACTGGGCCAGGGCGGTACCGGCGACCAGACGGCCAACGGCCTGAACCCGGAAAAGGCCAAGACCTACGAGGTCGGTACGCGCTACAACGACAGCGTCTGGGGCGGCGAAGTGACGCTGTTCTACATCGACTTCTCGGATGAACTGCAATACGTCAGCAATGACGTGGGCTGGACCAACCTCGGCGCCACCAAGCACAGCGGCATCGAAGCATCGGCCCATTACGACCTGTCCAACCTCGACCCGCGCCTCGACGGCCTGACCGCCAACGCGGGCTTCACCTACACCAAGGCCACCTCCGAAGGTGATGTGCCGTTCAAGGGCCGCGACCTGCCACTGTATTCCCGCCAAGTGGCGACCCTGGGCCTGCGTTACGACGTCAACCACTGGACCCACAACCTGGATGTCTATGCCCAGTCCGGCCAACGGGCGCCAGGCACCGGAACCACCTACATCACCCAAGGCACCGCGGATGGTCAATACGGTGATATCCCAGGGTATGTCTCGGTCAACGTGCGCAGCGGTTATGACTTCGGCGCGCAGTTGTCGAACCTGAAGCTGGGTGTGGGCGTGAAAAACGTCTTCGACCAGCAGCATTACACGCGCTCCAGCGATAACAATGCCGGCTTGTACCTGGGCGAGCCTCGCACCTTCTTTGTACAGGCAAGCGTCGGGTTCTGATCTGTCGTCTCTGGGGAAAATCGCAACCTCAGGGGGGCGATTTTTTTTGCCTGGGCAAAGCGCTCCGCGCACTCATTGCTGCAAGACCACACTCTGTTTCCTACATCACCACAGCACAGATTATGGCTGGATCAGGAACTGATTCCGACGCAAAACCACACATGGGAAAGCTGATGGGCTTCGACACTGCGTTGGAGCGACAAGCTGAAAATCGCCCACTGTATGGAGAAACTTATGTCGGTATCGATGTTGGATACACCCGTCTCTGCTTCATCAACGCCTGACCTTTCACAGGCCAGCGCCAAGGCCGAGGTCAAAAACACGCGCCAGGCTGCACCTTCCTTCAAGGGCCAGAATGCTGCCCATGTGAATTTTCAATCGGGGGACAACAAAGCCGGGCCGGTATTCGGTAACCCCCAGGCACCCACCTCCGCAGCTGACGTGCGTGGACATCACCACAGACCACCGGCGATGCAGAATTTCCTGGGCCAACTCCCGCACTGGATCAGTCATTGGCTCTTCGGGCATCGGCCGTCTATGCATCCTGGCTGTGGGCATCCGCCGCCAAAGCCGAACCCAGGTTGCAGCAACCCGCCACCCAGGCCGAACCCCATTGGGAGTAATCCGCCACCGAGGCCGGACCCCACTGCAGGTCGGCCGTATCCGCCCGCCCCCGGCAGGCCTGATCCGCAGTACTCGCTGAAAAATAGAGAAGAGCTGGCGCAGCAGTTGCGCGATAACTTCAATGCCTTCAGAGACCCGAAGAACCCTGGTTCCATTAGCGTTGACAGCATTCTTGCAATGGCAAAAAGAGGGTGGTCGCCCAACCCCGTCATGAACGAGAACATTCGCCTGGCCAATGAACTGCTACGACGTCCGGAACTGATGGCCGCATTGGACCGGCACGGTTCCACGGGCGCTTTGGATGGCCTGATCGACCGGCACAGCCTGAACGCGGTAATCAAAGGAGAAAACTACTTCAAGTACAAGAGCGACAAGGAACTGGCCGGTGAGCTGCTTGAGCATTTCGACGAGTTGAAAAACGGGAGCGGGGGCTCAAGCCTTAAAATCCGCGACCTGAAAAAGTGGGCCTGCCAGCCACTTACCGGCGACGCAGCCAAGGACCATCTGATTCAGTTATCCCAGGAAATAATACGCAAGCGCAGTGATCTGCTGGAGAAAATGGATAACCGCGCCAGTAAAGATGACGACGGGAAAATCAGCCGTACAGGACTGTACTTGTTGTCCCGCTGACCGCTCTTCAGGCGCCGCCTCTCGGGGGCGGCGCCAGTCCAATATGTTTCAAGGAACGAATTACGCCCATTTGCCACAGAGGTGATACTTGCGGTTGTAATTCGACCCGCCGCTTTTCAGATTCTGAATGAGGGAAAACATATGACTTCAGCCTCGTTTAATTCTTCCCCAAACGGTCCCATCGACCTGTTGCGCAGTACCCAACGTACAAGTCCACCAGTATCCAAGGAGCGCGGCCCCTCGCGTAGCTTCCCTTTTGCGTCGACGGAATATGAGGCAGAAGCACGGCGTATGAAGGCTTATGCCGGCGAGCGTAGATTCCAGGCGCCCGTGTCGGACGACTTTTCCCGGGGCATGCTGGCAGACCCGCAGGTCAGGGGGGAGGGCGCCGATTCGTTGAACGACACGGGGTTGATCAATTGCCTGGCAGGCTGGTGGCGTAGGCGCAAGCTGGGTTAACCGCGGCTGACCACGGTTTTACATATTGTCATTGGTAGGTATCGTTGACTCGGAACTGCCGAGTTCCTCCAACCACACATGAGGTGCCTGCCTGGGTAGAGTCCATTCGTTGATTTTGCCCATCAAGGTAAAAATCACCCTGCGGATATGCATCTGAAAAGTGTTGGAGAAAACCCATGACAATCGAGGGTGTATTACCTTCCGGACGGCCTCTGCCCCCCGACAAGCCGGCCGTATACTCAACTACGTCATCAGCGGCCATCCACCCTGAGACCTGGCATCAGCCCCCTTCATCGACGTCGGGCGAGGGGTCGCGCAAGCCTTTTCTTTTACGCGGAACATTGTCCGCTCTGCGCCATCGTGACTTGCAGAACTTTCCCATTGGGCGGGCCAGTGGTACCCCGCCGGGTGCTAGCTCAACGGACAACCAACTGGCGAAGGCCCTGGAAAAATCCTTCGGCCTGCTGCACTCCTTTCTGAATGATGGGCGCTTGACGTGGATGTCTTTGCAGCGGATCGCCGTTCATCCTATGGGTGAAAGCGAGGCGTTGGACGGCGTGATTCAGGTCGTCGGGGAAATGCTCAAGCGCCCGCGGTTAAGTGACGCGATCTTCAGTCGTGACGGCGATATCACCCGTGACAGCCTCCGCGCGGCGGCCCAAGCGTTGCAGGGGAACAGCTCGGCAACCGAGTTCAGTCAGGACCCGTTTCATGCGCAAGGCAATGCGCAGGTGGTGGAGGCGCTACAAAGCCAGTTTCCGCTGTTGAGAGACAAGGCCATGGACCGAACCTACCTGTTTGAACCGCATCAGTATGTTGAAATAGCCAGGCTGCGGGAGGTCATGCAGGACCCGCATGAGGTTGATCAGCAGGGCGCGCCGGTGCTGGATGCGTCCACGGGCATGCCCCAGTCCAAATACAGCGAACTCTGTGTCTACACCGCGAAGAACATTATTGAGCGTCCAGGTTTGCTGCCTTCGTTGGAGCGCGCCAATGGCACACGACTATTTGGCCCGCCTCACAAAGAGGGGTGGCTCAGCAACAAAAGCCTCGAACGGTGGCATGAGCAAGACGCCGCACGCAAGGCACGCTGAAAGGCAAGCTACACCTTGAGGACTTTGCCGCTGATGGCCACCGCCGCCAGCAATACGGCGATCAGGATGAAGGCAGTGCTCAAGCTGCTGCCGTGGGCGATAAAACCAATCACGGCGGGGCCGGCGAGAATGCCGGCGTAGCCCAATGTGGTGATGGCAGGCACTGCAATATGCTCCGGCATTACCGTTTGCTTACCCACGGCGGTGTACAGCACCGGCACGATATTCGAACACCCAGCCCCCACCAGCGCATACCCCAGCAGCGCAGTTTCCCACGCAGGCAATAGCGTCGCGAGGAGCAAGCCGGCACAGGCCAGCGTGCCGCCCATCACGATGACCCGCGTGGGGCCCAGGCGTCGAACAATCGCATCACCGGTCAGGCGTCCAGCGGTCATGGTCAAGGCAAATGCCGCGTAGCCCAGGCCGGCGTAAGCCTCATCCAGGCCGCGCTCGGCGCTGAGGAACACAGCGCTCCAATCCAGTACGGCGCCTTCAGCCAGGAACACGATGAAACACAGGCAACCGATAAACAACACCACACCATGGGGCACTGCAAATGCCGGCCCCGAACTTTCACTGCCATAAGGCAGTAAGTGCGGTGCAGCCTTCAACAGCGCGGCCAGTGTAATAACCACCACCACCAGGGTCGCCTGCAATGGCGACAGGCCCAGGCCCAGCAACCCCGCAACCCCCGCAGCGCCGACAATGCCCCCCAGGCTGAACAAACCATGGAAACCCGACATCATGGTTTTGCCACTGGCGCGCTCAACGATCACCGCTTGCAGGTTGACGGTGGAGTCCACGGTGCCCAGGCCTGCGCCAAACAGGAACAACCCGGCAATCAGCAACGGGATGGAACTGACGGTGGCCAGCATCGGCAGGGCCAGGCAGATCATCAGTGTCCCTGCGCTCAGCACGCGTCGGCAACCGTAACGCGAGGCCAGCGCGCCCGCTGCCGGCATTGCGATGATCGACCCCACCCCCAGGCATAACAGCAGCAGGCCAAGGGTGCCTTCATTCAGATTCGCACGCGCCTTGGCGTACGGCACCAGCGGCGCCCAGGCGGCGATACCAAAACCTGCGATAAAAAAAGCGATGCGGGTCGACATCTGCTCCAGTCGCCCGGGAACCACGGGGGCAGGAGTGGGAATGGCAGTCATGGAAAATCCTTGGTTTGGCGTTCAACGAACGATGTCCGGCGCGACATCCTTGCATATCAGGCCCTCTTGAGCGAATCGGGTTCCGTTGGTGTTCAGGATTAAAGGTACGGGGTGCAAGCCTCATTTTTTTACAAACATGGAACGCTTTGGTGGCCGGTCACCACGTAGAAATGATCGAGCCTGTAGGAGGTGGGCTGGAAGGTGTGTAATCCCTGCGGGGAGTGGTTGAACCCCAGGTTTCTTGCGGCGGATTACCACCTTCCAGCTCACTTCCCACAGACCGGCTGTTGTGTAATACGCTGCTGTCCCGATAGTAGATAAGTGAACGGACGAACCGATGAAGAATTTCCGGTTGGTGTGGTTATGACCCGATTCTACGACGCGCGCGGCAATATCTATGGGGTGGTCAGCCCCGCCTATTTATGCCGCCAGGGTATTGCCGTGCCCGACACTGCCGGCTTGGCTGCGAGCACGCGTAAGGCGTGGGCCGCATCGGCGATTGCGTCGGAATGTGGTTGGGGTTCGTTGCCGCGTCCTGCTGGTGCCAAGGCGCATCGCTGCGATGGTTTGTTGGTCGGGCCATTTCAGGCCCAGCCACCGTTTGATCTGCTGATCATCAATACCGACGGCTCTCTCGCCGAACGCAGTGGCAATGGGCTGACTATCTTTGCCCAAGCGTTGACCGACCAGGGTTTGCTGGTCCATGGCAGCGAGTTGCGGGTGTATCACGACAAGCCGGATGCGGTATCGCCCGTAATCACCTGTGTCGAGCCGGCTGAGCATGAACAGGTGCCAGGCTTCTGGCTGGCCTTGGGCCGGCCCGAGTTTGGCCCCTTGGCGGTGGGGGCGGTTGGCGTGAGCCCGGTGGCTGTGGGGCGGCATGAACTCAGTCATATGGCAGCCTTGACGTCGCTCAATCCGCAATGGGGGAGCAGTCAATTTGTCCGGGTTGGCAACCCCCATTGTGTGACGCTGGTTGAGCAGGTTTCGGCATTGCCAGGCTGTGACACGATGCATCAGTCGGTACTTTTCAAGCAGTTGAAGGCCATCGCTTTTGCACCGCCGGCAGGGTGCGGCCAACCCTGTGTCGGTGGGGTCAACCTGCAATGGGCTGCTCGAGACGCTGGCAATCGAATCATCGCACGCGTATTTGAGCGAGGAGAGGGGCCTACGGCGTCCTCGGGGACCAGCGCCAGTGCAGTGGCGTGCGCGGCATGGCGAGCAGGTTGGGTTGAGGGGGGCGACGTAGCGGTGGTAATGCCGGGTGGCACGGCGCCAGTGCGCTTGCAGATCGAATCAGGAGACGTGCTGAGTGTTAGTCTTTTCGGGACAGCGCAATTAAAAGTCTGAACATCGGAAATGACTGATGCCTTAAATAAGCGTCAGCCGTTTCCTTAAAACTCAGTTAAGAGAGTACAAGCCGCAGTCAGAGTTTGCCTCTAATTATTAGATGATTTTTTGGCTGTATTTATATTCTGTAAAAGACACTTCCATCTTTGCTGTACGAAACTTCTTTATTATTTCTGAAGGGCCGAAAGTCGCCTGAAATCGCTAAGCTTTAGCGCATTCAGGTGCTTTTTCTCAATCCAAATGGCGTTGACGAGGGAAAGCTGTTCAAACGAAAAGTTGAAGACGGGTAACAAAGGATGGTTAACGCGTTTGTTTCGTCACGTTTCAAATTGGTCCTTGCAGGTATAAAGACAGATTTTCAGATAGTGGCATTCAAAGGCAGCGAAGCCCTCGACCAGCCCTACTTTATACAGGTGCAGTTAGTCAGCGAAGACCCCTTCCTTGACCTGGAGGCATTGCTTCATCAACCCGCCTATCTGCACTTGGGCGAAGCAGGTCAGGGCTTGCATGGGCAAATCTTTGCCATCGGTCGGGATGATCCCGGTACGCGGCTCGCCCTTTATCACCTGACACTGGCGCCACGTCTGGCATCCCTTGCCTATCGTTGCGACCAGCGGGTTTTCCAGCAGCGCAGCGTACCGCAGATCATTGTTGCGGTCCTCGAACAGCACGGCATCTTCGCCGACGCCTATGCCTTTGAGCTCGGGCCGGTGGTGTATCCACCACGCGCCTTTTGCGTGCAGTACAGGGAGTCCGACCTGCATTTCATCCAACGGCTGTGTGAAGAGGAGGGCATTCACTATCACTTTCGTCACAGTGCAGAGAATCATCTGCTGGTGTTTGGTGATGACCAGACGGTGTTTCGCCGGTTGCCGGTACAGCGTTATTGTTCCTCGGCTGATCCATCGCTTGGGGCCCCGGTCGTCCAACGTTTCGACCGGCGCCTGGTCACGCGCAGCCGGCGCACCGTACGTCGTGACTATGACTTTGAGCACCCTTCGTTTCGCCTGCATGACCAAGCCGGTGCCGGGCCGGCGGATCCTTTGGAAGACTATGGCTACCCTGCTGGCTTTACGGGCCATGCACGTGGTGCGAAGCTGGCGCGACGCAGCCTGGAG
This sequence comes from Pseudomonas sp. DW-iso17, assembly GCF_058725345.1. Lineage (NCBI taxonomy): Bacteria > Pseudomonadati > Pseudomonadota > Gammaproteobacteria > Pseudomonadales > Pseudomonadaceae > Pseudomonas > Pseudomonas sp. DW-iso17. The sequence continues at coordinate 41,118 of NZ_JBZXEA010000016.1, read as the reverse complement.
CGTCACCAGCGTGATCGCCATCGAGTGCTGGGCAAGAGCGATCAACCGGCGCTATGCAGTGGCCACTTCCTTGAACTGTGCGATCACCCGGACCCAGCCTGCAACGACTTATGGTTGCTGACCTCGGTGCGTCATGAGGGTTACCAGCCGCAGGTGCTGGAGGAGTCGATCGTTGATGCCAATGGGTTCCAAGGCTATCGCAACCGGTTCACCGCAACCCCCTGGCGCGCAGTGCATCGACCTGCCCTCAAGCACCCCAAACCGACGATCAGTGGCAGCCAGACCGCGACGGTAACCGGGCCTGCCGGCGAGGACGTGCACTGCGATGCCTATGGCCGTGTGAAGGTGCGCTTTCATTGGGATCGCGCGGACAAGGGCGACGAGACGAGCAGTTGTTGGCTGCGCGTGGCGTCCGGTTGGGCGGGTGATGGGTTTGGCGCCATGGTCATTCCACGGGTGGGCATGGAAGTGCTGGTGAGCTTTTTGGAGGGCGACCCGGACCAACCCCTTGTCACCAGTTGCCTGCCCAATGCATCGCACTTGCCGGCGTACGCTTTGCCGCAGCACAAGACACGCAGCGTACTGCGTAGCCGCAGCTCGCCGGGCGGCGGAGGCGCCAACGAGTTGCACTTGGAAGACCGGCGCGGCGAAGAACTCATCTACCTGCGTGCCCAGCGTGACCTGGAGCAACGGGTGGGGCATGACAGTCGCCTGGAGGTGGAGGGCGATAGCGTGACTCGCGTTGGCAAGAGCTTGTTGATCGAAGCCGGGCAGCAGGTTCATCTCAAGGCCGGCGCCAGCCTGGTGATAAAGGCCGGCGCACAACTGAGCTTGAAGGCAGGCGGGGAACACCTGGTGATGCAAGCCGGCAGTATTTCCAGCAGCCGGTCCATCACTCTGGGCGGTTCGCCGTCTGCAAGCCGTTCGGTGAACCCATCAGGGGTTGCCGGCACGCAAATCTCTGCTGTGCAAAACGTCATCATGGACTTGGCCAAGCAACTGGGCGCCGACTTTTGCCCTCTGTGCGAAGGCTGCCGCGAAGGCCTGTGCGATATCCCCGGGAGGGCGGCCTGATGGACAGCTTGCTCCATTGTTGGATGGCCCAACAACAGCAGAGCGGACACCCATTGTGCCTGATGCTTGATGGTAACCACGAGGCTCGCCAACGCCTGATGGCAAATCGTGCTCCGTCGCACTATTGCAACCTCTACAGCGAGACCGCTGCGGCGGAGTTGGCGAATACAGGCCCGCTCATACTGTTACTGGAACAACTGAATGAGCCTGCCTTGGCCGACCTGTTGCTACACCCCGAGTCGAACTGGGGCTGGCTCGCCAGCCTGTCGGCCAGCGACCTGGTGGGTGTGGCGCGCCATTGGCGCGAGAGACTGCGGGTGGCGCCAGAAGGCCGTCAGGTGCTTTATCGCATTCACGACAATCGCACCCTGGCCCGTGCCTTGGCCCATCTGGGCAAAGAGCATTGGCCCGCCTACCTCGGACCACTGATCAGCGTGTGCTATTGGCATGAAGGCCGTTGGCATCACCACGAAAATCCTGCGCCGGGCGACTACCCTGCGCCTGATCCAGCGCCGTGGCTCGACACACCCAACCCTCACGCCGAAGCCATCCTGCACGCCAATATCCTGCGCTACCTGCTGGCTGAGCACAGTGAAGACCTGGCGGCATTGGTCGAATTCCAAGACCCCAGGATTTGGCTGGCCCAGGTACTGGAGCAGGCACGCAGCTGGCAATGGCGGGAGCCGGCGCAGCTCGAGTTTCTGGTGGTACGCCGGTTGGCAGAGGCGACCGGCAGCAGTGTTATTCATTGGTTACCGAGGATTGGCGAGGCGCCAGGGGAGCATTTTGAACGAGTGATGGAGCAGTGGCACAGCGAGGTAGGGAAAGGTGAATAGGTGGATAGGGTGGGTGCTGGTGGTTATTACGGGTGCGTGGCTTTCGGGGTGTACGGGGAGGACGGTGGAGCGTTTTACATTGGAGGTGGATTTGCCGGCGCAATTTGAACTTAAAACGGCTGCCAACTACCGGCCCGCAACGGGTGAGACCTGCACCTTGCCTCGGCGGCGAGGCAAAAGACCTGAGCGAAAGGTCTTTTTTACAGACTACAAGCCTGTAGCGAGCAGCGTGAGTTATGAGTTGCCATTGACTGAAACGGTAGAGGGTTGTCCGTTGGTACTACGCAGTGTGGAGTTTGACTTCTATGCGAAGTGGGGGACGCGGAGTACGGATGTGGGCGGGAATTTCGGGAGTATTTCCATTCGCGACCGTTTGGAGGCCGACCTGCCTGGGATGCCCGAGTCGGGTGTGCAGGAAATACGTGGGCAATGTAAATGGCACTTTCGGACGGTCGGGCCTTTGCACGCGATTAGAAAACTTCTGATCTGCAATTCATTGGATTCGATGGGCAAGTTGCAAGAGTCGCGGGTAGGGGGCGTGGCGCAACGTCCGCAATTGCCGGGGAAAAAGCTGAGGTTGGTGCTATCTGTCAGTGAGGATGAGTTACCTGCCTTTGATGATAGGTGGGTAGCTGTGCCGGGTGGATGGCGGCGATGCAGAGGCAAGAGTTTCGAAGACCTTTTTGCATATTGCGCAGGTAACACCACGGACTTCAAACCCATAAAAATGCCGGACGGGCGCATATGCGACGTCTATCCAACATGCCAATAACAAGGACGAATTCATGAAGCTGGATGCATGGAAGCACGCTTTTTTCAGTGAACGAATGCCTGCTTGCGCATTGAAAGGGCACTGGGTAAGTTTTCGTTTAGTCGATATGGCGGGCAATGGAAAAGCCTATGGCGGACTATCATTTTCGGTCCATGACAGTTCAGGGAGGCAGTACGTCGGTAAATTGAATGGTGAGGGTTTTGCCAGTCTGCAGGATTTCTATTGCGGCCCTGTTGTTCTCATGTTGGATGATTTGTATAGCGGGACTGAGGAGCCGTACTACCAGCTAAGAACGCGCCGAACGTACAAACTACCTATCACCGAACTTCAAATTCGCGCTGAGCGAACTTTTTTTGCTAGTGCTGACGGAAGACGCGTTGAGGGGGCGCCTGCCTACCCACAAGCGGATGGAGTTTATCAGGTTGAAGTAAGCGATTTGGTACGCCATAGCGCTCATCTGCCCCGACCTGCTTCGTCAGCTTTGCGACCCAAGCGTCACGCATTGAAAATGATGGCCGATCTGGGCTTCGGCCCGCCTCAGCCCTCATTGGTGGGTATCGTACTGTTCCCCAACAAGCACACCGTTCTAGAAGTACGACCCCTACGGGCGTTACGCCCAATGTTATCCACCGAAGACAGCTTCTGCGCCTTGAACCTATACCAACTGGCATTGTTTGCTGCGTTGAGTTACTGCGATTTTGGGCAGGTCCCCGCAGAAAGACCGTTAGACGAAGTTCGGTTTCCGTTAGATCCGAGCGTTGGAAATTTATTCGCTGAACAGCTTTCGGTGTATCACGAAGCCTGGCGAATTGATCCGAAGCAATCACACCGTTTTTACCCCCTCTACGAAGATATCCCTTACTCCCAACGCTTCGAAATCCTGCCTTTCGATCCGCAGTTGTATCCACAAAATCGCCCGGAACGGAAGGAAGAACAGGAACACCCCGCACGCTTGCACTTTTTCGATGATGAAAAATTCGGTACTGACACCCAGGCTTTCATCACCCACCACGATGAAGTCATCCTGATTTCTGTGCGAGGAACGGTCAGCCGTGCCGACGCATTACGTGACGCCGACGCCCATCAGGTGGCTTTTGAAGGCGGTATTGGAAAAGCACACGATGGTTTTTACCAGGCCTATCGGGCTATGCGTAATTTCGTATTGCAATATCTTGATCAGTTTCACACAGGTCAGCGCATCGTAATTTGCGGTCACAGCCTCGGCGGCGCCATTGCATTGCTATTGGCCGAAGGACTGCGCCGAACCCCAGACGCCCACTACAACATTCTGCTCTACACCTACGGCGCCCCCCGCGCCGCCGACGCCGAATTCACTGCCGGCGCCTCAACATTGGTCCACCACCGCATCGTCAACCACAACGACCCTGTCCCCAGCGTCCCGGCGCCCTGGATGAATACCACCGCCAAGCTCTGGATTCCCGGGGCCATCACGCTATTCAGCCACCCCGTGCCCGGTGGCCTGTTGTTCGCCGCAGGGCTGGTGCGGGTGGGTGGTAACCCTTATCGACATCATGGCGAGCAATATCACTTCATGCCGATCACGCTCCCGGATGGCAGCCACTCCTCGGTGTTATGGAAGCCTGGCTGTGAATCCCTCCAAGAAGCGGGTTGCAACCGCGCATTGCAACTGCAGGGCGACATGCCCGAGCGCGATAATGTGCTGAGGCAGCTGTTTCAAGCCGACCAGCACTTCATGACCACCAGCTACATCCCCGCGGCGTGGGCGACATTGCGCCGCTGGCAACAAACCCTGGAGAGTGAGGGCGCGTTGGTGACTCAGAGGGAGTTCGAGCTGCTCGACCGGGCCTTTGAAGACATGCGCGAGCAACTCCGGGCCAAGCGGCGTGAACTTGCGCTACGGCGCCCTGCCAATGATCGTAGCCATGAACCTACTGATGCCTTGAACGCAGAGATCGACCGTTTGCACACCAGCCGCGAGCGCTTGGCAAGCCTGCGCTGGCGTCGCCTGGAAGCCCGCGATGTCTACGGCAGCCATGCCCGTTCTGCACATCTTCAATCGAGCCTCAAACGTTGGTTCAGCCACCGCGAGAATCGTGAGCCGGCCCAATTCGCCAGCATCCCGCCGCCTGCCCACGACGAACAGGTACGGGGGCAAACGCTGGACATCGACTCAATCGTCTAACCCGCGCGGTTACATAAACTCTACCTGCGCCGGTTGCCGCTTCATCAGCACCTTGCCGTTGCGAATCGAGTACAGCGGCAAGCCCTGGCTACGTATGACTTCGTAGTCGCTGTCGGCCGACAGGATCAACAGGTTAGCCGGGCGGCCTGCTTGCAACCCATAACGATCACCCAGGGCCATGGCTTTGGCACTGTTGTCGGTGACCAGGTCCAGGGCGTTTTGCAAATTGCGGTAACCGAGCATATGACAGATGTGCAGACCGGCCTCCAGTACTCGCAGAATGTTGCCGTTACCCAGCGGGTACCAGGGATCGACGATGGAATCCTGGCCGAAACACACGTTCATGCCGGCCTCAAGCAGTTCGTTCACACGGGTGACACCGCGCCGTTTCGGGAAGTTGTCGAAGCGGCCCTGCAGGTGGATGCTTTCGGTGGGGCACGAGACAAAGCTGATGCCGGAATGCCCCAGCAGGCGAAACAGCTTGGCGCAGTAAGCATTGTCGTAGGAACCCATGGCGGTGGTATGGCTGGCGGTCACGCGGGCACCCATGTCGCGGCTGCGGGCTTCTTCCGCGAGGACTTCGAGAAAGCGTGAGTGGGGGTCGTCGGTTTCGTCACAGTGCACGTCCACCAGGCAGCCAGTACGTTCGGCCAGGTCCATGAGGAACTTCACCGAACTCACGCCTTGGTCGCGGGTGTATTCGAAGTGGGGGATGCCACCGATCACATCGGCACCCAGGCGAATGGCTTCTTCCATCAACTCACGACCATTGCGGAAGGACTCGATGCCTTCCTGGGGAAAGGCGACGATTTGCAAATCGATCAGGTGCGTGCTCTCTTCACGTACCTCCAGCAGGGCCTTGAGTGCAGTAAGGTCTGGGTCGGTGACGTCGACATGGGTGCGCACATGCTGGATGCCATGGGCGGCGAGGGTCTGAATGGTTTTTTTGGCCCGGGCCTTGGTGTCTTCCAGAGTAATGGTGGCCTTGCGTTCGCCCCAGCACTCGATGCCTTCAAACAGCGTACCGCTCATGTTCCAGCGCGGCTCGCCGGCGGTGAGGGTGGCGTCGAGGTGGATGTGGGGCTCGACAAAGGGCGGTATGACCAGGTTGCCGGCGGCGTCCAAGTCGCCGGCCATCAGCGCCGGCTCCCCCGTTTGCGCAGTGATGCTGGCGATCCGGCCGTGTTCCAGGTGCAGATCATGCAGGCCTTCACGGTTGCGCAGGCGGGCATTGATGATGTGCATGGGCAAGTTCCTCTTGGCTAAAAACATTCAGGCAGACAGCCGCCAGATCCTCAGGGCGATACCGATGTCCAGGCGGTCATGGCGCGTAGTATGGCGCTGAGCAGCACATAGGTCAGCGATGCGGCAAAAATTCCCACCAACGGCGCGACCCACGGCGAGTTGAATGCGACCACGGTGCCCACCCCATACGCGATCAGACCTGGCCAATTGAACGCCGGTAAGCGAGCCTCTGCCAAGCGGGGATAGTGGCCGCGATAGCGATAAAAGAAGTCCGCCATGATCACGCCTCCTATCGGCGGGATGACCGTACCCAGCAGGATCAGGTACGGCACCAGCAGGTCGTACATGCCGAACAAGGCGAGCAGGGTGCCGATCACCGCGCCGGCCAGGGTCACGCTCTTGCGACGCTGGGTGCGCAGCAAGTTGCAACCGGCGACGGCGAAGTTGTAGATGGTGTTGTCCTGGGTGCTCCAGATATTGAGCAGCAACATCGCCATCGCCGCCGTGGCGAAACCTTGCAGCAGCAAGACCTCCACCACATCCGGTTGCTGATAGACGATGGCGCCATAGGCCCCGATCAGCACCATCAAGCCGTTGCCGACAAAAAAGCCGATCAGGCTGGCCAGCACCGCAACCTTGGCCGAGCGCGAAAACCGTGTCCAGTTGGTGGCCTGAGTTGCCCCGCTGACAAAGGTCCCGAACACCAGCGTGATGGCGGTGGACAAGTCCAGCTCAGCGCTGGGCACCACCGCCAGCAGCCCCTCCAGCCCGCCGACCTTCACGGTGGCGACCCACATCGACAGGGTCAACAGGATGCCCATGGCCGGCACCGCGATGTAGGACAGGATTTCCAAGCCGCGATACCCCACGTAGGCGGTGGCGCAGAACAGTAAGCCAAATACCACCATCAGCCCCAGCACACTGCCCTGGCTCAATTGGAAATACTTGCCCAATACCACCGCAGCCGTGGCCGTGCCCCAGGCATACCAGCCGATCTGGGTAAAACCGAGGATCAAGTCACTGAGTTTGCTGCCCACTTCGCCAAAGCAGAAACGCCCCATCAACACCGAGTTCAAGCCGCTCTTGAACGCGATGTAACCCAAGCCTGCGGCGTAGATACCCAACAACAGGTTACCCAGGGCCACGACGCCGAGCATATCCATGAAGCTGAACGCTACCCCCAGCTTGCCGCCGGCGAACATGGTCGCGGTAAAAAAGGTGAACCCCAGCAACACCATGGCCGTAGAGGCCAGGCCCTTACGCGCGTGCAAGGGGACTTCGCTGAGAGGGTAGTCGTTGCCGGGTTCTTGCTGCGTCATGGGGGCTGCTCCCTGAGTGGTGACCCAGGTCGTGTGCATCCTGCGTGCCAATGCAGGTGCAGGCAGGTATGGGCTGACGGAGTAAGCCCTTTATAAGGCCGCCTCCTCCCAATCAGCGCAAAAGCAGTGCAGCGGTGAGCCAAACTGGCTCAGTCGATCGGCGTCTGTGCGGGTTTTCCTAATGGATCAGCCCGCCGCTTCGAAAAAAACACCTACAGTTGGCAATGCCAGCCAATTAAGAGCTAGAGCGAAAAAAACAGTGACCTGTGGCGAGGGAGCTTGCTCCCGTTGGGCTGCGTAGCAGTCCCATCTTTTGGGGCCGCTTCGCGACCCAGCGGGAGCAAGCTCCCTCGCCACGGTGACATTTCCCGCAGGTGGTCTTTTCAACACTCGATCACTTACTCGCCGCGATAAATGCACCCACTGGTGCAGGTCTCGTGGATACGGATCGCACTGAGTTCCGGCAGCAAGGGTTTCAGTTCATTCCAGATCCACTTGGCCAGCACTTCGCTGGTGGGGTTTTCCAGGCCGGGAATGTCATTGAGGTAGTTGTGGTCGAGGCGTTCATAGAGCGGCTTGAAAATCGCTTTGATCTCCGAGAAGTCGCGAATCCAGCCGGTATGGGGATCCAGGTCGCCGCTCAGGTGGATGGCCACCTTGAACGAGTGCCCATGCAGGCGCCCGCATTTGTGGCCTTCCGGTACGTGGGGCAGGCGATGGGCGGATTCGAATGTAAATTCCTTGAAGATTTCCACAGTGTTTTCAGCTCGGTCAGGTGTCTGGCAGGCGGCGAGTTTAACAGTTTGCTCAACCTCTGCGCATACCGCCCCTCGGCCGCAGGCGCCCATGCGGTCAAAGGGCTAGCAAACGGTCGCCGAGCTTGCCGTTATCCGCCAATGCCAAAAACTCATCCCCCAGTCGTTGGCTCTCGCTCATGGCAGTTTGCCAATATTTGTTGCGGCCTGGATCATCGCCCATGAAACGCTTGAAGTCGCTGCGGTCTGGCAGCTTGCCGTGGGGCAGGCGGGCCAGGTAGTCCCTGGACGGCGCCAGCAGTAACACATCCTGCAAGCCCTGCTGGTTGCTGCGTCGCCATGGCAGGCCCTTGTCGAACCAGCCGGGGATGACCCGGTCGGTAAAGTGCGGGTACAGCACAATGTCATCGCCGTGGTAGGGCAGGTCGAGGTGGTAATCCAGCAGGCCGCCGTCGCGGTAGGTGCCGGCCCCGGCACCGGGCAGGTCGCGCACGCCTTGCATGACCATGGGGATCGAGCCGGACGCGAGCAACGCCTGGCGCAGGTTGCCCACGTCCAGGGTGAGGAAGCGCGAGGGGAAATCTTTCAGGGGGTGTACCGGAGGCGCCTGACGCGGGTCGTGGATGATCAGCCGTTCGAAATGCCGCGACAGCCGTGCGCGGCCCCGCAGATTATCGGCAATCACCGATGACAGGCCCAGCCCCAGCCGCCCACGGTGGTCATCGGCGAGCAATCCGTGGCTCTTGACCACCATGATGTTCAGCCGATAGTCGGGGTTGTCCAGCACCCGCGCATCGCGCCCGGCCAGCAGGTCGTCGAGCATGCGTTGGCAGCTCTGGCTGACTTGCGCCATGGTCACGCCTTTGGCAAAGCGCTGCTCGTTGTACAGGCGGCCCAGGTCGAGCAAACCTTGCACCGGGTCGGGCAGGCAGGCGCTGGCGAACCGCCACGAGCCGATGGACGCGCCGATCAGCGCACGCTCGCGCGGCGCACGGGGCAACCAGTCACCGAACAGCGCCAGGTCCAGCCCTTGGATACCCAGGGCCTTGGGGCCGCCCGCCGCGCCGGGGAGGATACCGACGTCGGCAGGCGCAAGGCCCTGCTCGCGGATGCGGGTGAAGGCGCGTTTGCCGGCCTTGAGGGTCAAGGCCGGGAACTTGATATGGATGGCTGTCATACCGGTCTCTGTTGAGGCGAGCGGGGCAGTATAAGAAATCTCGCAGGCAGTGGGAAAAATGGCTTAACCGGAATTGCCATGGTGGCAATTCAGTTTCAGTTAAGTTGCAGCGCGTACCGTGGCCGGCGTAGGAAAACATCATGTAACGGAGACTTATCATGAAGCGCCTCACTGCCCTGGGCGCCGCCGCTATCATCCTCGTTACGGCGACCCCGGCCGCCGCCGTGGACCCCGACAAGCCACTGATCGTGCCGGCCACTGTTACAATTGTCGCTTTCGATCAATTGGACGCTACGGCCCTGGCCCTTCACCCTGGTTCGACGCTGCTGGACACCGATTTGGATGAGGAATACGGCAAGTACGTTTATGAAGTCGAGCTACGAGATACCGACGGCATTGAATGGGATGTTGAATTGAATGCGCTCACCGGGCAGGTTCTCAAGAATCATCAGGATACGTAATGAAGGTAAATTTACGCGTCGGCAGTCGCGTGGCGCTGGTGCTCATGGTGTTTTGTTCCAGCCTGGCGGCCCGCGACCTCAACCAGGACGAAGCCCTGGCCCTGCGCCAGCAAGGCGTGATCCTGCCATTGGAACAGCTGTTGCAGCAGGCCATGGCGCGATACCCCGGCTCGCGGCTGCTGGAGGCCGAACTGGAAAAGAAACACGGGCAATACGCCTATGAAGTGGAACTGGTGACCACCGAGGGCGTGGTGCGCGAGATCAAGCTGGATGCCACCAATGGCGACCTGATCAAAGATGAGGAAGACTGATGCGCCTGCTCCTGGTGGAAGACAACGTGCCCCTGGCCGACGAACTGATGGCCGGCCTGCAGCGCCAGGGTTATGCAGTCGACTGGCTGGCCGACGGCCGGGACGCCGTGTATCAAGGGCGCAGCGAGCCCTATGACTTGATCATTCTCGACCTTGGCCTGCCCGGTTTGCCCGGGCTTGATGTGCTGGCCCAATGGCGCGCCGCCGCGTTGGCCATCCCGGTGCTGATCCTTACCGCCCGCGATTCCTGGGCCGAGCGTATCGAAGGGCTCAAGGCCGGCGCCGATGATTACCTGAGCAAACCCTTTCACCCTGAAGAGCTGTACCTGCGCATCCAGTCGCTGCTGCGCCGCTCCCACGGCCAGACGAACCAGCCCACCCTGCAAGCCGCCGGCCTGCATTTGGATGAAGGGCGCCAGTGCGTGCTACGTGACGGCGCCGAGATCCAACTGACGGCTGCCGAGTTTCGCTTGTTACGCTATTTCATGCTGCATCCCGAACAGATCCTGTCCAAAAGCCACCTTGCCGAGCACTTGTATGACGGTGAGACCGAACGCGACTCCAATGTGCTGGAGGTGCACGTCAACCACCTGCGGCGCAAATTGGGACGCAGCGTGATCGAGACCCGACGCGGTCAGGGTTACCGATTCGGCGCCACTCCGGCATGAGGTCGATCCAGCGGCGCTTGAGCCTGGGGTTGATCAGCGTGATGGTGATCGTCGGCGTGGTGCTGGCGCAAACCAGCCTGTGGTTGTTCGAGGCGGGTTTGCAGCGCTACCTTGAAGCGGGCTTGCGCAACGACAGCGAAAACCTGCTGGTGGCGCTGGTGCGTGGGCCCAACGGCGTGCAGTTGGATGAGCAACGCCTGTCGCCGGCGTACCAACGGCCATTTTCCGGGCATTACTTTCGTATCGACTTTGCCGATGTGCATTGGCGCTCCCGCTCACTGTGGGACCAGGAACTGCCCCGGCTCCCGGTGGCGGGGCTCAAGGGCAACCTGCAACTGGGACCCGAAGGCCAGCAACTGTTGGTGCTGCGCTCGGACTACAAGCGCTTTGGCCAATCGATTTCCATCAGCGTGGCCCAGGACTACACGCCTGTGCGCGAGAGCTTTCGCCTGATGCGTCAGGTCGGCCTGGTGATGGGGCTGGCGGCGCTGCTGCTGGTGCTGATCCTGCAACGGGTCACCGTGCGCCGTGCCCTGCGCCCCCTGGAGACCGCACGTAACCAGATCGCCCAACTGCAACAAGGCCAGCGCTCGCAACTCGATACTCAGGTGCCGCTTGAGCTGGAGCCACTGGTGGCGCAAATCAACCACCTGTTGGCGCACACCGAAGACAGCCTCAAGCGCTCGCGCAACGCCCTCGGCAACCTGGGGCATGCGCTGAAAACCCCGCTGGCAGTGTTGTTGAGCGCGGCCTCCAGTGACGCCCTCAAGGATCATCCGCAACTGAGCCAGTTGCTGCGCGAGCAATTGGAGCAAGTGCAGCAGCGCCTCAACCGTGAACTCAACCGTGCGCGCCTGGCGGGTGATGCGCTGCCGGGCGCGTTGTTTGACTGTGAACAAGAGCTGCCCGGTTTACTGGCCACCCTGCGCATGATCCACGGCGAACACCTGGACCTCAGCTACCAGGTGGCGCCGGGCCTGCAACTGCCTTGGGACCGTGAAGACCTGCTGGAACTGCTGGGTAACCTGTTGGACAACGCCTGTAAATGGGCGGACGCCGAGGTACGCCTGAGCGTTAGCGAGACGCCCCAGGGCTATCGGCTGGCGGTGGAAGACGACGGCCCCGGCATTCCCGAGGCCCAGCGCGACCAAGTGTTCAGCCGTGGCGCACGCCTGGATGAGCAAAGGGTTGGCCATGGCCTGGGTTTGGGGATCGTGCGGGATATCGTTGAGGTGTGGGGTGGGGTGTTGCAACTGCAAGAGAGCGAGCTGGGTGGGCTCAAGGTATTGATCCAGTTGCCACGGCGCTAGCATTCACACACCACCGCTCAAAATGTGGGAGCTGGCTTGCCTGCGATAGCATCGACTCGGTTTGCCTGACATACCGAGGTGTCTGCATCGCGGGCAAGCCCGGCTCCCACAGTAAAGCCTTGCTACATTCAGACCCTGAACTGATCCATCAACCCCTGCTGCTGATTTGCCAGGCTGTTCAACGCCTGGCTGACCCGCGCCGATTCATTGGCCTGCTCCGACAACGACTCGGTCACATCGCGAATGGTCGCCACGTTGCTGTTGATCTCTTCGGCCACGGCGCTTTGCTCTTCGGCGGCGCTGGCGATTTGCAGGTTCATATCACTGATCACCGTGACCGCATCGCCAATCTGGCGCAAGGCGGTGACGGCCTGGCCGACCTGTTCGACGCTGCCCTGAGCCTGGCGATAGCTGTTGCCCATGGAGCCGACCACGTCGCTGGTACCGGTTTGCAATTGTTCGATCACCAGGCGGGTTTCTTCCACCGATTCCTGGGTGCGCCGCGCCAGGTTGCGCACTTCGTCGGCGACCACGGCAAAACCGCGGCCGGCTTCACCGGCGCGAGCGGCTTCGATGGCGGCGTTGAGCGCCAACAGATTGGTCTGCTCGGCGATGCCGCGAATCACTTCAAGCACCGAGCCGATCTGTTCGCTGTTGGCGGCCAAGCCCTCTACCTGGGTCATGGCGGTGCTCATGTCGGCGGCGAGCTCGCCAATGTTGGCGGTGGTGCGGTCGATAACCGTCAAGCCTTGACGAGTTGCCTGGTCGGCATCTCGGGCGGCTTGGGCCGCTTGGGCGGCGCTGCGGGCCACGTCCTGGGCGGTGGCGCTCATTTCGTGGGATGCGGTAGCCACCTGATCCACCTGGCGGTACTGCTGCTCCATGCCGGCGCTGGTTTGCGTGGCAATGGCCGCGGACTGGTCGGCAGTGCCGCGGGCGTCCTGCACCGAGCGTTTGACCTCGGCAATGATCGGCTGCAGCTTGTCGAGGAAGCGGTTGAACCAGCCGGCCAATTGGCCCAGTTCGTCCTGTTTGGCGTAGGCCAGGCGCCGGGTCAGGTCGCCTTCGCCGCTGGCGATATCCTCAAGCATGTGCGCCACGCCAAGGATTGGCCGGGTCACGCTGCGCGCCATCAGCCACACCAGGATCAAGCCGACCACGGCGGCGAGCAGGCCCAGGCCCAGTTCTAGCAGGGTGCCTTTGGCGTTGTCGGCGTCCAGCTGGTTTTTCAGCGCTTCGGCGGGGGCGACCAGGACTTTTTCCGGTACATCCAGCAATACGCCCCACGCCTTACCGCCGGGAATCGGCGCAAAAGGCGCCAGTACCTTGAGTTGATGGTCGGTGCGCAGGCTGTGGGTCTGGGTACTGCTGGCCAAGGCACTGGTCAACTGTGCGCCGCTGGCCGGGTCGACCTGCTCCAGGCGTTGGCTGAGTTTGCTGGCATCCGGGCTGTAGCCGGCCAGTAAGCCGGTCGGGCTGAGGATGCTGACCTGGGTCTGGCCGTCGTACAGTTTCTGGCTGGCCTGTTGGCTGACCGCCTGCAGGCTGTTGAGGTTGATATCCACCGACAGCGAGGCGATGACTTTGCCATTGACCATCAGCGGGAACACGATGCTGGTCATCAGCACGTTCTGGCCGTCGATCACATAGAAGTAGGGCTCGATCACGCAGGGTTTGAGAGTCGTGCGCGGGCAGGTGAACCAGGCGTTGGCTTTTTCGCCGCTGGGGCCGATGGAGGTGTCGGCCATGTCGCTCTCGGGCAGTGCCATCGAGGTGATTTTCCCCGGTGTCGGTTGCGACCAGTACAGTGCGAAACGGCCTTTGTCATTGCTGCCTAGTTCTGCCTGGTTGGCGAACAGTTCGTCTTTGCCGTCCAGCGCATTGGCTTCGAACACCAGGGACAGGCCGAGCAGGTCGGGGTTGGCCTGCAGGGCGGCCTTGACCTGGCGGGTCAGGTCTTCACGGGTGTCGAAGGCATCGAGAAAGCGCTTCTCGGCCTGTTCGCGCAAAAACAGCACCTGGCGGGAAAAACCATGGCCGTATTGGTAGGCATCCATGAACTGCTGGCGAATGCCCAGCGCTTGCACTTCGCCTTGGGCCTCGATGCGCGACTGGGCGGCTTCGTCGAGCATCTGCATGCTGGACGCCTTGACCTGCTGGGAGCTCTGCGCCATGCGATACAGCGACAGACCCACCAGCAGGGTCACGATCCCCAGCAGGCAGAGGCCCGCCAGCAGGGTGATTTTCCATTGAATGGAGAGCTGCCTGAGCGACATCGGGACATCCTTACCTGAAAGCACATAGAGACAGCGTATCGGCCAGCGCCTGTAATTCTTTATGCGTGCAGAGGGCTTTGCCTCACCACAGTTTTTGACATGACAGCCCAGCTCCTGCAAAGTGCGCGCCCTCTAATAAGACCTCTTTCAAGCTTGCACGCCGGCAGCTGTTCCCATGGGCCGCGCGCGGGCATGCCTGTCTTTTTTGTTTCTGCTTGAGGTAACCATGATTAACGCAGTCATCGCCGCGGTCGGCACCATGCTGGTACTCAGCCTGTCCCGCGTGCACGTGGTCATCGCCATTATCGTCGGCGCCCTGGTGGGCGGCTTGACCGGTGGCCTGGGTATCGAGGCCACGCTCAAGGCCTTCAACGGCGGGCTGGGCGGCGGCGCAACCGTGGCCTTGTCCTACGCATTGCTCGGGGCTTTCGCCGTGGCGATTGCCAAGTCCGGGCTGGCCCATGCGCTGGCGGACAAAGCCTTGCTGCTGGTGGACCGCCAGGACGCCAGCGGTGGCAACCACGTCAAATGGCTGCTGATCGGCCTGTTGTGGGTGGTGGCGATTGCCTCGCAGAACATCTTGCCGATCCACATTGCGTTTATTCCGCTGCTGGTACCGCCGCTGCTGTATGTGCTGACCAAGCTGCAACTGGACCGTCGCCTGATCGCCTGCGTGATGACCTTCGGCCTGATCACCCCGTACATGTTTCTGCCGGTGGGCTTTGGCAATATCTTCCTCAATCAGATCCTGCTGGCTAACGTCGCCAAGAGCGGAGTGGATATCAGCGGGGTCAATGTCACCCACGCCATGGGCTTGCCGGCGCTGGGCATGGTGGTCGGCCTGCTGGTGGCGGTGTTGATCAGCTACCGCAAAAAGCGTGTGTACGACCTGAAGAAAATCGAGCGTGTCGAGCAAGTGGCGGTGCAGTACAACCCGCTGACCCTGCTGGTGGCCGGCCTGGCGATTGCCTCGGCGTTCATCATCCAGTTGTGGCTGGACTCGATGATCATCGGCGCCCTGGCCGGGTTCCTGATCTTCTCGGTGTCGGGCATCGTGCGCTGGCGCGACACCGATGACCTGTTCACCGAAGGCATGAAGATGATGGCGATGATCGGTTTCATCATGATCGCGTCCTCAGGTTTTGCCGAAGTGCTCAAGGCGACCGGTGACGTGAACTCGCTGGTGCAGGCCTCGGCAGCGTTCATCGGTCATAGCCGGGGCGTTGGCGCGTTGTTGATGCTGCTGGTGGGGTTGTTGGTGACCATGGGCATCGGCTCGTCGTTTTCCACGGTGCCGATCCTCGCGGCGATTTTCGTGCCGCTGTGTGTGCAGTTGGGCTTCAGCCCGGTGGCCATCGTGTGCATCGTTGGTACCGCCGGTGCCTTGGGCGACGCCGGTTCGCCTGCCTCGGACTCCACCCTAGGCCCCACCTCCGGCCTGAACATCGACGGCCAGCACCACCATATCTGGGACACCGTGGTACCGACCTTCCTGCACTACAACCTGCCGCTGCTGGCGTTCGGCTGGCTGGCTGCGATGACGCTCTGATCCAAGTGAGCCCCCTGTGGCCAGAGATTGCTCCCGCTGGGCTGCGAAGCAGCCCCAAAAAGCTTGCGGGCGCTGCGCACCCGAGCGGGAGCAAGCTCTGGCCACACAAGCTCGCGCCTACAGTAATCGCTCACATGGCCGTTAACCTCTCAAGTCGCCACTAACAAGAGAGAAAAGCCATGCGTCTGAGTTTGAAGGCCAAAGTCCTGGCCCTTGCTGTCGTGCCGGTGTTGTTGTTTGCCGTGGTCATCAGCCTGACCACCGTGTGGATTCTGCAGGGCCAGGCCCGCAACGAGGTGGATGAAACCCGTCAGCGCCTGCTCAACGACGCCAAGGCCACCCTGCAAAGTTATGTCGAGGTGGCTATGACCACCATCAAGCCGCTCTACGACGCGGCAGCCCCCGGCGACAGCGCGGCGCGGGCGCAGGTGGTCAAGTTGCTGTCCAATACCAGCTACGGCAAAGACGGCTATTTCTTCGGCTACGACTCCGAGACCATCCGCCTGTTCAAGGGCAACAGCCCGGACGGCGTAGGCAAAAGCTTCAAGGACAACCGCGACCCCAACGGCGTCTACGTCAACCGCGACCTGGTCAAGGTCGGCAAGGACGGCAGCCACTACCTGCAATACAGCTCGACCCAGCCCGGCCAGACCGAACTGGTGCCCAAGCTCGGCTATACCGAGTACCTGCCCAAGTGGGACATGGTGATCGGCACCTCGGTGAACCTCGATGGCATCGACGCCCAAGTGGCGGTGGTGCAGGCAAAAGTCGAGAAGCGCATGCAAGGCGTGCTGTTGAGCATCCTCGGCGTGGCCGTGGTGGTGTTGCTGGTGATCGCCGCCGTGGGCATGCTGCTGGCCAATACCATCTTGCGTCCGCTGCACCTGATGAAAGCCAACCTCGATGACATCGCCGCGGGTGAAGGTGACCTGACCCGCCGCCTGGCCATTACCAGCCAGGATGAACTCGGCGACCTGGCCGGTGCATTCAACCGCTTTGTCGATAAAATCCACGGCCTGGTGCGCCAGATCACCGACATGACCGCCCAACTCACCGGGCTGGTGAGCCAGGTGTCCGACCAAGCCCAGCGTTCCGAACAGGCCATGGAACGCCAGCGCCACGAGACCGACCAGGTGGCCACTGCGATCAACCAGATGTCTTCGGCGGCGCACGAAGTGGCACGCAGTGCCCAAGGCGCCGCCGTCGCTGCGCAGCAGACCGACGCCGAAGGCCAGGCCGCCAAACGTGTGGTAGACGGCAGCATCGCGCAGATCCATGCGCTGGTGAACGACATCCGCAGCAGCGGCGTGTCCCTGGACAGCCTGCAGCAGGATGTGTCGTCAATCGTCAGTGTGCTCGGCGTGATCCGCTCCATCGCCGAGCAAACCAACCTGCTGGCGCTCAACGCTGCCATCGAGGCCGCACGGGCCGGGGAGGCTGGGCGTGGCTTTGCCGTAGTCGCCGATGAAGTGCGCGCCCTGGCCAGTCGCACCCAAACCAGCACCCAGGAAATCCAGGGCATGATCGATCGCCTGCAAAAAGGCACCGAGGCGGCCGTGGACGCTATGCGCCGCTCCAGCGATGCCGGCGACGGCACCTCGGCCCAGGCCAACCAGGCCGGCGCGTCCCTGGACACCATGGCGCAACTGATTGGCACCATCAACTCAATGAACGCCCAGATCGCCAGCGCCGCGGAAGAGCAGACCGCCGTGGCGGAAGAGATCAACCGCAGCGTGCATCAGATTGCGGTAGCGGTAGACAGCGTGGCGGACGAAACCCAACTGGGCGCTCAGACGTCTCGCAGTTTGGCCGACCTGGGCCAGCGCCTCGGACAGTTGGTGGGCCAGTTCAGGATCTGACCCATTCAACCCATGGCAGGGTTTAAACGTCGCGCATCAGCAGGCCAAAGCGCAGGTCCATCTGCGCCGGAATCGGCACATACACCGTATGCCCGTCCCCCGGCGCCACCTCAATGCTTTCGCCCTTGGCGTTATGCAGGCTCGGCAAGTCAAAATGAAAATTGCCCGCGGGCGTCATCAACTCCAGGTGGTCGCCCAGCGCAAAGCGGTTCTTGACCTTCACCTCGGCCAACGCGCCACGGCGCTCGCCGGTCAGCTCCCCGACAAACTGCTGGCGCTCGGAAACCGAGCTGCCGTTCTGGTAGTTCTGGTATTCATCGTGCACGTGGCGGCGCAGGAAACCTTCGGTGTAGCCACGCTGGGCCAGGGACTCGAGGTTGGTCATCAAGCCGCGGTCAAATGCACGCCCGGCCACTGCGTCATCGATGGCCTGGCGGTAGACCTGGGTGGTGCGCGCGCAGTAAAAGTGGGACTTGGTGCGGCCTTCGATCTTCAACGAATGCACGCCCATCTGTGCCAGGCGCTCCACATGCTGCACGGCCCGCAGGTCCTTGGCGTTCATGATGTAGGTGCCGTGTTCGTCTTCGAAGGCGGGCATGGGTTCATCGGGGCGATTGGCTTCCTGTAGCAGGAACACCTGATCGGTGGGCGTGCCGATGCCCAATGTGGGTTGATATTCATGGACGATATCGCCAGTGGCATTCTCCACTGCCGGCGTGGCCTGGTATTTCCAGCGGCAGGCATTGGTGCAGGTGCCCTGGTTGGCATCGCGCTTGTTCATGTAGCCCGACAGCAGGCACCGCCCGGAATAGGCCATGCACAAGGCGCCATGTACAAACACCTCCAACTCCATCGCCGGCACTTGCTGGCGGATTTCGCCGATCTCTTCCAGGGACAGCTCCCGCGACAGAATCACCCTGCAAATGCCTTGTTGCTGCCAGAACGCCACGCTGGCCCAGTTCACCGTATTGGCCTGTACCGACAGGTGGATCGGCATCTGCGGGAAGTGCTGGCGCACCAGCATGATCAACCCCGGGTCGGACATGATCAGCGCATCCGGGCCCATGGCGATCACCGGCGCCAGGTCCTTGAGGAAGGTCTTGAGCTTGGCGTTGTGCGGCGCAATGTTCACCACCACGTAGAAACGCTTGCCCTGGTCATGGGCTTCCTGGATGCCGAGGGCCAGGTTGGCGTGGTCGAACTCGTTGTTGCGCACCCGCAGGCTGTAGCGCGGCTGGCCGGCATAGACCGCGTCGGCACCGTAGGCGAAGGCGTAGCGCATGTTTTTCAGGGTGCCGGCAGGGGCGAGCAGCTCGGGGGCAATCATCGAGGGCATGGCTGTAGGTCGCAAAAGGCGCGAGGGTAGTGCAGGGCCGGGCGCCGTTCATTGATCCACGTCTACGCATGGCGATCTATGCTTGTTCGATAAACAAGGGCACTCCCACGTTTGGCTGCGGACTAAGCAACAGGGCCGCCATCGGCCCTGTTTTTCTGACATGGACCGGACATGAATCAAACCAACCTGCAATTCAAAACCCTGTTGCTGCTACTGGCCTTGGTCACCGTGGCTTTTATCTGGATATTGCTGCCGTTCTACGGCGCGGTGTTCTGGGCCGTGATCCTGGGCATTATCTTTGCGCCGATGCAGCGCCGCCTGCAGCAACGTTTTAGCTGGAACCGCAACCTGACCTCCCTGACCACCTTGATGGTGTGCCTGGTGATCGCGATTCTGCCGGTGATCATCACCAGTGCTTTGCTGGTGCAAGAGGGGGCCACGCTCTACAAAAACATCGAGAGCGGCAAACTCGACGTGGCGGGTTATATCGAGCAATTCAAGAACGTTCTACCGCCGTATTTCCAGCAATTGCTCGACCGTTTTGGCATGGGCAACCTCGAAGGGCTGCGGGAAAAGGTCGTCAAGGGCGCGATGCAGGGCAGTCAGTTCTTTGCCTCTCAGGCGTTCAGCTTCGGCCAGGGGACGTTTGATTTCCTGGTGAGCTTTTTCATCATGTTGTACCTGCTGTTTTTCCTGCTGCGCGATGGCCCGGAACTGGTACGCAAAGTGCGCACAGCCGTACCGTTGGCCGAGCCGCAAAAGCGTCGCCTGCAGCTCAAGTTCAACCGCGTGGTGCGCGCCACGGTCAAGGGCAACGTGCTGGTGGCTGTGACCCAAGGTGCGCTGGGAGGTTTGATCTTCTGGTTCCTGGACATCCCCAGTGCCTTGCTCTGGGCCGTGCTGATGGCGTTCCTGTCACTATTGCCAGCGGTGGGTGCCGGGCTGGTCTGGGGGCCGGTGGCGGTTTACTTCCTGTTGAGCGGTTCGATCTGGCAGGGCGTGGTGCTGGGGCTGTTCGGGGTGTTCGTGATTGGCCTGGTGGACAACGTACTGCGCCCGATCCTGGTGGGCAAGGACACCAAGATGCCGGACTACCTGATCCTGATCTCGACCTTGGGTGGCCTGTCGGTGTTCGGCCTTAACGGCTTTGTCATCGGGCCGCTGGTGGCGGCGTTGTTCATGTCGTGCTGGGCGTTGTTCGTCGAAACCAAGCCGCGGGTCAAGTTGCCGCTGCCATAGCGTTCAGGCTTCTAGCCTGAAGTCGGTTGCCATTCGGCGTTGTGTTTCGGCATCCGATAACGAAGTGAGCGGGCCGCTGATCGGCTCGCCATCGCGCACCACATACCAGCAGGCGAGCAAGCCCAGTTTGCGCAGAGGGGCGGGGACGGCGCTACCGATGACAGACATGATTTGAACAGTGGGCATAAGTACCTCCAAACGTTATGGAGGTCACCTTACGGTTTGCCGGTGCTTGGGAAAAATCACCTGGCTCGATAGTCGACATCAATGCCAGGCGTTAATCCACCACCTGGTCGAGCATGTTCACCACTTCGTGCTCACTGAGCAGGCCCTTGCGCACCAGGTTTTCGGCCAGCAATGCCAGGAACTTGGCGCTGCGATGGCCTTCAAGGTGCTTGAGTTCAGTCAACGCGTTATAGACCTTGCTGGAGGTGCACAGGCCGGCGGTGCGGTGCGGGTTTTGCGTGGGCATGGTCAATCGTCCTTAATTGTTATTGGCTGGACTGGGTCGATAGTGCGACTGTTTTGTGACGCAAACATGACAGCGCAGCCCGCCATCGATCAAGAGGATATTCGACGCTCATGATGTGGGATTGGCGCTCGTGCGTTGTTCTCACAGCGACATCGGCAGGATAAATCCGGACTTTTCAGGCAAAAAAAGGCCCCGCGTGTGGGCGAGGCCTGTGCCTGTCAATGGATTAAAACTTACCAACCATGGCGGTAGTAGCCGTGGGGCGGGCCGTAGTAGCCGCGAGGTGGCCCATAATAACCGCGCGGTGGGCCGTAATAGACGGGCGCCGGGCGGTAGTAAACCTGCTGTTGCACATACACTGGTGGCGGTGGCGCGTAGTAGACCGGCGGCGGCGCGGCATACACCGGCTGCGGCTGCACATACACCGGTTGTTGCACGTACACCTCACGCGGCTGGCTGGCAACTACAGAGCCGACTACCGCTGCGCCGACAAGCGCACCGAACACGGCCGGGCCACCCCAACCACCACCGTGGGCGGAAGCTTGGCCGGCCATTGCGAGTGCGCCGATAAGCAAGGCGATCCTGGGAAGTTTACGCATGATGGTCATTCCTCAATTAGCCCCTGCGCTTGTGGTCTGCAATCAATAGACTCAAGGATTGTCGCGGGGATACTTTTAAGACAACGTATTTCGAGAAAACAGCACGGCCAATGAGTAAAGGTTGTGTAAGGTCTGTACCGATTTGCTTACTTCAAGGAGTTATCCATGCAGATGCACCCCAACAAGGACACCCAACTGTGCATGTCACTGTCGGCGCGCCCTGGGAACTTTGGCCTGCGTTTTCATAACCACCTGTATGAACAACTGGGTCTGAATTTTTACTATAAAGCCTTCAGCAGCCAGGACCTGCCCGGCGCGATCGGCGGTATCCGCGCCCTGGGTGTGCGCGGTTGCGGGGTGTCCATGCCGTTCAAGGAGGCTGCCATTGCCTTGGTGGACGAACTCGACGATTCGGTTCAAGCCATCGACTCCCTGAACACCATCGTCAACACCAACGGCCACCTCAAGGCTTACAACACCGACTACATCGCCATCGAGCAACTGTTGAAAAAACACGCGGTACCCAAGGACTCCAGCTTCGCCCTGCGCGGCAGCGGCGGCATGGCCAAGGCGGTCGCCAGTGCCTTGCGTGACGGGGGGTACGCCAATGGCGTGATCGTGGCACGTAATGAGGTGGCGGGCCAGGCATTGGCCAGGAACCTGGGGTACGCGTGGCAGGCGGATCTGGGCAGCCTGCGGCCACAGATGCTGATCAACGTGACGCCCATTGGCATGACCGGCGGTGCGGAAGCGGATGCGTTGGCGTTTGACGCCGAGGCAATCGATCAGGCCGAGACGGTCTTCGATGTGGTGGCGATCCCAGCGGAAACGCCGTTGATCGTGCGTGGCCGTGCCCAGGGCAAGCGGGTGATTACCGGGCTGGAAGTGATCGCTATCCAGGCGTTGGAGCAGTTTGTGCTTTATACCGGTGTGCGGCCTACGCAGGAGCAGTTCGAGGCAGCGGTGGCCTTCGCCCGCAGCTAAAGCCTTACGCACAACCATTCGGTGATCTAACTGACGTGCACGCGATCCAACTGTGGGAGCTGGCTCGCCTGCGATGGCGGCCTGCCAGGCGACGGCTATCTACCTGACACCCCACGATCCAACTGTGGGAGCTGGCTTGCCTGCGAAGACGGCCTCACAGTCGACGCCGTAATACCGAGTACATATCCATTCCTGCGGTAACGGCTACTTAGGGTTCCGCTTTTACAGCGGCTCACTTTTGAAAAGAGCCCAAAAGTAAGCAAAAGGCTCTTGCCCCACCACTCGGCACCTCGCCTAGGCTCGGTGTGCCCGAACGCAGGCTTGAATCCGTGGGCCGCCGCCACGCGCCATCCATGGCGCGGGGCGGCTAACCCGGCGTCCTGCCGGGTTACCCACGAATTAAAGCCTGCGTTCGGCCAGCGTGGTTTAACGGGGCGCCTAAGATCAAAAGCAGAGCAAGATCAAGAGCGGCTCGCTTCGCATCGTAGTTACCGTTGGCTGCTGCAACCTACAAAGTTGTGTCGATACCAATGGCTATCGCAGGCAAGCCAGCTCCCACATGTTTATCTGCATTATCCCTGTTCCAGCTGCGCCAGCCGTTCTTCCAGTGCGGCAATCCGCGCTTCCAGCTCTTCAATGCGCTCCACCGAAACAGCCCCTGCGCTACGCTCTACCGGATTCCCCCGCGCGGTCATAATCGCTTCAATATCTGCCGGGTCCCCCAGTGCATGGGTATACCGGTCTTCCCGCTGCCCCGCCTGACGCGGCACGAGCAGCGCCAGTCCTCGTGCAATCAGGCGCTCGAGCTGATGCACAACCTGTTCGGCATCCTCAAAGTCATGCATACGCCCACTGCGGGTGAGCAACTCATTGACGGTCTGCGGCCCCCGCAGGAACAGCAGCCCGGTCAGGATCACCTGGGCCGGCACCAGTTCCAGGGCCTTGTCCACACGGTGCTCCCAGCGGTCGGCGCGGCTGCCCATCACCAGGCGCGTGAAGCCTTGGCCTTCGAGCGCGCGCAGGCTCTGGCCGACCTGGCCTTGGCTGAGGTTCATCACCGGCTCGCGGCTGGTCTTCTGGTTGCAGGCCAGCACCAGGGCGTTGAGGGTGAGGGGGTAGGTTTCCGGGTTGGTCGCCTGTTTTTCGATCAGGCAGCCCAGGATGCGGATTTCCGTGCTGTTCAGGCGCGGCTCAGGGGTGTCGGTGTCGTGCTCGGCGGTCATCGCGCTTTCCCTATGCAGTGAAGCTCACCAGCGTAATCCTCAAAAAATAAAAGACAAGCACCGGGCATGGCTATAATCGCCGCTGGTTCCAACCCTGCCATTATCAGTGAGACTGACATGACCATTTCCCTGTACGCCGCTTCTATCCCAGTCTTCAAGCAAATGCTCAACGCGTTGAGCGATGTGCTGAACAAAGCCGAAGCCCACGCCAGCGCCAAGAACATCGAGCCCAACGCCTTGCTGCAAGCGCGCCTGTTCCCGGACATGTTCCCGTTGGTGCGCCAGGTGCAGATCGCCGTGGACTTCGCCAAAGGTGTGTCGGCACGCCTGGCCGAGATCGAAGTACCGAAGTACGAAGACAACGAAGTCACCTTTGCCGACCTGCAAGCACTGATCGCCAAGGTCCTGGCCTTCGTCGCCACCATCAAGCCCGAGCAGATCGACGGCAAGGAAGGTATCGAAATCATCACCCGCCCAGGCACGCCGAAAGAGAAGCGCTTCAGCGGCCAGTCCTACCTGCTGACCTACGGCCTGCCGCAGTTCTTCTTCCACATCACTACCGCTTATGCCTTGCTGCGTCATAACGGTGTGGAAGTGGGCAAGCGTGATTACATGGGCGCGTTCTAAACTCACGCTTCAATAAAAAACCGGGGCTTGTTCTGAAATGAACGGCCTCGGTTTTTTTTTTGCAGGATATTCTTTTCACCAATGCTTTGTTACATATCTTGATGCAACCAATATTCAGTAAATCTCACTCAGGAGTGCCTATTAAACTTTCAACCGAAGAACCTGGAGACCACAAACTAAATGCAGCTTTCCTCCTCTGCGTTAACGTCGACAACCCATAACGCTTATTTCGAAGATACACGCAATACCTCCGTCAGCCAGGATTCGTCTTCACGTTCGTTTGCGATGAGTCGGACCCGTCGAGAGGCTCCCGGTAACGAAGCGGTTCTATCAACTTCTGACCGTGCTCAAGCCGACAGTGAATTGGCCGCCCGTTATGCAGAAGCCCTGGAGAGTCGAGCCCGTGATGAGCACACTATTATTCCGAATATTCCAGACGCGTCGTCTCTCGGCCAATGGCGTACACAGTTGCGTAATACATTTGAAGACCCGTATCTCGCCTATGTGCTGAAGAGGCAGGGTTTGGACCCGACCACCATGGAGATCGCCCCAGACGGGACGCTGAGCGTTAAAGAAAAAAATGGAGCAATTGCCCGATTTACTTTAAAAGACCACCCTCGCTGGGCGTTATACGCAGGGCCAATTCTGGCCGCATTGAAAGCCTATGCTCCCGACGGGATAAGCTACTCGGCCGTGCGCGCCGACAGTGTACCGCTCAAGTTGATCGCCCAGTTTTATGGAGAGACGATACATAACGATTCAACCGAGGATCGAGCACGAGCTCAAGCGTTGCAAAAAAACAACGCATTTGCGACGTCGGGCGTTGGTCAAGCGCGTTCTGAAGAAACCCTGATGTTACAAAAACAACAACTTGCCGATAGACGCGATCTGCAAGCCTTCCAAGATGCCCTGGTCGAAGCTAATGCTAAGGTAGGCAAGTATCTGGATCAACAAGAGCGCTTGCATCAGAGTAACCTCTCTTTTCGCCCTGGCTTCCAGCCTCCCTATGATCGTGAAGCCGGATTTCTATCCTACCTGCAATCGCAACTGTTCACGATTGGCCCTGAATCTGGTTTCCACTTGGATAACCAACCAATGGCCGGACGACAAGTGAACCTCTTGCAGTTCATGACGGCCAATGGCTGGAAACATCCGGTTAATACAGAAGAAATGCGACAAATTGGCCTCAGTTTAGCAGAGCTCCAGTACCCACAACGGCGTCAGGATTTGGGCGGCGGACTAGCGTGGCCAACGCCGCTCGATACGACGCAACAGCAGGCGATCTACGATGCTGTTTCCTATAACGCGATGGGGCTACCCGAATTCGACCAGTTGAAATTGAGCCAAAACGCGTTCGGGTATCTGACACAAACCATCCAATGGTCCGAAGCAGAATTGAAAGATCCCCGACAAGCGATCTTGAGGCTTTTGCAAAGCCCGGCTGCGCAGTCCTTGGGCGAAGCCTTGCGCGATAAGTTCGAGGGGGTCGGCAGTGTTGAGGACTGGGTACTTTCGGCTCTCCAGATAGGCCTCAATCAGGATGCGTTATGGAAACCGGGCGAAAAGAACAAGGTGGCCGGGTTTGATCTGTCGGCGCGCGAGAACTGGGGAAAACCGCTGTCATTTGTTCTGAAGGGGCTCACTGATCATCTGAGCAAGTCATACGGCGGTAACGCTCCTGTTGCGGCCTATCTGCCGTTGTCGCACCACGCTCCGGAATTACTGGTCAAAGATGTCCCGGATCATGTGACTTACGGCTCACCGGGTTGGGTCAGTTTGAAATCGATCGTTGCCAAAGCTGAAATGCGCTCTCCAGGTGTGGCGGCGACTAAAACATATGAGCAGTTGCTCAAAGACGACTTGAGGCCCATAGACGATGCCGGGATACAAGTGGAAGCGTTGGCGGCGCGAGAGGGGTTGATTCATTGGGCAGTGGCGGATGGGGCCATCGAAAAACGGGAGGATAACAATTATACGGATGAAGAAATTGAACGTGCCGGCGTCCTCGCCAACGAGCGCTTCGAGTTATTGACAACGGCTTCAGAAGCGCAACGCACGATATTACATAGTCGCTCGGAGTTAGGGCTCAGTATATTGAGGGCCCGTTTTCCCGAGGAAACCTATGGGAAAATAGACTTCGAGAAAAAAACAATCTATCCCACCGAGAAACACCGCGACTTAAAAGGCCCCTATTCGATATTGGATATCTATTCCGCCCCGCAGCAACATGTCAGATGGTTTTCCAATGATCCCGCTGTTCCGATTGAAAAAATAGCGGCTGACGTTCACGAGATGGGATCTTTAAACGAAGCGTTCGAATCACATGTCTTGGAGTATTTCGACGGATTTAAAGACGCCATGAGCGTGAATGTTAAACATCAGATGTCTTTGCTGCCTCAGGAGGATCAGGAGGCACTGCAGCACGGCGCGTTGAAAATCTATGGGGAGGAAAAAGTCACCCAAACCATTACATCGGCAGGTTACAAGATTCAATACGATGTTTCGGAGACTGAAGAAGTTAAAAGTAGCTCTGTATTTCTTGAGACGCTGCATAAAGGCAAGAAACGGATTTACGAATTCAATCCCGCGACGGGCGGGCTGCAGCATCGCGCAGATTTAGCGGAGGGGCTCAAGACAGGGTTGCAAGGCGAGTGGAGCCCCGTTGCTACGAATAAACCCAAGGTCAGAGTTCGATCCAACACCAAAATCAGTGAAATTAATGCCAATGATTCGGCAGAACGTAAAGAGCGAGAATCAAAGCTTCAAACTTCATCTCCTACCCAAGCCTTCAGTTCGCAGCGAACGCAGCATATAGCAGACGCAGTCACACGCCATTTTTTCAGGGCCGACGAACGTGAAACGGTGGTCAACGCGGCCAGAGGTGTCACCACGTTCGACACTGAAGTGACTGAGTTCGAAAAAATCCAGGCGGTGACCCGTGCACTGATACCGGGAGCGTCGGCGCTTCACAGTTTTCAGCAGGGTAGGGTTGGTGAAGGGCTGAAATTCCTTGCATTTGACGTGTTTGGTTTTGTTGTCGCAGGTGCAGGCGCCGTCGGAAAAATTTCAAAGATCGCGAAGGTAGGTGGGCAGCTAGGGCGCGGAGGTGTTACAGGCAGGCTGGGGCGGGCATTTATAAGCGCCGCCAACCCCTTTGCAGGCGGGGCGGCCATCGGGACTAGAGGCCTGACAGCGTTTTCTTCGGTAGTGGGCAAATTAAGCCTTGGCTGGAAAAGCGTTGCGGCTAACATTAGTGTTAACAGGGTTTTTCAGCACAAGCCGAAAAATGTAATGGTTGGCACTTCTGCGGGCGAGGACGCGACAAAGATTATCGCTCAGCTAGATTCCGTCAGCGGTAAATGGTACCGATTCAATCCGCAAACAAACGAGCGATACGGGATGCCCCTTCAGGGATTCACTGCGGCCACTTCGCCATCTTGATGGATATTCATCCGCCATGAAAAACGCCCGAGTCGGTTCAGGAGTGAACGGCTCGGGCTTTTTTTGCTCAATCAGGCGGTCTGATCTTCTTTACCCAGGCACGCCGCCGCAGTAAACAACACATCGGTAGATGAGTTGAGTGCCGTTTCGGCCGAATCCTGCAGTACGCCGATGATGAAACCAACGGCGACAACCTGCATGGCGATTTCACTTGGAATACCAAACAGGCTGCACGCCAGCGGGATCAGCAGCAGCGAGCCGCCCGCCACGCCGGAAGCCCCACAGGCGCAAATGGCCGCGACCACGCTGAGCAGCACGGCGGTTGGCAGGTCCACGGTAATCCCAAGAGTGTGCACAGCCGCCAGGGTCAGCACGGTGATAGTGATGGCGGCGCCGGCCATGTTGATGGTGGCACCGAGGGGGATCGACACCGAGTAGGTGTCTTCATGCAGGCCCAGGCGTTTGCTCAACGCCAGGTTGACCGGAATGTTCGCTGCCGAGCTGCGCGTGAAGAAGGCGGTGATCCCGCTTTCACGCAGGCACATCAGCACCAGCGGGTACGGGTTGCGGCGCAGTTTCCAGAACACGATGGCCGGGTTGATCACCAACGCCACGAAAAGCATGCAGCCGATCAGCACCACCAGCAGATGGGCATAGCCGAGCAGGGCACCGAAACCCGAGGTGGCCAGGGTGGAGGCCACCAGGCCAAAGATGCCCAGCGGGGCGAAGCGGATCACCACGCGTACGATCAGGGTGACGCCGTTGGACAAGTCGTCCAATACCGTACGGGTGGTTTCACCGGCATGGCGAATGGCGATGCCCATGCCAATGGCCCAGGCCAGAATGCCGATGAAGTTGGCGTTCATCAGCGCACTGACCGGGTTATCCACCACGCTGAGCAACAGGCTTTGCAGCACCTCGCCGATACCGCCGGGGGCGCTTACCGTGGCGTCATGGGTGACCAGTACCAAGGCAGACGGGAACAACATACTGGCGACCACTGCAACCACGGCGGCGGAAAAAGTGCCGAGCAGGTACAGAAACAGGATCGGGCGGATGTGAGTTTCCTGACCGTGCTTGTGGTTGGCAATCGAGGCCATGACCAGCACAAACACCAGGATCGGCGCGACAGCCTTCAGCGCCGTGACAAATACCTTGCCGATAAAACCGGTGGCGCGCGCGGCCTCGGGGAACAGCAAGGCCAACACGATCCCGGCAATCAGGCCGATGACAATTTGGGTGACCAGGCTGACGCGCATTAAACGTTGCAACAGGGAAGGGGCAGCAGTCATAAAGAGTTGTCTCTAGTTTTTTTAGTAGGGCACAGCATTGCAGGCAGAAAGCACTGTAGGAAGCAGGCGCGAAGTCTAGCATGCTGTAGGACGCGTCTCGTTCGCTGCGGCATTCCGTCACCCGTTTCAGTCGGGCTTGGTCAGATCCGCACATGTTCTGTTAAGCTTCATCCCTCTCATCTTTCCTATCCGTCAGCGGGCCCCTCGGGCTGTCGTTGATGTCGTTGTTTCTGGAGTTTTCATGTTGTTTCCTATCCTGCTGCTGTCAGCCGCCGGTTTTACCGTGCTGACCACAGAATTCGTCATCGTCGGCCTGTTGCCCTCGATTGCTCGGGACCTGAACGTCAGTGTGTCCCAGGCCGGGCTGCTGGTGACCTTGTTCGCGTTCACCGTGGCCGCGTTCGGCCCGTTCCTCACTGCCTACTGCGCACGCTTCCCACGCAAGCGTCTGTTTATCAGCATCTTGATCATGTTTGCAGCGGCCAATACGGTGGCGGCACTGGCGCCGAATATTTGGGTAATGGCCCTGGCCCGTTTGATCCCAGCCTTGGGCTTGCCCGTGTTCTGGGCCCTGGCCAGCGAAACGGCGGTTGACATTGTCGGCCCTGAGTTCGCCGGGCGTGCGATTGAAAAAATCGGCTTTGGCATTGTTTGCGCCACCGTATTTGGTATTCCGGTGGGCACGCTGATTTCCGATATGTTCGGCTGGCGCACCGCGTTCGCCGTGCTCGCGGTGATTGCCCTGGCCAAGGCATTGCTGCTGTATGTCTACCTGCCGGTTACCCCGGCCAAGCACCAGCAGGCCAGCTTGCGCTCGCAATTCAAGATCCTGCGCAGCCCCGTGATGCAGGGGCATATCCTGCTGTCGATCCTGGTGTTCAGTGGCATGTTCACCGCCTATACCTACTTGGCAGATATCCTTGAGCGCCTGGCCGGGTTCGACGGCACGTTGGTGGGCTGGTGCCTGATGGGCTTTGGTGCGGTCGGGCTGATCGGTAACTCCCTGGGCGGACGTGCCGTGGATCGTCATCCGTTGATTGCGTCCATGGTGTTCTGCGGGTTCATGATCGCGGGCATGGTGGCGGTGGTGCCGGCGATTCACTCGACCATCGGCCTGGCCGCGGCGATGGCGGTGTGGGGCGTGACCCAGGCGGCGATGTTCCTGGTCAGCCATGTGCGCTTGATGAAGGCCGCGCCCCATGCACCGGCGTTTGCCGCGTCGCTGAATATCGCCGGCGCCAACCTCGGCATTGGCCTGGGCGCGATGGTGGGCGGGCATGTCATCGACACCCTGGGCCTGGGCAGCCTGGGGTTTGCCGCTTCGGGGTTTATCCTGGTGTCGATCCTGCTCGCACTGTGGCTGATGACCGCCAAACCCACGGCGCTCAATGCCTGAGCGATCAGGGCAGGGCGGTAAACAACTCCCGCCGGGCACCCTCGGTAATTGCCACAATGCCGGGGTGCTTGACCTTGCGCTCCACTGAGATTGCATAAAACGACTCGGTCACTGCATCGGTCTGGCCGATCAGCGCTACGCCGTATTGGCGCACCACCTCGTCGGCGATCACGCTGGGCGCGATAAAAATTCCGCTGCCGGATTGCCCGAAGGCCTGCATCAAAGCGCTGTCGTCGAACTCGCCGATGATGCGGGGTTGAATTTGCTGTTCGGCAAACCAGCGCTGCAAACGGCTGCGCACCACGGTCTCAGCGCCCGGGATCAGCAGCGGTGCGCCCTGCAAACACTGGGGAAAATCCCCCCCATGCTGGTCAGCCAACGTCTGGGTGGCGAAAAAACTGATGCCGCATTCTCCCAGCTTCTGGCTGTAGCCCTTGATGTCCAAGTGCGTGGGCATGGGGCTGTCGGAAATCACCAGGTCCAGGCGCTGGATCGCCAGGTCGGCCAGTAAACGTTCGAGTTTGTCTTCACGGCAGGTGATGCGGATCGGTTCGCTCAACTCCATGGTCGGCGCGATCAACCGGTACACGATGGATTTGGGCACCACATCCGCCACCCCAACGCGGAACGGGATCTGCTGTTCGTCGGGCTGGGCGCGCAGCATCGCCTCCAGTTCGTTGCCGGTCTGGAACATCTGCTCGGCGTAGGGCAGCGCCTGGCGCCCGGCTTCGGTCAGTTCAAGCTGGCGCCCGACCCGCTGAAACAGGGCAATACCGAAGGTCTGCTCCAACAGGCTGATCTGCCCGCTGATGGTCTGCGGCGTGAGGTTCAACTGCTCACAGGCGCGCACGATGCTGCCGGTCTTGGCCACCACCCAGAAGTAATGCAGCTGTCGATAATTGAGCATGCTCACTTACACTTCGCAAAAACCGAAGTATACGCGAGAAAAATACGAATTTTACTGAACTGTTCGCCTGCATAGAATGCCTCGCTATCGAGGGGCCACTACTTGGACCCAAGGGTTCTAACGAGGAATACATCATGAAACTCAATTCCCTGGGCGCGGCGTCGTTGCTTGCGCTTTCATTGATAGGGCTCAGCGGCTGTGATCAAGTCGAGAAAAGCGCGCAACAGGTGCTGGGCAAAGCCACCGAGTCGGCCAAGCAGGCGATCGATGACACCCACAAGGCCGCCGAACAGGCATTGAGTGAAGCAACCCAGGGCTTGATCAGCCCTGAGAAGCAGGAAAAAGACGCCGAAAACGCTGCTGAATCCGACACCAAAGAAACCTAATTCCCCAGCACAACCACGTCAGGACTGACCTATGGATTACCTTTTACAACTGGCCGCCAGCCCCACCGCCTGGGTCGCATTGGCTACCTTGATCGTCATGGAAATCGTGCTGGGCATCGATAACCTGATCTTTATCTCGATCCTTACCAATAAACTGCCGGAGAAGCACCGGGCCAAGGCGCGGCGCATTGGTATCAGCATGGCGTTGATATTGCGCCTGGGCCTGTTGAGCACCATCGCGTTCATCGTGCAATTGACGACACCGGTGTTCGAAGTGTTCGGCCAGGCGTTCTCGTGGAAGGACATGATCCTGATCGCCGGCGGCCTGTTCCTGGTGTGGAAGGCAACTACCGAGATCCATCACAGCATGGACCCGGAGCCTGAAGAGAAGGCAACCGTCAGCAATACCGTGACCATCGGCTTTGCTGCCGCCATCGGCCAGATCCTGATGCTCGACCTGGTGTTCTCCATCGACAGCATCATCACCGCCGTGGGCATGACCGAGCACTTGCCGATCATGATCATTGCCGTGGTGGTCTCGGTGATCGTGATGCTGGTGGCCGCTGAACCGTTGGCCAAGTTCATCAACGACAACCCGACCGTGGTGATGCTGGCCCTGGGCTTCTTGATCATGATCGGCATGACGCTGATCGCCGAAGGCTTCGGCGCCCACGTGCCAAAAGGCTACGTGTATGCGGCCATGGCCTTCTCGGCGGCGATCGAATGCTTGAACATCGCCCGGCGTAACCGGCACGCACGTTTGCTCGCTGCGCGCCAGTAATCGCTGAACAAACAGGCCGGCTGTGCTCACAAGAGCCCAGCCGGCCTTTTGCTGTCTGCTAGAATCGGCCCACTTGTTAGCTTGAGGTCCCCCATGAACGAGCCGATTCGCCTTACCCAGTACAGCCACGGTGCGGGTTGCGGTTGCAAGATTTCGCCCCAGGTGCTGGAAGTGATCCTTGCGGGCAGCGGTGCACAGAACCTCGACCCCAACCTGTGGGTGGGCAATGCCTCCCGCGACGATGCGGCGGTATACGCCATCGACGACGAGCGCGGCGTGGTGTCCACCACGGACTTTTTCATGCCGATTGTCGACGACCCGTTCGACTTCGGCCGCATTGCCGCCACCAATGCCATCAGCGATATCTACGCCATGGGCGGCGATCCCTTGATGGCCATCGCCATTCTCGGCTGGCCGGTCAACGTGCTGGCGCCGGAGATTGCCCGCGAAGTGATTCGTGGCGGTCGGGCGGTGTGCGACGCGGCGGGCATCCCGCTTGCGGGCGGGCATTCCATCGACGCGCCGGAGCCGATCTTCGGTCTGGCCGTGACCGGCATTGTGCAAAAGCGCCATATGAAGCGTAACGACACGGCCACCGCCGGTTGCCGCCTGTACCTGACCAAGCCCCTGGGCATCGGCATCCTCACCACCGCCGAGAAGAAGGGCAAGCTGCGCGAGGCGGATATCGGCCTGGCGCGTGACTGGATGTGCACTCTCAACAAGCCGGGCAGCCGTTTCGGCAAGTTGGCCGGCGTGACGGCCATGACCGATGTCACCGGTTTCGGCCTGCTCGGCCACCTGGTGGAAATGGCCGACGGCAGTGGCCTGACGGCCCGCATCGATTATGCAAAGGTTCCGCGCCTGCCAGGGGTGGAGTATTACCTGGACCAGGGCTGTGTGCCGGGTGGCACCTTGCGCAACTTTGAAAGCTACGCCAGCAAGCTGGGGCGTGTGCAGGAACTGCACAAGCGCGTGCTGTGCGACCCCCAGACCAGCGGCGGCCTGCTGATCGCCGTTACCCCGGAGGGTGATGCCGAGTTCCACGCCGTCGCCGCCGAGCTGGGCCTGGCCCTTGAGCCTATCGGTGAACTGCTGGAGCGACAGACCAACGCGGTTGAGGTGATTTGATGGCGACGGACATCACCGATTACCGCGACATTTTCCTCAACGACCTCCCGATGATGGATACCCGCGCGCCGGTCGAATTCACCAAGGGCGCGTTCCCCGGGGTGATCAACCTGCCGCTGATGACCGACGACGAGCGCCAGCGGGTCGGCACCTGTTACAAGCAGCAAGGCCAGCAAGCGGCGATCGTGCTGGGGCATGAGTTGGTGTCCGGGGCGATCAAGGCCGAGCGCATCGAACAGTGGGCGCAGTTTGCCCAGGCTAACCCCAATGGCTACCTTTACTGCTTTCGGGGCGGCCTGCGTTCGCAGATCGTGCAGCAATGGTTGAAAACCGAAGCGGGCATCGAATATCCCCGCGTGGGCGGTGGCTACAAGGCCATGCGCACCTTCCTGCTGGAGACCCTGGAGCAGGCGACTGCCCAGTGTGATTTCGTACTGCTGGGCGGCATGACCGGCACCGGCAAGACCGAAGTGCTCGGCCAACTGCGCAATGCCCTGGATTTGGAAGGGCACGCCAACCATCGCGGTTCCAGCTTCGGCAAGCGTGCTACGGCGCAACCGTCCAATATCGACTTCGAGAACCGCCTGGCGGTGGACCTGTTGAAGAAGCGCGCGACGGGCATTGACCAGTTCGTGGTCGAGGACGAGAGCCGCATGATCGGCAGCTGTGCGCTGCCGCTGCCATTGCACAAGGGCATGCAGACGTTTCCGATGGTGTGGCTGGAAGACAGCGTCGAGGGCCGTGTCGAGCGCATCCTGAAGGATTACGTGGTGGACCTGTGCGCCGAGTTCATTGAGGTGTTTGGGGAAACCGGCCAGCGATTATTTGCCGAGCGCCTGACCCAAAGCCTGGCCAATATTCACAAGCGACTGGGCGGCGAGCGTTTCCAGCGGTTGCAGGCGGTGTTGCA
This sequence comes from Pseudomonas sp. DW-iso17, assembly GCF_058725345.1. Classification (NCBI taxonomy): domain Bacteria; kingdom Pseudomonadati; phylum Pseudomonadota; class Gammaproteobacteria; order Pseudomonadales; family Pseudomonadaceae; genus Pseudomonas; species Pseudomonas sp. DW-iso17. The sequence continues at coordinate 6,621 of NZ_JBZXEA010000016.1, read as the reverse complement.
GGATGCCCTGGCCGAACAGGCGCGCAGCGGCGCAGTGGAGTTGCATCGGGTATGGATTGAAGGCTTGTTGCGTGAGTATTACGACCCGATGTATGCGTTCCAGCGCGAAAGCAAGGGCGCGCGTATCGAGTTTGCCGGGGAGCAGGGTGCAGTGGTGGAGTATTTGCGCGAGCGGGCGGCCCGGGTGGGGTGACCTTTGGGACGCCATCGCAGGCAAGCCAGCTTCCACCTTTTGAAGTGTGAATACATACAAAGGTGGGAGCTGGCTTGCCTGCGATGAGGCCATCGGCCCCACTGAAAATCTAAAGAATTACCGCTCCAATCAACCCACACACCACCCCCACCAGCATGGTCAAGCCGGCCACCGTCACCAGCACCCGCGCATCGAAATCCTTGCGCAGCATCAACAGCGACGGCAGGCTCACGCTCGGCAGGGTCATCAGCAAGGCCACGGCCGGGCCGGTGCCCATGCCCAGGGCCATCATGGTTTGTACGATGGGAATCTCTGCCGCTGTCGGAATCACAAACAGCGTGCCCACAATCGCCAGCGGCACCAGCCACACCAGGCTGTCGGCCATCGCTCCGTCCACATGGGGAAACAACCAAACCCGTGCCGCGCCGAGGATCAGCACCGCCAGGATATACACCGGGATAGTGCTCCAGAACAGCTGCCACAGCGTGCGTAACCAGCGGCTCAAGAACGGTTGCGACTCCACTGTGCTGACGTCGGCAACGGCTTCAAGTGCTGCTTCCGGCACGTGGTCCGGGCGCGCAATGCGCTGTGCCACCAGGGACACGCCCACCACCAGCACAATCCCCGCCACCAGCCGCAGCGCGGTGAAACCCCAGCCCAGCACAAAGCCCATGAATACCAGTGTGGCCGGGTTCAATACCGGGTTGGCAATCCAGAACGCCAGCGCCGCGCCGACCGACACCTGCTGGCGGCGCATGCCCGCCGCCACCGGGGCCGCGCAGCAGCTGCACATCATCCCCGGCAGGGCGAACAGCCCTCCGCGCAGGGTCGAGCCCAGCCCGGCGCGGCCAAACAGGCGCAGCAGCCAGTCGCGAGGGATCAATACCTGCAGCAATGAACCGAGGATCACTGCCAGTACGGCGGCTTTCCAGATGGCCAGGAAATACACCTGGGCATAGGCCAGCGCCGCCGCCAGGGGCGAGCTTTGCTGGTCATTGAGAATCGAGGCGCCAATGCTGTGGTTGTCGGCCGCTACAAACGCCTTGAGGTAGTAGGGCGACCACTTCACATAGTAGAGGCCGATGCAGGCCACCAGGAGAAACAGCGCAGGTTTGCACCAGAATGCCCAGCCGCGGTTGGGCTGGGTGGAAGCGAGGTTGGACATGGAGAGGATCCGCAGGTGAGTCGATAGCCCGGCATCATACGCCCCTGCGGCCCAAGCTTCAGATATCTGCGCTGACCTGGGTCGGGTCCGGGCAGTTTTCCCCGCCGTTATTCAGCCCTTGCTTGTAGTTGCGGCTGAGCAGCGAAGCCTTGCCGTTGTGCCAGGTCAATGTCAGCACGTACAGGGAGTCGTAGTCATTGCCAGACCAATCATCGGTAATGGTGTGTTTTTCGCCAGCGGCTTCGCTGGCGACTTTGTTGATCAGTTCCGGCAAGTAACCGTGGGACCAGGCCGTGTAGATGGTCGCGTTGCGGTACTTGTCCTCGACCAGTTCTTCGGCCAGGGCACTGGTGTCATTCGCTGAGAACTCGATATTCACCGGCAGGCCGAGCTTGATCGCGCTGGGGCTGATGGTGATCAGTGGGCGAATGTAGCTGTAGGAGTTATCCAGTTCGCCTTCCTCGACGTTGCGCGTCGGGTTGGCAGCGAACACATAGTTGGCTTTGCCGAACTTTTCCGGCAACAGGGTCGCCAGGTTCATGGCGCGGTTCAGGCCCTGGCAATTGAGTTGGCCCAGGCCACCGGCGGGTTTTTCACCATGGCGCAGGAATACCAGGGTTTGCACGCCATCGACCGGTTGCGCACGGCTTTCACGGGCGTCCAGGGCGGTGACGATAGCAGCGCTGACCAGCAGCAGCGGCAATACCATGTAGGAATAACGTTTGAGTCGTGGCACAAGGCGCAGAGGCTTGATCTTCATGATAGGTTCGAGTCTTCGTGCGTCGGGTTAAGGCGGACAAGCCCGGCCCCAGTGACGCATCAGCGTCCTGCGGTGTTCCCTGTCGATATAGCAAGCAGCCTCCATTCATTGTTCGGGCGCTCTTTAAGAGTGCATTCGGGCGCTTTGGTTCGCCCACGCGGGATACTAGCCGGCAAATGTTGCGCAACGATGACCCATGCACGGCGGCAGGCAGATGACTATGATGGGGCTTTCCGACCAGGGGGTTCTCGATGAACGCACTCGCCGCTTTCCCGATCAATAGCAAATGGCCCGCCCAGCACCCAGAACGCCTGCAGCTGTATTCGCTACCCACGCCCAACGGCGTCAAGGTGTCGATCATGCTCGAAGAACTGGGCCTGCCTTACGAGGCGCACAAGGTCAGCTTCGACACCCAGGACCAATTGTCTCCCGAGTTCCTGTCCCTGAACCCCAACAACAAGATCCCTGCGATTATCGACCCCAACGGCCCGAGCGGGCAGCCGCTGGCACTGTTCGAATCCGGCGCGATCCTCGTTTACCTGGCGGAAAAGACCAGCCAGTTGCTTTCCGAAGACCCGGCCACCCGCTATGAAACCCTGCAATGGTTGATGTTCCAGATGGGCGGCATTGGCCCGATGTTTGGCCAACTGGGGTTCTTCAACAAATTCGCCGGCAAGGCTTATGAGGACAAGCGCCCGCGTGATCGCTACGCCGCCGAATCGCGGCGCTTGCTGGGCGTGCTCGAAAAGCGCCTGTTGGGCCGCACCTGGATCATGGGCGACGAGTACAGCATCGCCGACATTGCGACCTTTCCGTGGGTTCGCAACCTGATCGGGTTCTACGAGTCCGGTGACCTGGTAGGCATCACCGATTTCCCTAACGTACTGCGCGCGCTGGACGGCTTTGTCGCACGTCCTGCGGTGATCCGTGGCCTCAACATTCCGAGCTGATGCATGCCGACTTTCGATTTTCAACAACTGGACGTATTCAGCAGCGTGCCGCTCAAAGGCAACCCCTTGGCCGTGGTGCTCGGGGCCGATAGCTTCACCGACCAGCAGATGGCGGACTTTGCCAATTGGACCAACCTCAGCGAAACCACGTTTTTACTGACGCCGCGCGACCCACGTGCTGACTATCGGGTGAGAATCTTCACCACCCTCAAAGAGCTGCCGTTCGCCGGGCATCCGACCTTGGGCAGTTGCCACGCCTGGTTGCAGGCTGGCGGCGTGCCACGTGGGGAGGAGATTATCCAGGAGTGCGAAATCGGCTTGGTGCGTATTCGTCGCCAGGGTGACCAACTGGCGTTTATCGCGCCGCCATTGTTGCGTGCAGGGCCCGTGGAGGCGCCGTTGCTGGAGCGCGTGCGCCTGGCATTGAAGCTGGCGCCCGAGGCGATTGTGCGCAGCCAGTGGGTCGACAATGGTGCGGGTTGGCTGGCGGTGATGCTGGCTGATCGTGACGCGGTGCTTGCGTTGCAACCGGACTATGCGCAACTGCTGGGTCTAGCCGTAGGGGTGATCGGCCCCTGTGATCCGACGCGTGATGCGGTGGACGCGCACTTTGAAGTGCGCGCTTTTGTCGCTGGCGATGGCGCCGCCGAAGACCCGGCCACCGGCAGCTTGAATGCCGGCGTGGCCCAATGGCTGCTCGCCGAGGGCCTGGCGCCCAGCCGTTACGTGGTCAGCCAAGGCACGGCGATTGGGCGAGCGGGGCGTATTCATATCGAGCGCCAGGGCGATGAAATCTGGGTGGGCGGCGCCGTAGCGTTGTGCATCGAAGGGCGTCTACAGCTTTAGATCAATGAATTGTTACGCACCCGGCAATACACTATTGGCCCCTCGGCATTTGTGTTGCCGGGACTTGGGGGCATAAGCTTTCGCCCCAAAGTGTTCAGCCATTTTTCAGGATTGCCATGACCAGCCAGTTCCCCCAAGCCCGTCCACGTCGCCTGCGCCGCTCCCCTGAATTGCGTGGCCTGTTCCAGGAAAGCGAATTCACCCTCAACGACTTGGTACTGCCGATTTTCGTCGAAGAAGAAATCGACGACTTCGTGCCCATCACCAGCATGCCGGGTGTGTTGCGCATTCCTGAGAAAAAACTCGCCGGTGAGATCGAGCGTTACGCCCGCGCTGGCATCAAGTCGGTGATGACCTTCGGTGTGTCCCACCACCTCGACGCCAGCGGCAGCGACACGTGGAAAGAACGCGGCCTGGTTTCGCGCATGTCCTCGATCATCAAGGACGCCGTGCCGGAAATGATCGTGATGTCCGACACCTGCTTCTGCGAATACACCGACCACGGTCACTGCGGCGTGATGCACGGTGCCCATGTCGACAACGACGCGACCCTGGTCAACCTCGGCAAACAAGCCGTGGCCGCCGCCCGCGCCGGCGCCGACGTGATCGCCCCGTCAGCGGCGATGGACGGCCAGGTCCAGGCCATCCGCCGCGCGCTGGATGACGCCGGCTTCACCCACATCCCGATCATGGCCTACTCCACCAAATTCGCCTCGGCCCTCTACGGCCCCTTCCGAGAAGCCGGCGGTAGCGCGCTCAAGGGCGACCGCAAAAGCTACCAGATGAACCCGATGAACCGCCGTGAAGCCGTGCGCGAATCGCTGCTGGACGAACAGGAAGGCGCTGATGCGCTGATGGTCAAGCCTGCCGGTGCCTACCTCGACATCATCCGCGACATCCGCGAAGCCTCGCGCCTGCCGGTGGCGGCGTACCAGGTGAGCGGTGAGTACGCGATGATCAAGTTCGGCGCACAGGCCGGGGCGATTGATGAGGATCGAGTGGTGCGCGAGACGTTGGGGTCGATCAAGCGGGCGGGGGCGGATTTGATATTTACGTATTTTGCGATGGATTTGGCGGTGGCGGGGATCTAAAGGAGCTGAGTACACCGGTGGCGAGCGAGCTTGCTCGCGTGGGGCTGCCTAGCAGCCCCGTATCTCGGCCAGGAAATTATTTAATGGCGTTTTTTAATGTTAAGGCAACATGGTTTAACCACCTTTGTCCATCACTCCATTCATTAGGGTAATAGTAATAACAGCCGATATCAGAGAGTAAAAAGTCTTGAAGATCTTGCTCTGTTTTTTTGGCTGATATTAGTTTTTCTAGCTCTGATAGCACTATTTTTATCGTATCTTCAGGCGACTCCGAAATAAAAAAATCAATTACGTCGTTTGCGCTTTTATGATCATCAACCCAATCTTGATTGAAGTATCCAGCAAGAAATTGCTGCAGCTCGGGGTAGTCTTTATTCATGGGTTTGGAAACCCTGTGTGAATTCGATATCCAGTATGCATTTTTTGGTCTCTGCGAATAATTAAGTAAATTTCTTTTCCGGGTACAGGTGTCGTAGTGTTCTTTTTGAAACTTGTGCCGATTGGCTCTGGGGATAGTTGAGTGATGACTATCTGCTGGTTGTTTCCTTCTAGGAAGTCTTTGATTTTGTCTTGATTGTTATCCAATACCTTTGAAACGGCGAGTTCAGCTGTTGCGCGATCATGAAACGTAGAGGCTGCCGGGATATGTGGTTCCTGTCTCAAGCGGTCAAGCAGCTGTTGATCAGTTCTACCGACATGCTTTTGCATTAGATGTCCTCCTGCCGCCTCATGTGCGGCTAAACCTCCTCCTGGAACGATTACGCTATACGGCCCTTCAGGGCAGCTTGTTTTTTTACAGCTCAGTCCCAGCGGGTCTACCCAACCTGTCGGATTGGGCACATACCGGTACCCATTGATCCCCCCCGCCAGCTTCATTGGATCTGGCGTCAGGTAACGACCAATATCCGGATTGTAGTAGCGATGGCGATTGTAGTGCAGCCCGCTTTCCTGGTCGAAATACTGCCCTTGGAAACGCAGCGGGTTGTCGATTTTGTCCACATCTAACCGAGCGATCTGGCCGTAGGCGCGGTAGTGGGCGGACCAGACGATTTCGCCCTCGGGGCTGGTCAGTTCCTGCGGGGTGCCGAGGTGGTCGAGTTGGTAGTGGTAGGGCCTGGTTTCTTTTGGGCCGAAACCGTCCAACAGTGCCAGTGGGCGGAAGCTGCCGGGTTCGTAGAGGTAGCTGCGATGGCGTTCTGCATGGTGTTCGGCAATTAGCTTGTCGCCTTGCCAGAAAAACTCTGTGGTTATGTCATCCACGGTCTTGCTGATGCGCCGCCCAAATGGATCGTAGCGATAGCTGGCGGTCTGGCCGTTGGGTTGCGTGACGCTGATGAGCCGATGCTGGCAGTCATAGCGGTACTCAGTAACAAGTTGCTGGCCTTTGCCGCGCCGTTCGCGGATGAGGTTGCCGAAGGCGTCGTAGTCGTAGTGGCGGTCGCCCTGGATCATCAGGCGGTTGGCCGCGACGATGTCGGGGCCGGGGCGGTCTTGCATGAGCAGGTTGCCCGCCGGGTTGTGGCCGAAGCGTTCCTGTACGTCTTGGGAGTGGTCGGCGCGGGTCAGGCGGGCGAGGGGGTCGTAGTGGTAGCGGTGTTCGCCTTTGCGGGTGTCGA
>NZ_JBZXEA010000015.1:45365-72513 GCF_058725345.1 Pseudomonas sp. DW-iso17 | reverse complement strand
GCTTTGTCCCTTCTCCTCCCTTCAAGTCCTAGCATACAAGCGGGCTTGCCCGCGAAGGCGGCCTGATGGTCGACACAGTTATACCGAGTACATGCCCCCACCACTCGGCACCCCGCCTGCGTTCGGCCAGCGTGGTTTAACGGGGCGCCTGAGATCAAGCTCAAAAGCAGCTCGCTTACGCGGGAGAAAAGGCCGTAGGTTTAATCGCCTACTCAATGCATCTTGCTATGGTCCATTTTGCTATGGTCCATGCCATCCAACCCACGGGCTGTCGCTTTCACTTCGACAGCCTGCTTTTCCCCCTTGGCATCTTGCACCGTCAGGGTCAGCGGTACCTGGTCGCCTTCCTTGATCTGGCCGGTCAGGCCCATCAGCATCACGTGGTAGCCGTTCGGGTCGAGCTTGACGGTTTTGCCGGCAGGCAGGGCCACCGAGTCCACTGGGCCCATGCGCATCACGTCGTCCTTCATGCTCATCTCATGAATCTGTACGTCTTTGGCGACCGGCGAGGCGACGCTCAGCAGTTTGCTGTCGCTGTCGGCGGTGAGGGTCATGAAGGCGCCGCTGGAAGGCTGGCCGGGTACGGAAGCGCGTACCCAGGCGTCGGTTACTTGTACTTGGGCGCTGGCGTGGGCGGCGAGGCCCAGCAGGGTGAGGCCGAGGGTGAGACGCTTGAGGTGTTGAACGGCAGTCATTAGCAGACCTCCATGACGGTGAGCAGATCTTCTGCGCACTCTTGAGCGGTAAGGGATGCCTGCAAGCCAAGGCGCAGGTTGCCACGGGTGTCGAATACGAAACTGGTGGCGGTGTGGGAGAGGGTATAGGTGTCGCCGGCGGGGATCTTTTCATAAAAGATCCCGAACTCCTTGGCGGCCACGGCGATTTCTTCCGGGGTGCCGTAGAGCGCTTCGAAGCTGGGGTCGAAGGCCTTGACGTAATTGTTGAGAATCTCGGGGGTGTCGCGCTCGGGGTCCAGGGTGATAAACACCACCTGCATGATCTTGCCATCGCGGCCCATCAGTTTCTTGGCTTGGGCGGCGCGGGCCAGGGCGGTCGGGCAGACGGCCGGGCACTGGGTGAAGCCGAAGAACACCACCGGCATCAGGCCGCGGTACGAGCTCAGGGTGACGGTTTCGCCGTCGGTGTTCTTGAGCTTGAAGGTACGGCCCATGATCTTGTCACTGAGGTCCTTGCCGTACTTGAAGTTCAGCTTGGGGCTGTAGTCACAGCCGCCCAGCAGGCTGCCCAGGCCCAATAGGCCCATGCCGGTCAGCACTTTGCGGCGGGTGAATAACGTACTCATCAACTGTGCATCCTGTGAAACGCCTGTAGGGCCGTGGAGCTGCTCCGCCAGGCTTTGAAAAGGAGTAACGAGAAGGGTGCAGAGTCTAGCAACCCTGGCCGGTGCGCGTAATCTGCGACGTTCTGCCACAGGGGCGCGGCGCATTTCGTCCTTTTATGGCTTCGGTGGTAGAGTCGCCGCCATGAAATTGCGCCACTCTGACCGCTCACTGATCGCCTGGGCCCTGTACTTCTGCGTGCTGATGAACCTGTTCGCCTGCGGTTTGGGGCATGGCCAGATGATGGGGCAGCAGCTCAACGGCATCGGCGGGCTGTTCTGTTCTGTGGACGGCGGGCAGTCGCCCATTTCCGACAAAGGGTTGGCAAACCCGTCTTCCAGCAACATCTCGAACTACTTTGCCTGCCCGGTGTGCAACGCGGTTACCGTCGCCCTGGTGTTCCTGATCGGCCTGGCCTGGCTGCTCGGTCTTACGCAAACCCCACGTGTCGCCCATGAGCGGCGCAGCAAGGCGCCGCCGCGCTATTCCTGGCCCTCGGCCAACCCCCGCGCTTCTCCCGCATCCTGACGTGTGCCTTGGGCTTCCTGTGACCAGGAGGCATTCTCTCGTCACGATTGTGAGAACACTCTATGAACCCTCAATTGCCTGCCGGCGCCAGCCGCCTGGTCAGTAAGGCGTCGCGGCGCCTGCGTGCGCAACCGGCGCTGCCTGATTACCCGAGTAATTCGCGCTGCTTCGTGCACCTGGATGCACGCCTGCTGCCTCACTGGCATACCTTGTTCGACATCTGTCCGGCATTGCTCAAGCTCGACCCACCGGAGGGCTTGAACCTGTTTCGCGCCTTCATGACCTGGGCCTATCGCAACCAGCCGCCGCTGGACTGGACCTACCATCTGAACGTATGCCGCTGGTTGCTGAGTTCGGCGTACCGCACACAGATTGATGAGGAACCGATCGAAGCCTTCATGGCCGCCGCTGCTGCGCGCTGGGTGCTGACGGACGACAGCCCGTCGGCAGGCATTGTCCTGAGCTGGCGCGATTGCACGCTGTTCGACTGGAAGCATCACCCTTCGATAGCCGCGCCGCGACCGGCATTGCCGCCGCCCGCCTGGGACTTTGCCTGGTGCCCGTTGGATGCCCAAGGCGCTTTCAGCGGTTGGCTGCCGGTGCCATGAAGCGCCGCGTCCGGTAAGCCTCACGACACCCTCGGAAGCGCCGCACACGGCGCAGCGTGCGGGGCCCGCAGGCTGGCACCGACTTGATGACTAGGCTCTAGGCTTCTTTGGTTTTCAGGTCATCAGGTTATGTCTTCTTTGCATCACAACACGCCCACGCTGACGGTGGTCGACCCGCGAGGGTTGACCGTGCGCAGCGTGGCGTACCCTCGCAATACCGCGCAGCAATCACCCAGCGCGCAGGTCACGCGGCAGGTGTTCGACGCTCGCGGCCTGTTGCAGCAGCAGTGGGACTCCAGGCTGTTTGAGTTGCACGCTGCCGATCCCGACGTGCCGCCCAATCTGTCTCATCGTTATAGCTTGGGCGGGCAAGTGCTGAGCACCGACAGCGTGGATGCGGGCCGTCAGACGCGCTTGCTCGGCAGTGGCGGCCAGGTCGTGCAACAGTGGGACAGTCGAGGCACGCGCCAGCGGTTCGAATACGACCCGTTGCTGCGCCCCTTGGCGGTATTCGAGCGCACGGAGGAGGTGGCGGTTGAACGCTGTGTCGAGCGCATGACCTACGCGGGCATGACGTCTACGGAGGCGGCGCGCAATCGTTGTGGGCGCATGATTCGTCACGATGACCCGGCAGGCACGTTGCTCGTTGAGCGCTACGACGTGCAAGGCAACATCACCGAGCAAACCCGGCGCCTTTGCACGTCGCACACCGCGCCCGACTGGCCGCTGCCCATGAGTGAGCGGGATGCACAGTTGCAAGCCCAGACCTTCACCACCACTTGGCAGCACGATGCGCTGGGGCAACGTCTGGAGCAGGTCGACGCGCGCGGCAATCGCCAGCAATCTCAATACGGTGTCGACGGCCAATTGACGAAAAGCGAGATTCTGTTCAAAAGCGGAGCGCGCAAGACCCTGGTGGATCAACGCAGCGTCAACGCCTCGGGCCAGGTGTTGAGCGAACGCCTGGGTAATGGCGTGGTCAGCGTTGCCGAGTATTCGGACACCGATGGACGTTTGACACGCTTGAGCGCCCACCTCAAGGATTCGGCAGGCAAGCGCCTGCAAGACCTCTTCTATAGCTACGACCGGGTCGGCAATGTGTTGCGCATCCGCGATGCGGCGCAGCCGACCCGCTGGGCCAGCAACGTGCAGGTGGAGGCAGTAAGCACATTCGAATACGACAGCCTGTCGCGATTGATCAAGGCCACTGGCCGTGAAAACGCGCGCAATACTGGCGCATCCGCACTGCCGGGGCGAATCACGTTCGGCGCCACAGACGACAGTCTCTGGGGCAGCTACACCCGCCACTATGCCTACGACTCGGCCGGTAATCTGACGCAGATGCGCCATGTGCCCAGCACCGGCAGCGGTTATACCCAACGGATGCAGGTGGGCGAACACAGTAATCACAGCGTGATTGCCCGCGAGGGCGCAAAGGCGCCGGGCCTGGGTAACGGCTTTGACCAACGTGGCAATCTCCAGGCTCTGGCGCCTGGTCAGGCATTGACCTGGAATGGGCGCAACCAGTTGGTTCGCGTCGCGCAGGTGCTGCGTGACAATGGCGAACATGACGATGAGGTGTATCTGTACGACGGCGCCGGCCAGCGAGTCATCAAGCGTCGCGTGGCTCATGGCAAGACGCAGGCTCACACCCATGAAGTGCTTTATCTGCCAGGGCTGGAGCTGCATCGCCACGGGCCGGATGGCGAGTGGTTGAACGTGATGCTCGCGCCGGGCGGGCGCCATTCGGTCAGAGCGCTGCAGTGGGAGCAGCAGCGCCCCGAGGAGATGCAGGACGAGCAACTGCGCTTCAGTCTCGACGACCATTTGGGCAGCGGCACCCTGGAGCTGGACGAGGCAGCCGGCCTGTTGAGCCAGGAAAGTTATTACCCTTTCGGCGCAACCGCCTGGTGGGCGGCAAAAAGCGCCTTGGAAGCGAACTATAAAACCCGACGTTATTCGGGCAAGGAGCGCGACGCCAGCGGGTTGTATTACTACGGCTTCAGGTACTACGCGCCGTGGTTGTTGCGGTGGATCAGCGCTGACCCGGCGGGGGATGTGGATGGGTTGAACCTGTATACGATGGTGGGGAACAACCCCATGGGTTATGTAGACGAAGACGGTTTGCAGCGCCGCTCGATGCTTGAGGTGGTGACGGTTCTGCTCCTGGTGTTGTTGATCGGGCATGGGATTGGTATAGAGGTTGGATACAGGGTTGAGCTGGCTTACTTTGGGCTGATTTCAGGAGTGGTGGGTGTCGCCTTTTACGCGCATCAACGGCTCAGCACTACTGACGTTCGGCGCAGAGCGTTCTATGCGCAGTCCGCATTGGCCGGTGCGCAAGAGCTGGGCCATCGGCATGGCGCTACCGAACATGAAGTCAGCGAGTTGGCGGACTTTTTCCTGGAACACCGACTGGCCACCGCAGACACTAAGCGCCTGTCCTACGGACTGACGCCGGCAGCGCGGGGCGGGCTCTATGGGTACATTGGGCCCACCGAGCACCGGGAGCAGGCTGAAATAGCCTCACAAACGGAGCGTAACCCTAGTTTTACGCTTGCGAGGTTGGGGTTTGTCGGGATAGAACTTCGTGCCCCGGCACGCAAGGTGGGCGCCGGCCCGCTTCCTGCGGCTGGGCTGACCCACACCGAAGTACAACCGCAAACCAGGGTCACGAGCGTGGGTCGCCGAGGCTCCGCTTCTGAAGAGCCCGCCGCGCCACCGGTAAGCTCAGGACCTTCCTCCGGGCTGGAACCTGAGCGACTCGTGATTGACGTTGAGCCTGTTCTCAATGAGCTGCGTGGCGTAGGAGGAGGGATTATCAGGAATGTGATCAACCGCCTGGAAGCGCGCACCCTGGACTTTCATACCGGGCATGCCATGGCGGGCGGGCAGAATGTCCGTAGTTTTGACTTGCCGGGCTATCGCGGGCAACGCGGTCGTGGCGCCTATCGAGTGATGATTCAGCACATCAGCGGGCTCAATTATCGGGCGGTCAGGGTGATGAACCCTCACCGCCGTTAATACGCTTAACGTCAGGCCAAAGAGCACGGGCCGTGTAACGGCCCGGCTCTGTTGTCAGTCCGGCGCGTGCGTGTCGTTTTCGTCCTCAGCGATACTGTACCAGGCGCAGTAGGTCTGGCGCCGTGTGTCGCCGTTGGCATTGACCACGCGCACCGGGCGTCCCAACGCGTCATGAAAATGTTGCTCGCTGGGGCGCAAGGTGTTGAAGGCCGCATCGTCGATATAGCCAGCACGGTCGGCAAAGTAAGGTCGCCAGGTGCGCGCCAGGCAACCTTGATTGTCATACTCCACACGGCCGCTGATCCGCCAACGGCGAGTGGCGTCGATTGGCTCGGCACCCGCGCTCAACATACCGGCGTCATCGACTGCAAAGGCCGGGCCTGGTTGCGCCTTTTCCTGGGTTTGCCGCACGCGGCCAAAGCCGTCGCTGAAGGCGAGAGCGACCTGAATCTGCGGGGTTGGCGACGTGCCTTGCCAACGGTCGGCGTGCAGTACCACGACGTGCACCGGCACTTGCCTGGCCGCCTGAATCAGGCGCTTGAGGGTTTGATGATGGGGGAGCGCAGCGCTCAGGCTGTTCAGGCGTGCCAACGCCGAGGCACGAATGTGCCCGCTGGGCAGCAGGTAACCGTTGCTTACCCATTGCGCCTGGATGCTGGCGGGTGGAATGTGCCCCATCCAACTGAACACGTCATAGAAACACGCGCTTTGAGCGTTGAACAACGCCGCTTTCGGATCAGCCAGGGCCTGCGCCGGGCCCGTATCGGGCGTGCGGATGAAGGGCGTTTGGGCGTCATGGCCGACGGGCTTTCCTTGCTCCTCTCCCTTGAGGCCGGTCGCCAGCAGCTGCCCGTGGGCGTCGTAGTGCGCGTAGCGTTGCGTACGCTGTGCGTCAGTCACCGTCACCGGCAGGCCAAGACGGTAGTCGTACTGCGCCTGGGTCGTGCAGCCGTCCGCCAATTGCACCTTGATGATGTACAGCCCATAGCGGTCGTACTCGGACTGCGTGAACCCATGGCTCAGGCTCGCCTGATGCCGACGAGGCCGATAGAACATTTCAGCCTGGCCGTAACGGGTGTACCCCTGGCCGAGCGACCACAGGGTGATAGCCTCGTCCTGCCCGGGGGCCGGTGACAGGAACGCGGCCATGGCCCGATAGTGCTGTGCACTCAGCGTGGCAGCGACAGGGCGGCCCTCATACACCTCCAGCGCTTGCTGATCGAGTTCGGCTGTCTCGATATAGGCGGGCAGCGCCTGAAAACTTGCGGTGCCGGCCGGCAAGGGGGCGGTGTGCTCCGCCACGCAGTAATGCTGCACCGACAGCCCCCCCAACTTGCGTTCGGCCGCTGTTCCCAGTGGAGCGGACGGGCCCTGCGCAATGAAGTGTTCATAGCTTATTTTTTCAATTGCTAACGCCTCTTTGCTCAGGACCAGCACGTTGCGTCGTTGCTGGTACGGCAAGTGCAAGCGCCAGCGCTGCGCGGCGTCAAGGTGAATGAAGCGGGCGCGGGTTTCGTTGAGGTAATACGCCTGCTGCGCCGAATCATGCGCGTCACGCCACCACTGCTGCTCGTGGGCCGGCCCCGGCGGTGGGGCGTCGCTGGCTGTCTTGCGACGAGCGTAGTCGACCACCACGCTGTGCAGATTGCCGGCGTAGCAGTCCCAGCGCAGATTGAGGATATGCCGACAGCATGGGTCGCCCGGTTGGCGCTCGTAGCGACAGGTCAGCGACTCCAGCAACAGTGGCAGCAGCACCGCCGGTTCGCCGGCCTTGGCCGACGGGCTTAGTTGGCGTATGAAATAGCGCTGTTGCTGCACCGAATACGGCACTGCTTGTGGTGGCGAGTCGGCGGCTGCATATACCTCTTCACGCAGCAGGCTACCCGCCAATGCACGCTGCATCGCGCGGCGGGTGGTTGCGCCGGGCGTAGCGATCAGCGTATCTCCTGTGCGCCCGGCCTCCAACTGGCCCAGCAGGGTTGGCCCCAGCGCGGGCGCCTGCGGGTCGCCCGGGTAAAAAGCCTCCTGCGGGGGCTCAAAGGTGTGGAACCAGCGTTTGGTCAACACCCCAGGCGGCGCACCGGCCGTAGGAGGTTGTTCGGTGTGCAACACCAGGCCAAAGCCGATGAACTGGCGTTCCTCACGGTCGTAGCAGGCTTGCCGGTAACGAAAATACTGGGTGGAGCGGTTACGGCTGACCAGATCCTTTTGCTGTTGCCGCTTGACCACCTGTACCGGGAACGCAAGGCTACTGCCTCGAGGCACTCCCAGGGTTTGCCCGTGCTGTTTTTCGTCGAGCCATTCCTGGGCGCTGCTGCGGTAGCTCAGTTGGGTGGAGGCCCCCCGGTTGTTGAGCGTGGCGGTTAACAAATACGGTTTGAGACTGACGAAGTCATACCGCCAGTGCTGGGGTGTCATGTGCGGCACGCTCAGGATCAGGCTGGAACAGCCCAGGCCTTGAAGGTCGGCAAAGCTGACCTGGCATGTCGCGTCATGGCGCAAGCCCTCGGGCCAACGCAGTGTCAGTGGCTCCGATGCCAGCCCGCTGCCGGCGCGGTTCATATAGATCTGTATGTGTTCAGGCGCCAGGTAAATCAGGTCCACCGCGCCTGAGCCGTCCAGGTCGGCGAGGCGAATATGCTCGGCATCGAAGCTGGCGTGGTCGAACGCCAGCGTGGCGAAGACAAACCCTTTGCCGAAGCGTCCACGGCCGAGGTTGGGCCAGCACTTGATTTCGTTATGGCGGATGCGCACCAGGTGTTGTTGGCCGCTGCCCAGGGGGTCGCAAAAGGCGATCAATTCGGCCGGCGAATGGCTGAGGGTTGGCAGTCCCTCATCGTCGGGCGCATGGCGCACCTGCTGGCCAGGATCAAACCCGCCGTCCTGGCGCTGAGCGTACAGGCGCACGCTGCGGCTGCCGATCAGAACCAGGTCCAGCCTTCCGCTGCCCATCAGGTCGGCCAGTTGCCCGTGGGGATGGAAAAACTCCTGGGGCATCGCCGCAAAAGGCACGAAACCCGACCATTGCCGCTGCGAGTCGAGGCTGAAAAAACCGCTCAGCCCTGGTTGCGCCACCACCCATTCCAGATGCCCATCGCCGTCAAGATCCGCCAGTGCCTGGCGCGTGGCTTGGGCGGTATCGGCGAGGGGGATGCGTGGCAGGGCCTGCCATGGACCATAGATCAGCGCATTGCTGCTGGCCCGGCCGGGGGCCCTGAGCGGCTCGCGGTAGTACCAGCTTTTATCGGTGCGGTGCAGGATGCCCGGCAAACCGTCGCGGTACAGGTCGACCAGTTGATAATGCTGCCCGTCGTTGATGCCCGCCATGGCGTCGAACGCTTGGTAGCGCGCGGCGTCCAGCGTCGGCACGAAGGCGCTGTAGGCCAGCTCCAGAGGTGGCCAGGCACTGGCGTCCCCTTGGGCGTCAAAGGCCTGGTTGTGCACAGCGTTCAGGCAACTGCCGATGGCGTGGCGATGGGTGTACTCCAGCAATAGACGCCGCGTCAGCACCGGCTCGACGCCCAGGCTCGGCTCGTCGGGGAAGTAATGAAACATCAGCACTTGCTGACACCGCCGCAGGGTGCCGAGCTCAAAGCCATAGGCATAGCTGCTGATCGGGTCGTTGCGGATCGGCCAGGCATGTTGTTCGGCATAGGTCGGCACTTGGCTCAGGCCGGTGTGGCGTTCGCCATAATCCAGCAGCAGTTCGAAGTGCCATTGCTTGTCAGCGAGGGTGTCCGCACGCCACAGCGCCAGATGCTCAAGGGGCTTGAGGTTGCCGTAGCACACCCGCGCCAGATAACGCTGGGCGCGATAGTCCCTGGCGGCGCTTGGCGGCTGGTCGTCTGGTTTGTAGTGGTAATAGATCTGCTCACCCAAAGGGTTGAGGCTTTCCTGCAACAGCCATTGGGCAACACGTAGGCCGTCGTTTGGGTCTGCACAGCGCGCGATCAGAGTCTTGCCGAACAGGTGCACGCAGCCGTCGGCCCCCTGAACCAGCCAGAACCCGGCCTTGTCGCTGTCACAAGACCAATGCTCGATACGGTCGAAGCGCGCTTCTATCACCGGAAAATAGCGCACCACTCGGTGGGGTTCATCCAGGGCCAGGCCGTTATAGTGGTCCCAGGTGGTGGCCTGAATTGCGCCGTCGGCATCACGCTCAGGGATCATGTCGATGCCTTGGGGGCTGATGAAACGGTCGTCATCACCGTAGGCCGGTACGCCTTTGCGGGTATCACGGGTGATGGCGCCTGCCGACATCGCCCAGCCGAGGCCGAAGGGCCCGTTGCCTAGGGCGCTGCGATAACCCAGGCTCAGGGCCGGCGTGAAGCCACGGCCCGGCGAAATGGGCAAGGGCACCTCCAGGCACGCCTCACCCCGTGTGCCCACGGCACCCCATTGCGCGCCGGGGCCCTGGATGGCGCCACCGCCCTTGGGCAGCGCAGGAATCTTCGGTTCCAAGAGTTCGGGCGGCTGCACGCTCATCGTTGACCTCCGGTGTTTTTAGCGGTGTAGCGCAGGTGCACGATGATATCGGTGAGGGATTCGAGCAGGGCGTTTTGCCGGGCATGGTTGGGAAAGGTCAGTTGCCAGGTGGAGATCGCTCCTGTGTATTCGAACGGCAGGTAACGCTCGTCGCTGTCGAAGTTCAAGGTAAACAGGCCGCTGTCGTTGAGCCCGCTGGACAGGGCGATTTGCTGTTTGGCGCGCAGGTCTTTTTTTACCGCAGCGTCGGTGTGTCTGGCCGCGGGGGTGAGGTGCGTGGTATTGGCGGTTTGGGTCAGGATGGCCTTGATGTCTTCATAGGGCCCCAGCGTGGCGGGCAGGGACACACTGACGTGCTTGATACGCCGCAGGTAATGGCCTGGGTAGTCGTCGTCAAATAGCTTGAGGGTCAGTTCAAAGGTCAAGGCGCCGGTTTTTACCAGGTCGGCTTTAAGCGCGGCCCAGGGCATGTCGCGCGTGGCCACGGGGTCTTGGCTGTGCAGATGGCGCAACGACACGGTTTTAGTGATTTCCAGCAAACGTTCGTTGTGGGTGAGGTAGGCGTTACTCATGCTCAGTAGGTTTTGCTTGAGCGCTTCCCCGGCGCTGAAGCCGCGATATTGATGGGTCCAATGCTGGGTTTGAATGAAGTGCTTGTCCCACTGAGCCCGTTCTTCCTGCCAGCAGGCCTCGGCCGCCAGGCACAGCGACAGGCTCGAGTCATAGGCTTGGTAGTAGAAAGTGGAAAGTTGGCCATTGAGCCATTGATACAGTTGGGCGTTGGTAAAGCGTTTGCCGAGCTGGTCGTACAGGCTTCGTGCTTGGGCCAGGCTGGTCTGGGCCAGGCCCAGTTGCAAGCGGGTATGGGCTTGCTGTTCGGTGTAAGCCTGCAGCTGGGCGTCGACCTGGGCCAGCTCAAGGCGTGCCTGTTCCAACGAATGGGCCCACTCGGCGGCGCGTCGGGCAAACAGGTCGGTGCGGTCCAGGTGGGCAGCATTGGCGCGCTTGTCATTGGCAATGCCTTGGGCCGTCGCGTGCAGGGCGTGAAAAGCGCCCTCGTAGCGCACGCCGCCGTTGGAGGTGCCAAAAATATTCGGTATCAGCATCGCCAGCCCCGCGCCGGCTTGTGCCACGGCGGCGGCGGTGTCCCAGCGCGCACTGTCCTGGTACTCCTGGGTGGCCTGGGCCTCGGCCGGGCTGATGCCTCGCTTGAGCTGCTGTTCGAAGAACGCCACCCGCGCTTCGACCATGCGGCGTCCTGCCAGCAGCGCCTCCTGGTTCCTCGCATCGAACTGTACGGCCTGGGCCTGTTGCTCGACGGCCAGCCTGGCCAAGTCCCAGGCTTGCTGCTGCTGGGTTTCCAGGTACTGGGCCTGCTCTTTGCGTTCGAACAACGACAGTAAGGTCGTCCCCAACTGGATCAGGTTGTCGACCGCTTGCAAGGCGTGTCCCAGCAGCACCTGGAAGCGATAGTGCGCGGCCTGGGCGGTGCGCAGCGACGGGCGCAGGCTGGCGCCGACCGAACCTTGCTGGTACGCGGCAAGCAGCGTTTGAGGCGTCAGGGTCGCGGCGTACAGCGGCAGACTCAAGGGTTTGCCGGTCAGGTCCAGGTGATGGCGCAGGTTGTGCAGGCGAGATTCGATCTTGTCCCAACGCAGCAGCAAGTCAGGGCTCAGGGACCGACACAGCCGCGAGGTGTTCGCAGGCACTGTCGTGCTGTCGAGGGTGGAAGGGTTTTGCAGTTTGTCCAGGGTCGTGGTTGCCCAGGGATCGACCGGGTTGAGCGGCGGTCTTGGACCGAGCAAACCCTTGGCGCGGATGTACCACAACTTGGCGTCGGCCAGGCTGTCACGGGTCATTTGCCGGTACGCCGCATCCCCGCGATTGAGCAGGATGTCGACGTACAACAGGTACAGCGCCTGACGAAAATGTACCGCGCTGCTTGTCGCCAATGGGTGGGGCAGGGAAGAGGCGTTGTGGCGCTGTGGTGCACTGGTAAGCAGCGCAGGCAGGCGCCAGAACCCGGATGGGTGTACGGGATCGAACACGTAGCGTATCCACGTTTCGGCCTCGGCGTATTGCTGCTCCTGGTTCAGGCGTTGTGCCAACAGCCAGGGCAGGTAAAGAAACAACTCCCAGTAATAGGTGCCATGGGGGCCGTGGAAGTCCAGTGGACTGGGGTTTTCCTCGCCTGGCAATGGCGGCTCGCGCCAGGCATCCGGGGCCAAGGCAAACAGCTCATGCAAACCTGCGCCCGCGGTTTTTGCCAGCAGCCCGGCCACGCAGGTGTTGGTGCGTATGGGCGCTCGTTTGTTTTCAGGCTTATCGATCGACTCGATCGTGGACCCGTCGAAGTCAATGAATTCTGCCGCGCCATAGGGCGGGGTTGCGAGTCGCCGGATAAACGGAGCCAGTGGAATGATGGGGGTGCTGTTATCGGGCGGCAGGGTGAAGGTCGCGGTTTTCAGCGCGTAGCCCAGGATGATGGGATCGGGGTAATGCACATCGCTTTCCAGCAGCAACACGCCGTGAATCAGCGTCAATGTGGAAGCCGTCGTGTCAGTGGAGTCCTCGTCGTAGGGGTGCAAGGTCGTGGGGGAGAGTTCGATCTGCGCCTCAAGCGTGTGCGTTTCGGAGAGTTCAGTGAACGTGTCGCGCAGGGTGCGCCGAGAAGCGTCTGCCAGGCCGACGAGTACCGTGTTATTGCGGTGAGGGCTTTCCGGTAAAGCGCTGTGTCCTTGTTTGGGATACATCAACACGGGTTTGTACAGGCGTTGTTTCTGCTGGACCTGGACCTTGTCCAGTACTAAGTCGTAGGCATGGCTGCTGGTCTGCGCCTGATTGTTGTAGAACGACAGGGTGACGGTATAGGTGGCGTCTGGCGTATTGAAAAAATAGTCGAAGGCTTCTTGGCTAATGCGTTGGTCGCGCAGATTGAATGTCGTGCTTTTCGGGTTTTCTTCATCTTTTTCAATTTGCGGCAGGGTAAAGGTCGTCGGCTGATTCGCAGCATTTTTTATAAGTTGGGCATAGCTGACGCCGGTCTCATTGCACTTGAGGGTCAAGTCGATGCGCACGTTGGAGAAGGTTGCCAGCTTGGCGCCCTCCAGGAAAATCTCGGCGGTGGGGCCTAACGCCAGCGTCTCGTTCTGGGCAGGACCGCTGCTGCTGAGGGTGATGGTCAAATTGACCAGTGCGTCTGCCTTGCTGAACCTGACAGTGCGGTGCGGTTCGAAGCGTTTCGCCAGGCGGGTGGTGACCTCCAGTACTGACGTTGTTCGGTTGAACCGAATATCGCTCTCAGCCGAAAGACTGCGGATATGCTGTTGATTGTCTTCGTAGTTCCAGCCATGGGTGGTGCCATGGGGCGCGTCGTTGGTCAGGGAGTGGACTTTGACCTGGACCGTGTCGGGCGCCCTGAATTGAAATCTGGCCCTGTTGTGGTGCCCGAACAGGGCCAGGTACCGCCCCGCCAGTTCCGACTCTTTATGCCAGGAGAACATCCGCCGAGTGCTGCCCTGGGTTTCAAGCCAATGGACGTTGAAGTGCTGATCCAGCCGTACGGCTTGAAAGAAATGCCGATGCACGCCGTTGTGCGGGGAAGCCGTTTGATGGTTCGGCTGTGCGCTCAGGCCCAGGAACAGTGACGGCGGTTGGCTTTTTGAATCGAGTACGGCGATGGACGCAGTGGCGCTCATCAGGTCTTCCGAGCTCAAGTCATCCAGGCCCTGTGCCAGGCTGTATTCCTGAATGCAGGCCTGCGGCACGCTCCAACTGTCATCCAGTTTTTTATAGGAAAAGTACAAGCGCAACTGTAGATAGGTGGTCTTTATCCGGGTTTCCAGCCGTTGCTGGTATTCCTTCTCCGATTCAACATCACCGCGCCCGATCCGGGTGATGTCCCTCGACGACGACGTCGGGTTGATGCATTGGGCCCACACCACGAAGAGGCGCCCGTTGAACACCACCGGGCGAATCGTCTGTTCGGGGACGTTATCGTCAATCGACAGCGGGATCTTTTGCCAGGAGGACCAGGCTGGCGGAGTGGTCGCGTCGCCCGAGGCCATTTTCAGCGTGCGCCAGTAATAGGTGTTTTCCGGACTGGACTTGCCGGTGAAGTAATAAGTGCTGCTGGCAAAGCTGTCTTTATCACCATCGATATAACCATTGAGGGTCTTGATGTTGGCAAGTGCTTCGAAGCGGCTGAGGTAACTGTGGACGGCTGTCTGCAGCGGCGCAGGCTCGATACGAAATTGGTTGAGCTGGTTCTCCAGTTGCCTGAAGTTGTCGCTTTTGCCATGGCGCAATGTAGGGCTCAGGTAGGTGGCCGGGTAGTGCTGAAGTTGCTGGTGGGCACGCCACAGTGAATAGGACAGCAACTGGTCTCGCCACTCGATCTGCTCGACAGCGCTCATGCCCTGTTCGTCGTAGCCGGGCTCCAGGCCCAGGTAAATGCCAGTGATGTACTGCTGCAGGCTGGCAATGGCGCTGGCGACACGGGTGGTGGGCACCGTATGGCGGACCTGGGGGTCGAGCAGCCAATAGGTATAGACATCGTCGACGGTCTTGACGGTATCGGCCACTGCCGTGTCTTCAGGCAGCACGCTGTTGAGGTAGAACCCCAGCATCGCGTCGCGCAGGTGTTCGTTGAGGTGGTGGGTGAGGGTGTCAGACATGGTCATTCCTTGAACCAGGCGAAATACAACGGGGTTAGGGGGCTGTGGCGATCAATGCCGAGCCAACGTGTTGCCAGTCTTCATTCATCAAGGTGGCATGCAGGTCGGCAGCCTTGAGCAAGGCGTTGGCGGAGAGGCCGGTGAGCCTGACGGCTTCATGGCAACGCAGGAGCCAGTCCAGGTCGGCCAGGGTCTTCACCTGTTTGGCAGGCAGGGATTCAACGAGCAGGTTGATTTCATCGACATCCCACTTGAGCAATGCGGCCAGTTGCGAAGTGCAAGCCCCATCGTGAGATACGGCGGAGCCTTCAACGGAGGATGAATTGGCGCGCTGCAAATAAGCGAGCACGCGGTCCTGGGCCAGTCCGTAGGTGCTGAGGCAATGGGCAAAGCGTTGCAGCAGGTACAGCGTGCTCAGCGTCAGCTTGAGCAGCGAGGCCGCGGTGTGGTCCGGGCTCAGCCAGTGCGGATGGAGCACAAAGGCCTGCAAGGCCTCACGGCTCACTGCCAGACCCAAGGACACTTCGGCATCCGGCAGGCTCAGCAGTACATTTTTGTGCAGCTCCGTGGTGGATTCGGCAGTGGCGGTTCGGGCAATTTGTCGAACCACGAGTTTGCGCCATTGCAGGTACGCGGAGGCGTCACCGGCAAGGTGTGAGGGGGCGTTGAGCAGCGTGTCGATGTTTGCTTTAAGCGGCTGCATTTGTTGGTAGAACGCGCCGAGCTTCTTGGTCACTGCCTGTTTGGCATCGCTGTGCAGAGCCGTGTTGCGTTCTGGGTTGAGGCTCAGCGTCTGGGCTTCGATAAGCTGCACCAGCCCATTGGGCAGTTCTTTGGGCGGCGCGGGCTTGAGCAGCGGTTGGCTGTGCAGCAGCCCTTGTACGATGAGGGCATGCCAGGCAATGGGCGCCGCTTTGGTGTCAGGCTCGGGCTGGGGCAATGACAGGTCAGCGAGGTCTTCTTGCGCCAACAGGCCATGCCGAGTCAGTTCGACCACCTCATCGAGTTGGGTGATGTACGTCTGCACGTGGGGCGGTGGAGATTGGGCATCCAATAGCAATTGACGGCGAAGTTGATCGACCGTTTGACCCGTGTCGTTGAGCCAGCGGACCAGCCAGTCCATTTGCATCAGCACATCGAGCAGGTCGGCAGGTGCATTCACGCCCGAGCGACGCAGGCTCGGGTTGACCAGTTGGCCGGTGTAATCCTTACCGCCCAGCAGCGCCGCCACATGGTAGCTATCGAGCACTGACAGCCCGAACAACTGCGCGATCCGAGCTTGGCGATACAGCGCGCTATAAAACGTCATCGTCGGGCAAGCAGCGGGTAGATGCTGGCGGGCCTGCTTGATCAGCCAGTGCAACGAATCCGGGGTATCGCTCAGGTGCAGGCCGGTGCAGAGCTGGTGGCGCAGGGTTGTCGGGATTTCCTCCCTCAGCGCCAGGGTCGGCCTGTCCAGCGTCAATGCCTGGCCTGGCAACGGGCCGGGGTTGAACAACTGGTCGTACAGCGACAGGCGAGTACCGGGTGCCCACACCGGTATTTCATCCAGCACGGCGGCAAAGGCTTGCAATGACAGGCTGTAGCGGCGTTCCAGATAGCGATAGACGCCCAGTGCGCGCAGGGTATTGTCGTTGGCGGGCCGCGCCGGGTCGCCCTCGTGTTCACGCCGCACGACGCTCGTTGACAGGGCGTCGAGTGCGTCGAAGGGCAATTGCGTCCAGCGTTGCAGGCGGATCATTCGGTGCAGGCGCTGGTAACGTTCCCATGAGGTATTGCGCAGGCGCGCAGCACCCTTGTCCTGTGTAGTGATCGACAGGGGCGACTGGGTCGCGCCAGCCTCGGTGATCGGCCCGTTCACGTACGCGGCACCGTCGTGCAGGCGCAGCTTGGCCGGCGGCGTTGGCAGGGCGCTTGCCAGAACATTGCTCGACAGCACCGGCACATACTTGCCGCAGGCCAGTAGCGCTTCGGTCTGATCGGCGGTGAGTCCGGTTTTTTGCAACCAGTGGGGCAACTCCTCAAGGGGCTGCGCCTGGGTGCCATAGTGCTGGGTAAAAAAATCCTCTGCCTGTACGTCTCCTGATCTTTTTAAAAAAGGCTCCGTCAATAACACCTGCTGGGCAGGGCTCAGCCCGGACAGCAAACGTTGCGCTTCATAGGCCTCGTGCCTGACCACGCCGTAAGTGTTTTGCGCACGCTGGCCGGTGGGCAGCTTGAGGCTGATGCGGTAACTGAGTTCGCCCAATTGTGGCTTGTTGCCGGACAAACCGAGCCAACACTGCCGATGCGCACGTTCGAACGGCAGCACGAAGGGGAAACGTTGCTTGCCGAGCACCTCATCAAGTGAGCGACCGCGGTATTCACGAGGGGTTTTTTTGAGGTGAGCGTCAATCTGGCGGGACAGGGTTTCGTTGATCATCGAGAGTTGAGGAATCACAGCGCTGAGGCTGCGTTCGTCCAGGGGCAGCGTCTTGAGTTCGGGGCGTCGCTGGTCGAGGGTGACCTTGGGCTGTTTGCCTTTACCGCTTTTTTCCAGCGCTTGGGCAAACAGGTATAACGCCTTCAGGTAGGCGATCGGGGAGTCGATTGCCGCCATGGAAGAGGCCGAACACAGCAGGTGCCAGTCCTCTTTGAACAGGTGGGTATAGGTGGGGGAGTGCGTGTCCATTGTGATGAATCTCCTGAAAGCCCCCGGCCACTGCCAAGGGCAATGGCACGCTAGCATGGGGCGCCAGGCTGGCTCGGTCGGCCGGATCGCTGAGTGAGCGAGGAGAAATCATCGGTGCAAATCGATAGCGCGACAGGGCCTGTGGGTCACTGTCGCGCGAACATTGCTACGAGGAGGCAGCCGTTACGCGGCCAGCGGTTTTTTCGCCATGGCTTTTTTGTGCGCAGCCTTCATCGCTTCCATCTCGGCCCCCAGCTCTTCGAGCAGCGCTTTACCCAGCAGTTTCTTGGCCTGGGGGAACATCTCGGTTTCTTCTTCTTCGATATGGTGCTCAAGCAGCTCCTTGACCACTTTGACCCGACCGGAAAACTCGGTGGACGATGGGTCGGTCTTTTTCAAGTCCGGCAGTACCAGCGAGTCGACGGTGCGGTGCTCTTCCTTGGCTTCGTGGTACATGATGTCCTGTTCCTTGCCACCCGCTTTCCTGAACGCGGGGTAGAGGATTTCTTCTTCAAGTTGGGTGTGCAGGGTGACTTCCATTTCAAGTTTGGCCAGCAACTCGGTGCGCTTTTTCACCCCGCGTTCAGTGGATTCGCTCAACTGGGTCAGCAGGGTCTTGACGCGTTCATGGTCGGCTTTGAGCAGGTCGATGGCATTCATAGGTAACCTCACGGGGGTGTGCGGGCGTGTCGAAGTGCACGCCTCGTGGTGAGGAAGGTTGCATCAGGCGTACCAACTTTTATGGTTATAAATCATCTTTAAAATCAGATGGTTATATTTTCATGTGCGCTTTTCGGTCGTGCAGCTTGCATGGTCGGGCCGCGTTGAGGTTGCACAACGCACAGCCGGTTGCTGACACTCCAGCGCAACGGGGGGCCATAAAGTGGGGCCAGGAAAATTCTAATGGAACCCTTGGGGCATCTGCTTGACCTAACGCTTAGACTTCAGGAGGTGAATCATGCAAATTGAATATATCTGGATCGTATTGGCGGTGGTTCTGCTGCTCTTGGAACTCTGGGCGATCAATATCGTTTTGCGCAGCACTGGCGGATGGGAGACCAAGGGGTTGTGGGTCGTGGTGCTGGTGTTCGTGCCGCTGCTGGGGTTGATTGCGTGGGCAATGTTCGGACCCAAGCGTGAAATGGCGCAGCAGCGTAAGAGCTGAAGCGGTGAGTGATAAAAAACAGGCGCCCATGGGGCGCCTGTTTTCATTGCGCTAAGCCGATCAGCCGCCGATGGCCTTGGCAATCGCCTGATTGAACGCCGATAGGTCGTCCGGCGTGCGCGAGGTGATTAAGGTCCAGCCATTGGCCTGGCACTCTTTAACCTCGGCATCCACTACGCTGGCCGCGCCGGCGTTTTCAAGGTCGATGCGCACGCTTTTATAGGCGGTCAGGGTTTTGCCCTTGACCACGCCAGCGTCGATCAGGGTCCATGGCCCGTGACAGATCGCCGCGATGGTCTTGCCGGCCTGCACGAACTCATTGATCAGGCGCAGTGCGGCAGTATCCTGGCGCAGCGTATCGGCATTCACTGTGCCGCCCGGGATGACCAGCGCATCGAAGTCGGCGCTGACAACATCCGACAGTTGCACGTCTGATTCCACGGTCTGGTCCTTTTCCGTGTCGCCGACAAATGTCTGGGTAGTGCCGCCTTTGCTGGAGGCGTGCGTCACGGTCGCGCCGTAGCCACGCAGCGTTTCCAGAGGCTTGAGCAACTCGTCGCGCTCGATGCCGGTGTTGGAGGTGATGACGAGGATGTGCTTGCCGTTGAGTTGCGAGCTCATGGTCGAGTGTCTCCTTGGGTCATGGATGGTTTAATGGGCGTATTTGGTTTGCAGTTCCTTGGCCATTTTCAGGTGGGCTTCAAGGGTGGGCAGGGTCTTGGTGGCGAAGGCTTTCAGCTCGGGATTGTCCGAGGAGGCCGCTTCTTTCTTGAACAGTTCGACGGTTTTTTCATGGGCCGCTACCTGGTTGTTGGCATAGGCCTTGTCGAAGGATTCATCGCGCATTTCCAGGATGGCTTTCTTCGCCTGGTCGGTGAGCGCGGCGTCATCGGGTACTTCGATATCGAGTTTTTTCGCCAGGGCCATCAGTTCCTGATTGGCCTTGGTGTGGTCTGTGACCATATGCTGGGCGAAGGTCTTTACGTCCGCCGAGCTGCTTTTTTCCAGGGCCAGCTTGCCCGCTTCCACCTCGGTGATACCGCCCTCGGCGGCGTTGTCGACAAAGTCGTTGGAGGTCGCCGCCATCGCGGTGGAAATCGAGCCTGCAATCAGCATGAAGGTAAGGCCCATCGGTTTCATCAGTCGAGTTTTCATGGTGTCTCTCCTTGGAAATGGCGGGATGCCGTTACCTGACTGTTGAATCGAGAGGCGGGTAAAAGGTTTAAAATTTTTTGCGCTTTTTTGCCCAGCGGTGAGGCGAGGCAATTGACTTGAACCAATTCGGATTCCCAGGGTTCTGCTGCATAGGGCCGCCATCTCAGGGGCCTGCCACTGCCAGGAGGATTGCACTGTGACTGATCATAAAACCGCCGATAAAACCCCCGACCCCGTCAGCTCTGAAGACGCGCAAAAAGGTAATGCCCAGGCCACCAAAGGGCAGACGCTTGAACCTGCAAACCCCAAGACTGACACCATCGACAAAGTCGTGACGCCGACCTCGATCAAGGACATTGAACGGCAAACGGATGCAATCAACGAAAAGCTCAACAACGGGCGTTGAACCTGCTGAGTTGATTGGCGGCGAAGGAGCTTGCTCCCGTGGTGGCCTGAACGCTGCCATTGCTGCTTTTTATAAATAAATATAATAATTAGCTTAGATTAAAATGTGCTTTTTATTATTTATGACCATCCCCTAGCCTTGCCTGGAAGTCCCCTTAGGCCATCCAGGAAGATTTGCCATGAGTAGCGTCACGCCGATTTCCAGTGTCTTGAGCAATGTGCGCCAGCGGGTAACACCGCAAGAGTGGGAGGTGCGGGTCAAGTTGGCCGCGGCCTACCGACTGGCGGCGTTGTACAAGTGGACCGATCATATCTACACGCATTTCTCAGCGCGGGTGCCAGGGCCCGAGGCGCATTTCCTGATCAATGCTTTCGGGCTGTTGTTCGACGAAATCAGCGCCTCCAACCTGGTCAAGGTCGATCTGGACGGCACCATCGTCGATGACCCAACGGGCCTGGGGATCAACTACGCCGGCTATGTGATCCACAGCGCCATCCACGGCGCACGCCATGATTTGCAAGCGGTGCTGCACACCCACACCCGCGACGGTATTGCGGTGTCGGCGCAGAAGCAGGGGTTGTTGCCGATCTCCCAGCACGCTATCGCATTCTCGGGGCGTGTGGCTTACCACGGTTACGAAGGGGTGGCGCTGGACCTGGACGAGCGTGAACGGCTGGTGGCGGATTTGGGCGACAAGAGTGTGATGATCCTGCGCAACCACGGCTTGTTGACGGGTGGCGTCAGCGTCGAGCATGCCTTCCAGCAACTACAAAGCCTGGAGCGGGCCTGCAACATCCAGATTGCGGCACAGGCAGCGGGGAATGCCGAGTTGATCTTCCCACCCGCAGAGGTGGTGGCCAAAGTCGAGCAGCAGGCCAAGGTGTTCAGCAATGGCGAAGGCCCGGGCGTGGCGCGGCATTGGAATGCGCTGGTGCGCCAGCTTGAGCGTACCGATACCGACTACAAGAACTGAGTCGGATGTGGATTGTTCCCACCCGGAGCGTGGGAGCAATCACTGTAAGGTCGTGATGGGCCACCTTTGGTATCAGAGGCGCATCTCATATAGTAAAAATATATAAAAAACTGTCATTTCCTACAGTTATTCATCTCGGCCAATAAAGAAAAAATAGCCTCTCATTTTTTGGCGTACCCCGTAAAAGAGGTGCTTGAGATGCTGACGGACACGGTGCTGGATTTATTTGCAGATCGTCTCGCTCAGGACGCTACTGCTCTGGCAGTCGTGACCGAGACAGAATGTCTTACTTACGCAGAGCTGGATTACAGAAGCTCTAAAGTTGCGGCCTTTTTGCAGTCCCGCACTATCGGGCGGGGTGACTACGTGCTGGTGCAGGGCGAGCGCTCCATTGAGTTGATCGTTGCATTCCTGGGCGTCATCAAGCGCGGTGCGGCGTTTGTTCCGATGGACCGCCAACTGCCCTATAACCGTAAAGCCTATATCGCCAGGCAATGCGCGGCCTCAATCATCCTTTCCACTCAACGCCATGATGTCGAGCCCTTGCCGGCAACCGAAGTCATAACCGTCAGCGAGCTGCTGAACTCCAGTCAAGTGTTGAGTTATCAGCCTGTTGGTGTCCGAGGCGATGATGCGATTTATGTGATTTTTACCTCGGGCACTACGGGCGAGCCCAAAGGCGTAGTGATCGAACATCACAGCGTCGCGCAATTGATGATGCAGCACAATCGAGATTTGGGTGTGACGTCTTCCAGTCGTTGCAGTTTCATGGCGGCAGTGGGGTTTGATCTTTGCCAACTTGAGATCTGGTCCGCGCTGACGGCAGGGGCCTGTCTGTATGTTCCGGGTCAGGATGCGCTGCTCAATAGCGATGACTACTTGTCATTCTGTGTCGCGAAACAGATCACCCATGGCTTTGTACCGACGTTGAGAATTTATGACGTGCTGAACGCCAGGCAGCCGCAAGGATTAGCCTTGAGCTGTCTTTACACCTGCGGTGAAAAACTCCATCCCGTGGAAGTCGACCATCTGCCTTATCGTGTTTTTGACTGCTATGGCCCCACCGAAACCACTATTTACGTCACTCGTAATGAGGTTCAGAGCAAACGCTTACAAAGGCCTGCATCGATTGGTTATGCGATAGATCACTGCCGCATTCATATTCTGGATGAACACCTCAACGAGCTCGTAGTTGGCGAGGTGGGGGAACTTTGTATTGCCGGGCCGGGCCTTGCTCGGGGTTATTTGGGTGCGCCTGAGTTGACTGCGCAGCGCTTTATTTATTCACCCACGCTCAAATGCCGGTTGTACCGCAGCGCAGACCAGGCCCGAGTGTTGGCGGATGGACGGATTCAGTTTCTGGGCCGCATGGATGGGCAAACAAAGATTCGTGGCTACCGTATCGAAACCGGTGAAATAGAGACGCGCCTGCTCAAAGAGCCGAGCATCAACAGCGCGGCGGTGGTGGTGCAAGACACCGGTACACAAGCGCAAAAACGCTTGGTTGCTTTTGTCGTACCGCGCAACAGGCAGGTGCATAGCGGGCGATTGGTTGCAGAGCTGCGACGCAGCCTTGCTATGGATTTGCCTGATTATATGGTGCCCGAGTTATTCCATCGCCTTGACAGGCTACCTGCCAATGCCAATGGCAAGATAGACAGGCCAGCTCTGTTGACTCTATTGCAGGCGATGCCGACCGTAGCGTTGGATATACAACGCTTTACGCCGGGCCCACAAGTTACGTTGGCGAGGGCGTGGTTTGAGGTGTTGGGTCACGCTGATTTTGGCCCCCAAGACAACTTTCTGAAGGTCGGTGGGCACTCCCTGGGCGTGGCAGGATTGGCGGAGAAATTGTCAGTACAGTTCAATATTCATGTGGCGGTGCGCGACATATATGAACATCTGGTATTTGAGGATCTAGCGGCCACATTACACCGACGCACTCAGTCTTTACATGGAGAAAAAGGGCCCGAGCGTGTGCACGCTTTCGAAGCCGATGGGGCGCTCCCGCTGGACATGTGTTTCGCGCCAGGCTTCGAGTCGATGCAATTGAAGAGTCCCGAGCATACCTTACTGACTGGCGCGACCGGGTTTGTCGGTATTCATCTCTTGCACCAACTATTGGCCACCTCAATCGCCCATATTCATTGCCCGATTCGTTGTGACAATACGCCGGCTGGGCTGGTGAGGCTGCAGCAAGTCAGCGAGCGTTACCAAGTGCCCATCAGCGAAAGCGATTGGAAGCGCATTCACGTGTACGTAAGTGACTTGGCGGATGAGCAATTAGGTTTAGGGAAAGAAATGTTCACCCATTTGGCGCGCTGCGTGGATGTGGTCTATCACTCGGCAAGCGCAGTGAATTTCATCATGCCTTACAGCTATATGAGGCGAGATAACGTAGAGGGCCTCAAGCAAATCCTCCATTTTTGCGGTGCGCAAAAGACAAAGGCATTGATGCTGATGTCGACCATCTCAATCTATAGCTGGGGCCATCGTTTCACCCATAAGAGCCATGTGTACGAACAGGATGATATCGACGAAAACTTACCGGCTATTCGCGATGACCTGGGTTATGTACAGAGTAAGTGGGTGATGGAAAAACTCGCAGATCTGGCCGCGTCCCGAGGTCTGCCGTTAATGACCTTTCGGTTGGGTTATGCCACCTGTCATAGCGTGACTGGCGAGTGTGCTCACTACCAATGGTGGGGGCGCTTTATCCGCACCTGCCTGGCGTATGGCGCGGTACCCGATCTGGAGCGTATGCGGGAAGGCTTGACCACTGTGGATTTCATGGTTGAGGCGGTGGCCCATATTTCCCGCGACCCCCAAGCGCTGGGGTTGAAGTTTAACCTGTGCCAACCAGAATCCACCAATCTGGACCTCAAAGCATTTTGTGAGCGGGTGGGCGAGCATTATGGCCGAACGCTTTCGGTTGTCCCGTATAAAAATTGGCTCGCATTGTGGGAACACAACCCCGAAGCATTACTTTACCCATTGCTTGGAATGTTCAAAGACCCGATGCACGCAGATCAGTCCATCCTTGAGCTTTACCAAGAAAATTATTCCTGGGATCGCAGCAACACCGTGCGGTTTCTTGAGGGTAGTGGTATTCGCGAGGCCAAATTCTCTGGCGAAGTATTGGCGCGTTATCTCGACAAGTTAGATCCAAACAGCTCACGTCAAGGCGATAGTTGACGCGTTGCTGTGCGGCCCGACGGTACTGGCACGGTCCGCCAGGTAACGCGCCGGCGGTTGGCCCATGGCCTTGCGGAACATGGTGATAAACCCGCTGGCATTTTCATAACCCAGGTCCAGCGCCACGCTCTGCACACTTTCGCCGTTGGCCAGGCGCTGCAGTGAAAGGATTACATGCAACTGCCGGCGCCAGCGACCGAAGCTCAGGCCGATCTCTTCCAACAACAGGCGGGTCATGCTGCGTTCGCTCATGCCGATGCGCACGGCCCATTCGCCCAGGGTGGATTTATCGCCGGGGTTGGCCAATAAGCTGTTGGCCAGCCGATGCAAGCGGGGGTCTTGGGGCATCGGCAAATGCAGGGCTTCGATGGGGGCCTGGGCCAGCTCGTCGAGTAACGTCGCCACCAGGCGGCCCTGGGCGCCGTCTTCGTCGTAGAGCTGCGGGAAGCTGACCGCCTTGCCGATCAATTCGTGCAGCAATGGCGACACCGACAGCGTGCAACATTGCCGGGGCAGGGCGCTGGCGGCGTTCGGGTTGATCAACAGGCAGTACACATCCGCTTCGCCGGCACCGCGTGCCGCGTGGGTTACTCCGCCGGGAATCCACAACGCGCATTGCGGCGGCACGATCCAGATACCCGCCTCGATCACACAATGCACCACGCCGCGCAAGGTGTAGATCAATTGCCCGTGTTGATGGTGGTGAGGGGTATGTTCCCAGCGTTCGGACGTACTCGAGGCGCCCACTGCAACAATCGAGCGAGGGATCGCGGCGGCGTCGCGGACCCGGCAGGGGTCGTACTGGTCGAGGCGGTGATGAACCATGGTGAGAACTGCCTTGGCTGGATTGCGAAACATTCTGGCTATTCTGTGCAATGCTGTCCAGCGCCACGCGCCCTATGATGAGAATCAGTCTCATCAAAGGAGCTTTGCCATGCGACTCGACAGTTCAACTTTCCCGGTGGTGAAAATCTTTTTCGACGCGCCTAGCGAAGGTGCGCCGGAAGACGCCTTCCTGACCTTCGAACGTCTGCTGGCCCGTGAGCAGCCCTTCTTGCTGCTGCACGAAAAAGCCGTGGATGAGAACAGTCATGAACACGCCCACGAAGAGCGCAAGCGCGCGTCTATCTGGATGAAGAAAAACAAGGCTGCCTTGCACGCCTACGTCAAAGGCATGATCCAAGTGGAGCCCAGCGCTGCCAAGCGCCTGGCCCTCAAGCCCTTTGCCGTGACGTTCGGCAAGGCCTGGGGTTACCCGCTGCTGGTGGTGGAGTCCAAGGATCGCGCCTGGGCGTTGGCCCAGGATGTGCTGGATACAGAAGTGTCGGATGTGGCGCATTTCTGAGCCTGGCCAAAGCTCGACAGCGTCCACAATTGAACTACCTTGATTGACGAGCCTTCCCACTCGGTATTCAAGCATGTGCACTTTATGGACGCGGTACCTGGCGTTGCTGGAAAACGACCTGAGCACGCAGATTTTCGACAATGTTAAAAATCTGTTGGTCTGCGCATTGTTGTTTGCGGCGGGGACCAACGCGCTGGTGGGACCGCGCGAGTTGCTGATCGGTATCTTCGCCTCCAGCGTCGCGGGCTGGGGCTTGATTGTGCTGTCGACGGTGCTGATGCTGTTGAACGTCAGCGACGGCATTCGCCGCCTGGCCAAATTGCGTTATCACTTGGCGTTGCAACTGTTGTTGATCCTGATCTACGTGGTGATTGCCGAGCGGGTGGTAGAGATTGTGTGGGTGTTGCGCGCCCATTGACGTATCCTCCGCGCCTCGTTTACCACTGATTCGAACAAAGATGACAGGACAAGCTATGCAGGCGCTGCTGGAGTCGATCCTCGACGAAGTGCGCCCCTTGATCGGCCTCGGCAAAGTCGCCGATTACATTCCCGCGCTGGCCGACGTGCCCGCCAACCAACTCGGCATCGCGGTATACGGCAACGACGGCACGGCCTACTGCGCTGGAGATGCAGACACGCTGTTTTCGGTGCAGAGCATTTCCAAGGTCTTCAGCCTGGTGCAGGCCATCGACCATGGCGGCGAATCCATCTGGGAACGCCTGGGCCACGAGCCCTCGGGGCAGCCGTTCAACTCCATGGTGCAGCTGGAATTCGAACGTGGCCGCCCGCGCAACCCCTTTATCAACGCTGGCGCGCTGGTGATCTGCGACATCAACCAGTCACGCTTCGCCGTGCCTATTCTGTCGATGCGCGACTTTGTACGGCGCCTGTCGGGCAACCCGCAGATCCTGGTCAATAGCGTTGTGGCCGAGTCGGAAGCCCAGCACGGTGCGCGCAATGCGGCCATGGCCTACCTGATGAAGTCGTTCGGCAACTTTCATAACGATGTGGACGCGGTGCTGCACAGCTACTTCAACTATTGCGCGTTGCAGATGAGCTGCCTGGACCTGGCCCGAGCGTTCAGCTTTCTGGCCAATGAAGGCGTGAGTGCCCACAGTGGCGAGCAGGTGCTGACGGCGCGCCAGACCAAGCAGGTAAACTCGATCATGGCCACCAGCGGCTTGTACGACGAGGCGGGCAACTTTGCCTACCGCGTGGGCCTGCCGGGCAAGAGCGGGGTCGGCGGCGGAATTGTCGCGGTGGTGCCGGGGCAGTTTACGGTGTGCGTATGGTCGCCGGAGTTGAACGCAGCGGGCAACTCGCTGGCGGGGATGAAGGCGTTGGAATTGTTGAGTGAGCGGATTGGGTGGTCGGTGTTTTGAGATCGTTCTCTCTGTGGGAGTTGGCTTGCCTGCGAAAGCGGTGGTTCAGTTGAAGAATCATTGACTGACAGGTCGCCATCGCGGGCAAGCCCGCTCCCACAGGGATCTATGCCTGGCGCCAATTCTGTGGGCAACCCACAAGCTGGCTTGCCTGCGAAAGCGGTGGTTCAGTTGAAGAATCATTGACTGACAGGT
>NZ_JBZXEA010000015.1:0-45265 GCF_058725345.1 Pseudomonas sp. DW-iso17 | reverse complement strand
TGGGAGCTGGCTTGCCTGCGAAAGCGGTGGTTCAGTTGAAGAATCATTGACTGACTGGTCGCCATCGCAGGCAAGCCAGCTCCCACATTTTGATCCTCATTGTTCTTCGAATTGTAGGTGAGCCAAAACAAAAAATGCGCCCCTTGGGGCGCATTTTTTGCTCGGTCAGCTATGGCCTATCAGGCCGTCGCATCCCAGGCCCGATCACCGTTCTCGTCTTTGATCCGAGTCGGCAAGCCCATCACATCCAGCGCCTTGAGGAACGGCTCAGCTGGCAGTTCCTCGACGTTGGCCATGTGCTTCACATCCCACTCGCCACGCGCCACCAGCAGTGCAGCGGCTACCGGTGGTACGCCTGCGGTGTAGGAGATGCCCTGGCTGTCAGTCTCGGCATAGGCCTCTTCATGATCAGCCACGTTGTAGATGAACATCTCACGCGGTTGGCCATCCTTGGTGCCTTTGACCAGGTCGCCGATGCAGGTCTTGCCGGTGTAGCCCGGGGCGAGCGAAGAAGGGTCGGGCAGCACGGCCTTGACCACTTTCAACGGCACCACTTCCAGGCCTTCGGCGGTCTTGACCGGCTGTTCGGAGAGCAGGCCGAGGTTTTTCAGCACGGTGAACACGTTGATGTAGTGTTCGCCGAAGCTCATCCAGAAACGCACGTTGGGCACGTCGAGGTTTTTCGACAGCGAGTGCACTTCATCGTGGCCGGTGAGGTAGAGGTTCTGCGAGCCAACTACCGGCAGGTCGTCGGTGCGTTTGACTTCGAACATGGTGTTGCTGGTCCACTGGCTGTTCTGCCAGCTCCACACCTGCCCGGTAAATTCGCGGAAGTTGATTTCCGGATCGAAATTGGTGGCGAAGTATTTGCCATGGGAGCCGGCATTGACGTCGAGAATGTCGATCGAATCAATGCGGTCGAAATGCTGTTGCTGCGCCAGCGCGGCATACGCGTTGACGACACCTGGGTCGAAGCCCACGCCAAGGATGGCGGTGATGTTCTTCTGTTTGCATTCTTCCAGGTGGTTCCACTCGTAGTTGCCGTACCACGGCGGGGTCTCGCAGACCTTGCCCGGCTCTTCGTGGATGGCGGTATCGAGGTAAGCCACGCCCGTGTCGATGCAGGCACGCAGTACCGACATGTTGAGGAAGGCGGAGCCGACGTTGATGACGATCTGCGAATCGGTCTCGCGGATCAGGGCCTTGGTCGCTTCCACGTCCAGGGCGTTCAGCGCGAAGGCCTGGATATCGGCGGGAACCTTGAGGCTACCCTTGGCCTTGACGCTGTCGATGATGGCCTGGCATTTGGAGATGTTGCGCGACGCGATAGCAATACGACCGAGTTCGTCGTTGTGCTGCGCGCACTTGTGGGCCACCACCTTGGCGACACCTCCTGCACCAATGATAAGAACGTTCTTTTTCAATTGCTTTATCTCTCCTTTATCCGCCAGCTCAGGACAGGCTGGACAGGTAGTCGTCGTAACCAAATTCACGAACCACCTCGACTGTACCGTCGAGTTGTTTCACTACGATGGACGGCATTTTCAGGCCGTTGAACCAGTTTTTCTTGACCATGGTGTAGCCTGCGGTGTCGATGAACGACAGCCGATCGCCGATGGCCAGCGGACGATCAAATTGATACTCGCCGAAGATGTCCCCGGCCAGGCAGGATTTGCCGCACACCATGTAGGTGTGTTCACCCTCGCTCGGCGCCAGCTTGGCGTTGAGGCGATAGATCAGCAGGTCCAGCAGGTGGGCTTCGATGGAGCTGTCGACCACGGCGAGATTCTTGCCGTTGTAGAGGGTGTCGAGCACGGTGACTTCCAGGGAGGCGCTATTGGTGATCGCCGCTTCGCCGGGTTCCAGGTAGACCTGCACGCCGTACTTCTCGGAGAACGCTTTGAGCCGTGCGCAGAATGCATCCAGTGCATAGCCTTCACCGGTGAAATGGATGCCGCCGCCGAGGCTGACCCACTTGACCTTGTGCAGCAGCGCACCGAAGCGTTCTTCGATGGTGCCGAGCATCTTGTCGAACAGGCTGAAGTCGCCGTTCTCGCAGTTGTTGTGGAACATGAAGCCGGAGATCTGATCGATCACGCCATCGATCTTCACCGGGTCCCACTCGCCCAGGCGGCTGAACGGGCGCGCCGGGTCGGCCAGCAGGTAGTCAGAGCTGCTCACCTGCGGGTTCACACGCAGGCCGCGGATCTTGCCTTCGCTGCGTTCGGCAAAACGCTGCAGTTGGCTGATGGAGTTGAAGATGATTTTGTCGCAGTTCTCCAGCATCTCTTCGATTTCATCGTCGGCCCAGGCCACGCTGTAGGCGTGCGCTTCACCTTCGAACTTCTGGCGGCCGAGCTTGAGCTCATACAGCGACGACGAGGTGGTGCCGTCCATGTATTGCTGCATCAAGTCGAATACCGACCAGGTGGCAAAGCACTTGAGCGCCAGCAGAGCCTTGGCGCCGGACTGTTCGCGCACGTAGGCAATCTTCTGCATGTTGACCAGAAGCTTCTGTTTATCGATGAGGTAGTACGGCGTTTTGATCATTTTTGAGAGCCTGCGGCGGTGCCTGCCAAAAAAGGACACGCATTGTGCCCGCACTTGGAACAGATCGAAAGGTTAGCCGGCGGATTTTGCGCGCCACGTTAAGCATAGGGCGTAAGTATGACCGTTCATAAGAATCACCCCGCCCCCTGTGTGAGCGCTCGGGCCTCAGCGAGGCCGCGATGACGCCGGCTCTGGCACCACAAACACCCACAGTAGCGCCGCTAATATCATGCCCACCTGAACATGAGTGAATCTTGTGATGATCTAGAGCAAAATGAGTTTGTCTCAAGACATCCCTCTGCCGACAATGACCGCCATCAATTAGACCATCGGAGTTGTAAGTCATGGCAGTCGCTCATTCCCTCGGGTTTCCACGCATTGGACGCGATCGTGAACTGAAAAAAGCGCAGGAAGCGTTCTGGAAGGGTGAGCTCGACGAAGCCGGCCTGCGCGCCGTTGGCCGTGACTTGCGCAGCACCCACTGGGCGCTGCAACAGCAAGCCGGTATCGAACTGTTGCCGGTCGGTGATTTCGCCTGGTACGACCAGGTGCTGACCCATTCGTTGATGTTCGGTGTGGTCCCTGAGCGGTTCCGCCCGGTCGATGGCCAGGCCACGTTGCATACCTTGTTCGCCATGGCCCGTGGCGTCAGTGACAGCTGCTGCGGCGGTGCCCATGCCCAGGAGATGACTAAGTGGTTCGACACCAACTATCACTACCTGGTGCCGGAGTTCAGCGTCGATCAGCAATTCCACCTGGCGTGGGATCAACTCTTCGAAGAGGTCCAGGAAGCCCTCGACCTGGGGCACAGCGTCAAGCCCGTGGTGATCGGCCCGCTGACCTATTTGTGGCTGGGCAAGGCCAAGGGCGCTGACTTCGACAGGCTCGACCTGCTCGAGCGACTGCTGCCGCTGTATGGCCAGATATTCCAGCGCCTGGCCGAATTGGGCGTGGAATGGGTGCAGATCGATGAGCCAATCCTGGCGCTCGATCTGCCCCAGGACTGGAAGAACGCTTTTGAGCGCGCCTATAACCTGATCCAGCGCAACCCGCTGAAAAAATTGGTGGCCACTTACTTCGGCGGCCTGGAGGAAAACCTTGGCCTGGCTGCCAATCTTCCGGTGGATGGCCTGCATATCGACCTGGTGCGTGCACCGGACCAGTACCCGACCATCCTCGACCGTCTGCCAGCGTACAAGGTGCTGTCCCTGGGCGTGGTCAACGGCCGAAACGTGTGGCGTTGCGACCTGGAAAAAACCCTGGCCATCTTGCAGCATGCCCATGAGAAGTTGGGCGATCGCCTGTGGGTCGCGCCGTCCTGCTCGCTGCTGCACAGCCCGGTGGACCTGGAACGGGAAGACCAGTTGGATGCCGAATTGAAAAGCTGGCTGGCCTTCGCCGTGCAGAAGTGTGCGGAAGTGGCGCTACTGGCCAAGGCCGTTGATCAGCCCGAAGCCCCTGGCGTACTCACCGCCCTGGCTGAGAGCCGCGCGGTGCAGGCAGCTCGCGCCGCATCGTCACGCATTCACAAACCTGCCGTTCAAGCTCGTGTGGCCGCCATCACGGCGCAGGACAGCCAGCGCCAGTCGCCGTTTGCCCAGCGCATCGAAAAGCAACGGGCCGGCCTTAACCTGCCGCTGTTCCCGACCACCACCATCGGCTCGTTCCCACAGACCGCGTCGATCCGCCTGGCGCGCCAATCGTACAAGGCCGGCAAGTTGAGCCACGCCGAATACGTCGATGCCATGCACAGTGAGATCAAGCACGCTGTCGAGGTGCAGGAAAACCTCGGCCTGGACGTGTTGGTGCACGGTGAAGCCGAGCGTAACGACATGGTCGAGTACTTCGCCGAACAACTGGATGGCTACGTGTTTACCCGGTTCGGTTGGGTGCAGAGTTACGGTTCGCGTTGCGTGAAACCCGCAGTGATTGTCGGCGACCTGAGCCGCCCGAACGCCATGACCGTGGAGTGGATTCGCTATGCCCAAGGCCTCACCGACAAGGTGATGAAGGGCATGCTGACGGGCCCGGTGACCATGTTGATGTGGTCGTTCCCACGGGAAGACGTGAGCCGAGAAGTGCAAGCCCGGCAACTGGCCCTGGCGATTCGTGACGAAGTGGTCGATCTGGAAGCCGCCGGCATCAAGATCGTGCAGATCGACGAAGCGGCTTTTCGTGAGGGCTTGCCGTTGCGCCAGGCGCAGTGGCAACCCTACCTCGACTGGGCGACTGAAGTGTTTCGTTTGTGCGCGAGTGGCGTGAGCGATGAAACCCAGATCCACACCCACATGTGCTACAGCGAGTTCAACGATGTGATCGAGTCCATCGCCGCCATGGATGCCGACGTGATCACCATCGAAACCTCCCGCTCGGACATGGAGCTGCTCGACGCGTTCGAAGCCTTCGCCTACCCGAATGAGATCGGCCCGGGGGTCTACGACATTCACTCGCCGCGGGTGCCGGATGCCTCGGAAATGGCCAACTTGCTGCGCAAGGCCGCCAAGCGGATTCCGGCAGAGCGCTTATGGGTGAACCCCGATTGCGGCTTGAAGACGCGGGGCTGGCCGGAGACCGAGGCGGCGCTCATTCATATGGTCACCGCCGCTCGCCAACTGCGTGCTGAACTGGCCTGATTCCTGAACCCGGGCGCGGTTAAAAACTGTGGGAGCGGGCTTGCTCGCGAATGCGGTCTTCCAGTCACCGCAGCAGTGGCTGGCACACCGTATTCGCGAGCAAGCCCGCTCCCACAGGGGATCTGTGGCAGGCGCTGATTATGTGGGCGATGCGTAACCAGTGTGGGAGCTGGCTTGCCTGCGAAAGCGGTGGTTCAGTTGAATATTTAGTAGCTGACACACCGCCCCGCACAATTAGCCTGCATCAGGTCAGAGGTATTTGAGCCACGCCAGGTCCCGCCGCCGTGCTTTCAGGCCGGCGAACCAACGTACCGGCAAGTACAGGGCAATCGGCAACAGCAGCGCTGCCAACCACACCGCACCGATACCGTCGAAGCCAAAGTAATTGCCATGGTTGAGGCCAAACAGCGCAACGCAGGCCACATAGAGGATTTTCAGTACATAAAGGTGCAACAGATAAAAGAACATCGGCGCCGCGCCGAACACCGCCAGCACGCCGATCCAGCGCTTATGCCCCGCGCGTTCAAACGCCAGCAGCAACAGCAAGCCAATCCCCAGGGTCAACGCCAGAAACAACAGCGAAGGCGGATACTTGGTGATGTTGAAAAAGCTCATCAGCGTCAGCACGCTGCTGTCATACACCTGCCAAGGCTGCTCGCCATAGCCGTTGAGCGCGCGCAGCAACCCAAAGCCCACCAACGCGCCCACCCCCGCGACCCGTAAATAACGCTGGCGCACAGCCGGCAGCGTGGCATCGGCAAACCATGGCCCGAGGCCGTAACCCAGGGCAATCACACCGATCCATGGCAGCACCGGGTAGGTGGTGCGCAGGCGCAGGTTTTCAGAGACTTCAATCCAGTTGCGTTCATGCAAGATCGTCCACTGCACATGCAACATCGAGCCCGCTGCAACGTGCAACCCATCGAGCAGGTTGTGCCCGGCGATAATCACCAGCGCCAAGCCGATCAGCCAGGCACGCGGTAGCCAAACCAAAGCGGCGAGGGCGATCATGCTGATGCCGATGGCCCAGATGACTTGCATGTAGATCACGCTGGGTGGCAGTTGGAAGGTCCACGCGAAGTTGACCAGGGTGAATTCCAGCACCACCAGGAACAGCCCGCGCTTGAACAAGAATGCCGACACGTCGCGACGACCCTGATATTTCTGGCCGTACAGCCAAGCCGACAATCCGGTGAGCAGCACAAACACCGGCGCGCACAAGTGGGCCAGGGTGCGGCTGAAAAACAACGCAGGCTCGGTGCTGTCTATGCTCATGGGGTCGCTGACCTGGCGGTGCAGCAAGAAGGTTTCACGCACGTGGTCCAGCAACATAAACAGGATCACCAGGCCGCGCAGGGCGTCGATGGACAGCAGGCGTTTGCGTAAAGTCATAGCGTCAGTCATAAGTTAAGGATCACACGCAGGCAAAATATTGACGTTATTCTATAACATTAAGCGAGGCGCTGATGACAAGCATGACCCCACACTCGGCCGAAGCCGTAATCGCGTTCTGGAAACAGGCGGGGCCCAAGCGTTGGTTCGCCAAGGACGAGGGGTTCGATAGGGACTTTCGCGATAGATTCAACGCGGCTCATATGCAGGCTGCACGGCGTGAACTCGAAGACTGGTTGACCACGGCGGATGGCGCGCTGGCGTTATTGATCCTGCTGGATCAGTACCCGCGCAACGCCTTTCGCGGCACGGCGCATATGTTCGCCACCGACCCGCTGGCGCGGTTGTATGCGCGAAAGATGGTGGACGCAGGATTGGATCAACAGGTTGAACCTCAGTTGCGTGCGTTCTGCTATTTGCCTTTTGAACATTCGGAAGACCCCCAGGACCAGCAACGCTCCCTGGCCCTGAACCAGCAGTTGGATGCCAGCACCTACCACTGGGCCAAGGAGCATGCCGACATCATCGAGCGGTTCGGGCGGTTTCCCCATCGTAATGGGGTGTTGGGCAGGACGAGCACCGACGAAGAACGCGCCTTCCTCAAGGCCGGTGGCTTCGCCGGTTAAGCGTGCTCTGGCGCCAGGCTTCGCTGGGCGCCAACGCGGCGAAACCGCCGCACACCCTTGAGGTCAATTGCCCATCGCAACGCTTCAGTGGCCGAAGGACGCGGGCCCTGGTTGATCGCCTGTTCATCCTTGCCCAGTGCGCTGAGGTAACCCTGCGTACCGCCGCGTTCGCTCCAATAGTGAGTGTGGCTCAACCAGGATTTGGCCAGCCAGCCTTTGCCATTGCCCACGGTCACCGGCAAGTCCAGCACGCCGCCGCCCATCACGGGCTTGACCGGGCCGCCGACGATGTCGCCGAACAGGCCGAAGGGGGCAGGGAAGTACAGGTTGGTCCAGCGCGTGACGGCAAAGGCTGCGGCGTGGTGCAGGTAGTGCGGGGTGAAGGGCTTTTGGCCGAGCATCAGCGGTTGGCGGGCGTTGTAGCCGTAGCCTTGGGTGTCTTCGGTGGGCGGGCAGGCCGGGGCTTCGCGGCGTTCCATACGCTGCTGGAAGTCACTGACGCTGCGGCCCAGCAACAGGCTGGCGTGGGCCATTGGGCTGCCGACCGTGACCAGGTCGGTGATGCGCCAGGGGTTGCCCAGGCCGCGCTGTTCGGCAAAAGCTTCGGTCTGTTGCTGACGAAAATTCAACAGGCTGCTCAGGCTGCCGTCCAGCAAGGCGCCGGCGGCGGGCAGGGCATCCTTGACCACCGGTTGCAGCGGTTCGCGGTTGGCATAACGGGCCGCCAGCTCACGGTTGCTGGGGGTCAGTTGGGTCAGTTGGTCGTGGTATTCATGCCAGAGGTAGCCGACGATGTCATAGGCAATCACGCTGCCCAGGCTGTGACCCACGACGATGATGCGCTCGTAGTCGCCCTGGTTGTGCAGGGCACGCAGCAGGTCTACACCGTCGGCACGGATCTGCTCGCGCACCCTCACGTTCTGCGGGTTGGGGCTGAGGTAGCGTGCGGCGTCTCCCAGGTACGCCAGCGCCGAATAGCGCAGCCCCAGTCCCATGGCCACGAGCAGCAGGGGGATCAGCGCGAAGGGGTTGTCGCTGGGGGGCAATTGGCCCCAGGCCGTGGCCAATGTACCGCTGGCAACCAGCAGCAATAACACCAGCACCGTCCAGCGCGTGCTGCGCCAGATCGGCACGATGGCCTCGGGAATGTCGCGACGCGGGCGCTTGAAGATGTCCCACAGCCAGCCCAGCAGATGGCCGAACTTGGTGCCCTGCATCTTGTGGGCCCAGTAGTACTCATAGAAATCCGTCGAGGTACGGCCCGAGGCCTTCAGTACGCGCAGGTCGAAGTTGCGCGATAGCCGATCCGGCTTGCTCCAGTACAGAGGTTTGCCATCGGGGGTGTCCGTGGGGATCATCGCTTCGACAAAGCCGCGCAAGGTGTCCATTGGGCGCTGCTCGCCGATGCCGTGGATAACCACAACTGCTTGTTTCATGTGCTGTTCCTTCCTTGAAAATCAGCGGTAGCCATAATATTGCCACTAGCCGCGCTATTCCCGCCAGGAATGCCCCCATAAAAACCCTGCATTGTCTTTATCGGCCGGGATCTCGTAGCGTGACGCCTCACCCCAGGAGATTGCCCATGAGCCAAGGCCCGCTGCACCTCTACGTTGATTCGCTGTTTACCAGCCCCTATGCCATGTCGGTGTTTGTCGCCTTGCGCGAAAAAGGCCTGGCGTTCGAGACCCTCACCCTGGACCTCGATGCCGGGCAAACCCAGGCGGCAGATTACGCCCAACGCTCCCTGACCCAGCGAGTGCCGACCTTGGTAGACGGTGATTTTGCATTGTCTGAGTCTTCGGCCATCACCGAGTACCTGGACCAGGCCTACCCCGAAACCCGCGTGTACCCGGCGGATGTGCAACAGCGGGCGAGGGCGCGACAGGTTCAAGCGTGGTTGCGCAGCGACTTGCTGCCGATTCGCCAGGAGCGCTCGACCCTGGTGGTGTTCTGCTCGCAGAAGAGGCCGCCGTTGTCAGCAGAGGCTCAAGCCGCCGCGACCAAGTTGATCAGCGCGGCGCAAGCCTTGCTGGCGGATAACCGCGAGTACCTGTGCGGCCAGTGGTCGATTGCCGATG
Organism: Pseudomonas sp. DW-iso17; assembly: GCF_058725345.1. Taxonomy (NCBI): domain Bacteria; kingdom Pseudomonadati; phylum Pseudomonadota; class Gammaproteobacteria; order Pseudomonadales; family Pseudomonadaceae; genus Pseudomonas; species Pseudomonas sp. DW-iso17. The sequence goes on along the minus strand of NZ_JBZXEA010000015.1, from coordinate 35,986 downwards.
TGGACCTGGCGGTGATGCTCAATCGCCTGATCCTCAACGGTGACGCCATGCCAGCGCAGCTGGTGGCCTACGCGCAACGCCAGTGGCAGCGGCCGTCAGTGCGCGAGTGGGTCGAGCTGCGACGGCCCGCGCTCTAGTTGTGCCTGCTGGGCAACACGCCGGTCGAGGTCTTCCCAGTCGGCCATGCCCAGCACGCGCATGGTGTTCAAACCGCGCAAATAACCGCGCAATTGCTCGGCGCTGGCGCTGCTTTTCGCGGCGTCGGCGTGTGAGTTCAGCAACACGGTTTCGTACTCAACCAGGTAGTCGGCGACTCGCTCGCGAAACTCTGGCAGTACCGCCTCGCGGATACGATCGAAGATTTTCTGGTAGGGCTTCATGGCGGGGTCCTTATAGATTTTATGGGCGGCCTGACACTATCGGTTCAAATGATAGTCACCATCAAGGATCACAAGTTCTGTTTTTTCGCCAAACGCGCAGAATCTGCACATCGAGACGCAGCCCAAGGAAAAATGCGCGATGAGGACGATTATCCAGTTGGCTTTGATGGCCCTGATGCTGGGCACCGCGGTCATGACCACCCCGGCGATGGCCGATGAAGTGCGTACAGGCCATTTGCTGCCACTGGTGGGTAGCGTAGACTCCCTGCAGCGTGCCCAGTCGGTGGGGGTATTGTTCAGTGAAAACACCCGCGACAACCTCAGCTACCTTGAACGCTACCACGCCATGGCGCAGAACGGCGCCAAGGATGCCCTGGATGGGCGGATTCGCGAGGCGTTCGTCAACAGCTCCGACCCGGAACTGGCGATCGACTGGTTGATGCACTCGTTGCAGGGCACTTTTCTCTCGGTGACGGTCTATAGCAGCCTGGATGAGTTGGTGCAGGCGCACCCGGATGTGGTGGTGGTGCTCGATACCCATAACCAATTGCTCACCCAGCGTAATGACCGGGTCGAAGCACGCTTTGTCGCACGCTTCTACGACGCGAACCTGCAATTTATCGCCAAGGCCGAAGGCTCGGTGGATAAGCACGTGCCGTCAGTGTGGGTGCACGACAAGGCGGCGCCGGAGATTGCTGCACTGATCGAGCAACAACGCGATGTACAGCAAGATGCCCTGAAGCAGTTCGATGCGTCGCTCAAGGCCCTGGTTCGCGCAGGTTGATCCGCGATGGTTGTGAACCCTATTTGGTTATTTTCAGGAATGTTTATGCGCTCTTTCTTCGCCTCGGCCCTGGCTTGTGCTTCGTTGCTGCTGACCGGTTGTATCACGGCGCCCAACGCCCCATCGCTGACCCTGCAAACCAACAAGACCCCCGATGGCTATGTGCAATGCGTATTGCCCAAGCTGGAAAAGCACGGCATCACCTCGACCGTCACCCAGAACTCGCGCCACGCCAAGGTGCTGTTGACCAGCAAGATTGCCGCCGATGATGTGCTGGAGGCCTACAAGTCCCAGGACGGCACCAAAGTGTTCCTGTATGAGCGCAAGCCGTTGGCTTCGGCGATCAAGCCATCTAGGCTCGAGCAGGCCGCCCAGGATTGCAAATAAAGCCGGGCACAACGCAAATCCACCCTGTAGGAGCGAGCAAGCTCGCTCCTACAGGGTATTGGCGCCCATTTGGATCAGGGTTTGGCTTCGTTGCTGAAGCTGTCGACAGTCTTGACCAATCCCTGCGCCGCCAACGCCACCAACTCACCGCCTTTCTCCACAGTAGCCAACGCCGGGTCCGAGCCCATGCGGCCGTCAGGGAAGCGCGCACGGAAGTCCAGGGCTTCACGGATCGGACCAGTGTTGGCGATTTGCGGTGAGTACTCGGCAGACTTGATCGCATCCGGATACGCCCACTGCGTCACGGCAATTTCCGATGGCGTGGCGTGGCTGCCATGCCCCACCGGGAATTGACGCTGGGCCAGGTCAGTGACGCCTTCCAGGTCCCACCAGTTCACCAGTTTCAGCGCAAACCCGGCCGGGCGGCGGGCGAAGCTGGCTTCGGCGTACAGCTCGGAGAACGCCGCTTCAATCGTGGCGATGTTGCCGCCGTGACCGTTCAGGAACAGGATCTTTTCGAAACCATGCCCGGCCAGCGAGCGCACCCAGTCGCCAATCGCGGCGATAAAGGTGGAAGGGCGCAGGGAGATGGTGCCGGGAAAGCCCAGGTGGTGTTGGGCCATGCCGATATTGAAGGTCGGGCCGACCAGGATGTCGGCGTGCTTCTGGGCGTGGTGGGCGATGATCTCCGGGCACATCCAGTCAGTGCCCAGCAGGCCGGTGGGGCCATGTTGCTCGTTGGAACCGATGGGAATCACCACCGTGCGGCTGCGTTCCAGGAACTGCCCGATTTCGATCCAGGTGGAGGTGTGTAGAAGCATGCGACGTTCTCTTTTATCAGTGGGGACAGGCTATCCGCCACGGATTGTACGACTACTCGCCACCTGTTGGGGTTTGCAATTGAGGTAGGTCGATGACTTCAGCCAGCGCTGGTCGGGGTACCACGAAAACATGAACTGCCCGTCCTTGAGCTTGTCCACCACTTGGCGGGCGACTTGCGGACGCACGGCCGGGCAACCCTGGCTGCGGCCGATACGGCCTTCGCGCTTGCTCCACAATGGGCTGACGTAGTCGGCAGCATGAATCACGATGGCGCGGTCGCGGGCCTGGTCATTGAAGCCGGGTTCCAGACCGTCCATGCGTAGCGAGTAGCCATGGGCGCCCAGGTAGCTTTCCTGGGTGCGGAACAAGCCCAGGCTCGACTGGTGGCTGCCCTCGAGATTGGAGAACTGGGTAGCGAAGTTTTCCCCGGACTTGGCACCGTGAGCCACCAGGTCGCGTAGAACCAAGGTCTTTTTGCGCAGGTCGAAGATCCATAGGCGACGGGCGGTCGAGGGCTGGGAGTAGTCAATAACCGCAAGGCGATCGGAACGCTCCTCGCCGTTATTGACCGCGCACTGCACGGCGCTCAGGGCGCTTTTCAGCACGGTGGGATTGAGTTCTGGAGCCGAGCGCGCCAGGCTGCTATACAGGGAAGGAGAGGTGCCATTGGCGGCGAGCGCAACATTGCTCAATAAAGCCAGGCACCCAGTGATCAAGCCCAGGCTGGTTAGCCTGAGCAGGCGTATAAAAGTCAGCATCTACAGTCGAGTCCCCGCTGTGGAGTGGAGCTAAGTCAATTGTTCAAAAAACACGCATGTTACTTGAGCATTTGCCTGCTCGTTGCACCATTGGTCGCTACAGCCGAAACGCTGCCGGTGGAGCCATTGCCCGTCACCACCCCTGCACCGGTCGCGCTGGCGCCACTGCAACAGGCGTTGGCGCAGTTGACCAGTGTCTGCCCGCACCTTGCGCCGCGCATAGATGCCGCCGCGTTGGTGCGCCTACAAGCCTTTTACCAGCAGCAGGGCGATGCCCCGCTATGGTCGGCTGACGAACGCCGGCATGCCTTGCACAGCCAGTTGCTGATGCTTGCCGACGATGGCCTGGACCCCACCCACTATAGCTTGCCCGCGGCGGATGCCACGGCCAACGTGCTGTGCAGCGATATCGCCAACAGCCAGCAGTACCTGCAAGCCCTGCAGGATTTGCATTACGGGCGCCTGCAGCAATCGCGCTTTGAGCCCCTCTGGCACTCCCAGCCACCCAGTGGCGATCCGAATACCCAAGTACTGGCGTTCGCCGCCACCGGCCTGCAAGACATGGCCCAAGCCTTCGATCATGCGCGGCCCAGCGCCGATTTGTACCGCAGCCTGCGCAATGCCTATGCCGGCGTGCGCCAGCAGCCGCTGCCCCATTGGGACCCGGTCGCCGAGGGCGCGTTGCTGCGCCCGGGCATGAACGACGCCCGGGTGCCGGAGTTGGCGCGGCGCCTGCACAGCGGTGGCTACCTGGCCCAGTTGCCCAGCGGCAACGGCAAGCAATACCAGGGCGAATTGGTCAAGGCGGTGAAAGCCTTCCAGCTCAGCCACTCGTTGCAGGCCGACGGCGTGGTCGGCGCCGGCACCGTGGCTGAACTCAATATCAGCCCGGCGATGCGTCGTGAACAACTGCGCATCAACCTGGAGCGCTTCCGCTGGCTGGCCCAGGACCTGGAGCCTGAAGGCGTCGTGGTCAATGTGGCCGCCGCGCAACTGAGCGTGTACCAGAGCGGCATCCCGGTGTGGCAAACCCGCCTGCAAGTAGGCCGGGCCGAACGCCAGACGCCGTTGCTCAAGTCGCGTATTACCCGGCTGACCCTCAACCCCACCTGGACCATCCCACCGACCATCATGCGCGAGGACAAACTGCCAGCCATCCGTCTCAACCCTGAATACCTGCGCCAGCAAAACCTGCAAGTGCTCGACGCCGAAGGTCACCCCTTGACGCCCGACCAGGTCGACTGGGCACGCCCCGGCAATATCCTGCTGCGCCAGCAGGCCGGTCCGCGTAACCCGCTGGGCAAGATTGTGATGCGCTTTCCCAATCCGTATTCGGTGTACCTGCATGACACCCCCAGCCAGCCCTTGTTCACCAAGGGCCCACGGGCGTTCAGTTCGGGATGCGTGCGGGTCGAGCAACCGTTGTTATTGCGCGACCTGCTGGTAACGCCGGCCGAACGCACTCGCACCGATGAGCTGCTGGCGACCGGCGAAACCCATGAATTCAGGCTGGCCACGCCGGTACCGGTGCTGTTGGGGTATTGGACGGTAGAAGTGGATCGTCAGGGCGAGTTGGTGTACGCGCCGGATATCTATGCGCGTGACCCGGTGTTGATCAAGGCCATGGGCAGCGTGCTCTAGGGCACGCTTATTCCGGCATCAGTTGCTGGCGGCATTCCAGCACCAGGCGGGCGCCGCCCAACTCACTGGTGCCCACCTCCAGCTTGAAGCCATGCAAGTTGATGATCGCCGCCACAATCGACAGGCCCAGCCCAAAGCCGCCTTGCTGATCACTCTCATCGACCCGATAGAAACGCTGGAACACCGACGCGCGCTCGGCAGCCGGAATGCCTGGCCCGGAGTCGAGCACTTCGATGCGCGTACTGCCCAGGTCGTTGACTGCTCGCAGGATCACTTTGCCCTTGGGCGGGGTGAACTTGATCGAGTTACTCAGCAGATTGGCCAGGGCTTCAAACAACAGCGCACGGTCACCGGTAATCCACGGCAGTGAGTCAGGCGCTTGTAACACCAGCTCCAGTTCGCCTTCTTCGGCCAGGGGCAGGTAGAAATCATGCAGCTCGCGCAGCAACGGCAGCGGGTCCAGCACCAGGAAGCCCGAGCGGCGCTGGTGGTCTTCCAGTTCCGAGATGCGCAGCAGCCCGCGAAAACGTGCCATCAGCGTGTCGGTTTCGGCGATGGCGTCATCGAGCTTTACCGCGTGGGCCGAGTCTTCCTCGGCTTGTTGCTTGATGCGGTAAAGCTGGGCGCGCAAGCGGGTGAGCGGGGTGCGCAGGTCGTGGGCGATGTTGTCGCACACGCCCTTGACCTCGTTCATCAGTTTTTCGATGCGGTCGAGCATGGCATTGACGATGGCGGCAAGCATGTCCAGCTCGTCGCGCCGGTTGGACAGCGGCAACCGGTGCGTGAGGTCGCCGGCGACGATGGCCTCGGCGCTGGCCTGGATCCCGCGAATACGCCGCAACGGGCGACGGCGCAGCAGGTGCCAGCCGGCAGCGCCAGGAATGATGGTCAAGGACAGCGCCCACAGCAGGGCGTGCCAGATAATCCGCGTTACCCCGAACAACGAGCCGTTGGCGCGTACCAGCACCAGCCAGCGGCCGTCTTCGGTGTGGGTGGCCACGGCATCGCAGCTGTCCTTGGGCAGTTTGGGGTCATCGGATTGCACGCAATTGGTCAGGGCGTAGATCTTGCCATCCAGCGGCAGGTCGGGTGGCACGGCACGGATCGGCCCGCTCAAGGGACGAAATTGCTCATCGAACAGGCCGTAGGCGTCCACGCCCTTCATGTCGAAGGTCATGCTGGTGGTCAGCGCTTCCACCAGTTCTTCGCCGTCGAAACGCTGGAAAAGATGCTGGCGCTGCAACAGGGAATGGCGCGACAAGTCGCTGAGGTAGCCTGAGACCTCGTAGTACAGCACCCCCATGAGGATGCAACTCCACGCCACGAACAACGAACTGTACAGCGCCAGCAAGCGGCTGCTGGAAGAGCGCCAGCCTTTAGAGGGGTTCAGCAATGACATAACCCGAGCCTCGTACCGTGCGGATCAGCGGCGTGAGGCCCGGTGGGTCGATTTTCTTGCGCAAACGGCCGATGTGCACGTCGATCAGGTTGGTGCCGGGGTCGAAGTGATAGCCCCAGACTTCCTCGAAAATCATCATCCGCGACAGGATCTGCCCGGTGTTGCGCATCAGGAATTCAAGCAGTTTGTATTCAGTGGGCAGCAGGGTCAGCGGTTGATCGGCGCGGCTGGCTTCGCGGCTGATCAGGTTCAGTTCCAGGTCGGCCACGCGCAGGGCGGTTTCGAATTCCTGGACCGTGCTTTTACGCCGCAGCAGCACCTCGACACGGGCGGCCATTTCATCCGAGGCGAACGGCTTGGTCAGGTAGTCATCGCCGCCGGCACGCAGGCCGCGCACGCGCTCGTCGACATCGGAGAGGGCGCTGATCATCAGGATCGGCGTAGACACCCCAATAGTGCGTAACGTGGTGACGATGGCCAGGCCATCCAGTTCGGGCAGCATGCGGTCAAGGGTGATCAGGTCGTAATCACCACTCACGGCACGGACCAGGCCCTCGCGGCCGTTGTCCACCCAATCTACGTCCAGTCCATGGCTACTCAGCTCGGCGACAATCTCGCGGGCCGTTACGGCGTCATCCTCGATGGTCAAAATGCGGGTCATAGGATTACCTGGTGAGCGTTCACACTAGAAGTGGCGACATTTTGCCAAGAAGTTGCTGAATGTTTCCTAAATAAAACTTCATCTTCTTAAAGCCGACATCGCACTGTGGGAGCTGGCTTGCCTGCGATGGCGGCTTACCTGCTGGCATATTCGTTGGCTGCCATGCCGCTATTGCAGGCAAGTCAGCTCCCACAGGGGAGTGCATTACGCCCGCCTAATATCGCCGTTTATTGCAACCTGCATGATCTGGCTAAGTTCAATTTAAATAAATCATTGAAATTAAAGGAATTTAATTTCAATCGCAGCTGGCACGCTGCCTGCACTGTCCGTTTTGAGACTTGTAACATCATTTTTCGTGCCTGGAGCAAAACAACAATGATCACATCCTCATCCACGCTGCAAGAGTCAAGCACGCTCTCCGGGGTTTCCTGGGGGGCGATTTTCGCCGGTGCCGCTGCGGCGGCTGCATTGTCATTGATCTTGGTATTGCTGGGCTTCGGCCTGGGCTTTTCGGCGGTGTCGCCTTGGGCTGACAGCGGTATCAGCGCCAAGGGCCTTGGCATTTCCACAATTGTCTGGCTGGCGTTCACCCAGATTGTCGCTTCTGGCCTGGGCGGCTATATCGCCGGTCGTTTGCGGGTAAAGTGGGCCAATATGCACGGCGACGAGGTGTACTTTCGCGACACGGCCCATGGCTTCCTGGCGTGGGCAGTGGCCACATTGATCACGGCGATGTTGGTGGTCGGTTCGGTCAGCAGTGTGGTCAGCGGCGGCGTGAAAGCTGGCGCCAGCGTGGCATCGGGTGCCGCCAGCGGCCTCACCCAAGCTGCGGGCAGCGCGGCAAAGGGTGCCGACAGTGGTGACTTCGGTTACTACGTCGACAGCCTGTTTCGCGATGATCGCCCAGCGGCGGTCAGCGATGATGCAGCCCACGCCGTAGTCGGTCGCATCCTGACGCGCACGTTGAGCAACGACGGCCAACTGGCAGCGGAAGATCGTGCCTACCTGGCCCAACTGATCAGCCAACGTACCAACCTGAGCCAGGCCGATGCCGAAGCCCGCATCGACAAGGTCTATGGCGATGCGCGCAAAGCCGTCGAAGACGCCAAGCTCAAAGCCAAGCAAGCTGCTGAAACCGCAGCGAAAGTGGCGGCTTACACCTCGCTGTGGACCTTTGTAGCGCTGCTCATCGGGGCGTTCTTCGCCAGCTTCGCCGCCACCTTCGGCGGTCGCCGCCGGGATGCCGTGGTGTACGTCGAAACCGAAAACTACGTTCGTTAATTCAAGGAGAACATGATGCGCTCATTACTGCTGTGGTTCCTCGGCGTGCCGATTCCGCTGATCATTCTGATCGCGATTTTCATGCACTAATTGTATGAGCGAGCTTGCTCGCGAAGAACTGCCGGGCGCCGCGTTCATTCAAAATGGCCGCGGCGTTCTTGCGTTTTGCGCGAGCAAGCTCGCTCCTACAGGTGGCGGGTCAGTCGTCGAACCCAACCTGCTCATGAATCTCATCCACCTTCAATTCCAACCGATACGCCACCGCAATGAACAACGCCTGGCACAGGCACAGCGTGGCGCTCAGCGAGCGGAAAGCAAACGAGGAGCCTTCATTGACCAACAGCACCGCATTCGCGCGCTTGGCCAGGGGCGACAGGTTGCTGTCGGTGATGATCAGGGTCTTGGCCTGGTGATGCTGCGCGATGCGCAGGCAGTGCTGGGTCTCTTTGCCGTAGGGCGTGAAGCTGATGGCTATCACCAGGTCATTGGCGCGCACGCTGCGCATCTGCTCGCGATAACTGCCGCCTAGCCCCGAGATCAGGTGGATGCGCTTGTTTGTGTGCTGCAGGTTGTAGACCAGGTAGTCGGCCACCGCAAAGGAGCGGCGCACGCCGACCACGTAGATGTTGTCGGCATTGACCACCAGGTCCACGGCTTTCTCGAAGGCCGCATCGTCCAACTCCAGCCCCAAGCGTTCGATGCCCGAGAGGGTGGCGTTGACGCACTCGCGCGCCAGGTCGCCGCCGCTGGCCTTCTGGGACTTGTTGGCGATCATGCTGCGGATGCGCTGCTGGTAGTTCTGTACCGGCGTGGTCTTGTGGGTATACGCCTCGCGAAACAGCGCCTGCATCTCACTGAACCCACTAAAGCCGAAACGCTGGGAGAACCGCACGATGGCCGAGGGGTGCACTTCGCATTCCCGGGCGATGTCGCTGATGCGGTCGACCATGATCCGGTCGCTCTGCTGGCTCATGTAGCTGGCGATACGCTTGAGCTGGCGCGGCAGGCTCTCGTATTCGTCGGTGATCAGCTGCAACAGGCGTTCGGCATTGATCGGAGGGCTGGCGACAGTTTCTTCCAGGGTGGTCTCGGGATCGGTGCGGGACATGGGCAATCCTTCTGGCGTGTTCGTCTGATGCGCTGATAGGTGGCGCAAGTCTACAGGGTAGGCGCAAAAAAATACCCCGGCATCACGGCCCGCGTGGCCTGCTGAAACGATGCATGGGCGCTGGCGTGCCGCTATCCTGAGGTGTTGGAAAAAATATTCCACTAAAAATAATTATGGAATAAATATTGATTGCTGCCACCGGACGTTCTAGTCTGCTCCCACCAAGAGCGTTTGCCGTCGCCACGGCGGCACAACGCAGGCTGATAAAAATAACAGGAGCCAGCATGGGCCAGACTCGTTTTGCCAGTGGGCGTCAATTGGATCTGATTTGCCTCGGGCGCCTGGGCGTCGATCTCTATGCGCAGCAAGTCGGTGCGCGGCTTGAGGATGTGTCCAGCTTCGCCAAGTATCTGGGCGGATCTTCCGCCAACATCGCTTTCGGCACCGCCAGGCTGGGGCTGAAGTCGGCGATGCTGAGCCGGGTCGGCGATGACCACATGGGCCGTTTCCTGGTGGAATCCCTGGCCCGCGAAGGCTGTGATGTCAGTGGCATCAAGGTCGACCCTGAGCGCCTCACCGCCCTGGTCCTGCTGGGCCTCAAGGACCGCGAAACCTTCCCCCTGGTGTTCTACCGCGAAAACTGCGCCGACATGGCCCTGCGCGCCGAAGACATCAGCGAAGCCTTTATCGCCTCCAGCAAAGCGTTGTTGATCACCGGTACGCATTTCTCCACCGACGGCGTGTACAAAGCCAGCCTCCAGGCCCTGGATTACGCGGCCAGGCACAACGTCAAGCGCGTGCTGGACATCGACTACCGCCCTGTGTTGTGGGGCCTGGCCGGCAAGGCCGATGGCGAAACCCGTTTCGTCGCCGACCAGAATGTCAGCCAGCATGTGCAGAAGATCCTGCCGCGTTTCGACCTGATCGTCGGCACCGAAGAGGAATTCCTGATTGCCGGCGGCAGTGAAGACCTGCTCACGGCCCTGCGCACCGTGCGTGAACTGACCCCGGCCACCCTGGTGGTCAAGCTCGGCCCCCAGGGCTGCACGGTGATCCACGGCGCAATCCCGGCGCGCCTGGAAGACGGGGCCATCTATCCTGGCGTGCGGGTTGAAGTGCTCAACGTGCTGGGCGCAGGCGATGCTTTTATGTCGGGCTTTCTCAGCGGCTGGATCAATGACGCCAGCGATGAGCGTTGCAGCCAGTTGGCCAATGCCTGTGGCGGCCTGGTGGTATCGCGCCACGCCTGTGCGCCAGCGATGCCGACCCCCGCCGAACTCGATTACCTGTTCAACAGCCCCGTGCCCATCACCCGGCCGGACCAGGACGTGACCCTGCAACGCCTGCACCGTGTCACGGTGCCGCGCAAAGTCTGGAAGCAACTGTTCGTCTTTGCCTTCGACCACCGCTGGCAATTGGTGGAGTTGGCGCAAAAAGGCGGCCAGGCCCCTGAGCGTATCAGCGACATCAAGCAGTTGTTTATCCAGGCCATCGAACGCGTGGAGCGCAAACTCAGCGAGCAGGGCGTCGAGGCGGATGTGGGCCTGCTAGCCGACCAACGCTTTGGCCAGGATGCACTCAACGCCGCCAGCGGTCGCGGCTGGTGGATTGCTCGCCCGGTGGAAGTGCAGAACTCGCGGCCCCTGGCGTTCGAGCACGGGCGTTCGATCGGCAGCAACCTGATTGCCTGGCCCCAGGAACACATCATCAAGTGCCTGGTGCAGTTTCACCCCGATGACGAGCCGATGCTGCGCCTGGAACAGGAAGCGCAACTCAAGGCGGTGTACGAGGCGTCGCTGGTCAGTGGTCACGAACTGCTGCTGGAAGTCATCCCACCCAAGGATCACCCGTCCACCTACCCGGACGTGCTCTACCGCAGCCTTAAACGCCTTTACAACCTTGGCATTTACCCGGCCTGGTGGAAGATCGAAACCCAATCGGCCGAAGACTGGAAAAAGCTCGACGAACTGATCCAGGAACGCGACCCCTACTGCCGTGGCGTGGTGTTGCTGGGCCTGAATGCTTCCCCCGAGTTTCTCGCCGATGGCTTCAAGCAAGCCAGCCAGAGCAGCACCTGCCGTGGGTTTGCCGTGGGCCGCACGATCTTCCACGAGCCGAGCCGGGCGTGGATGGCGGGGGAGATTGATGATGAAACGCTGATCCAGCAGGTGCAGGCGACCTTCGAACAGCTCATCAATGCCTGGCTCAGCGCCCGACAGTAAATACGATCAAATGTGGGAGCTGGCTTGCCTGCGATAGCAATCTATCCGTTGCAAATGTACTGCCTGACACACCGCTATCGCAGGCAAGCCAGCTCCCACACAAAGCAGATCCCAGTGAATTCTGAAGATAAAAACAAAAGGTGCAGCCATGCCCGCAATCCGAATTGGCATCAACCCGATCTCCTGGAGCAACGACGACCTCCCGGCCCTCGGCGGTGAGACCCCGCTGAGCACGGCCCTGAGCGAAGGCAAGGACATCGGCTACGAAGGTTTTGAACTCAACGGCAAATTCCCCAAGGATGCCAAGGGCGTCGCTGACGTGCTGCGTCCTTATGACCTGGCGCTGGTGTCCGGTTGGTACTCCAGCCGTCTGGCCCACCGTTCGGTGGCTGAAGAAATCGAGGCGATTGCCGCCCATGTCGAACTACTCAAACACAACGGCGCCTCGGTACTGGTATACGGCGAAGTGGCTGACTCGATCCAGGGCTCGCGCATCCGCCTGATCGAGCGCCCGCGTTTTCACAGTGAACAGGCCTGGCAGGCTTACGCCGACAAGCTTACCGAGCTGGCGCGTTTCACCCTGTCCCAGGGCGTGCGCCTGGCCTATCACCACCATATGGGCGCGTACGTCGAATCCCCCGAGGACATCGACCAGTTGATGAAACGCACGGGCCCGGAAGTCGGCTTGCTGTTCGATTCGGGCCACTGCTACATGGGCGGCGGCGAACCCATCGAGGTGCTGCGCAAGCATATCGACCGCGTCTGCCATGTGCATTTCAAGGATGTACGCAAACCCGTGGTGCAACTGGCGCGCAACCAGATGTGGAGCTTCCCGGACTGCATCGTCAACGGCACTTTTACCGTGCCTGGCGATGGTGATATCGACTTCGCACCGTTGCTGGATGTGTTGCTCGCGGCGAACTACAAGGGCTGGCTGGTGGTGGAAGCCGAGCAGGACCCGGCCGTGGCGCCCAGCTATATCTACGCCAAGAAGGGTTACGACACCCTGCGTGCGCTTCTCAACCAGAGGACTTGAGTGATGAGCTTGTTGGTCAAAAGCAGCAAACGCGGGCAAACCATGGTTGCCCTGGAGGCGGGTCGCCTGGAGTACGTAGGCTTTGCCGCGTACCGCCTGAGTCTGGGTGAAACCCTGCCGGTCAGTGCGGGCGATCAGGAACTGTGCCTGGTGCTGCTCAGCGGTCGGGTGAATATTGAAGGCGAAGGCTTCAATTGGCAGAACCTGGGGGATCGCCAGTCGGTGTTCGAAGACAAGTCACCGTTCGCCGCCTATTTGCCGCCGGGCACTGACGCCCGAGTCACGGCCCTGAGCGACGTGCAGATTGCCGTCTGCGCAGCGCCGGGTGCTACGGGTTTTGCCCCGCGCTTGATCCGCCCCGAGCAGTGCAAGCGCAGTGTGCGCGGCAAAGGCGCCAATACCCGTTACGTGTGCGACATCCTGCCTGACAGCGAGCCGGCCCATTCGCTGCTGGTGGTGGAAGTGCGCACGCCGTCCGGGCATTCCTCCAGCTACCCGCCGCACAAGCACGACACTGACGACCTGCCGCACCAGAGCTTTCTGGAAGAGACCTACTACCACCAGGTCAACCCGCCCCAGGGCTTCGTGTTCCAGCGTGTGTACACGGATGATCGCAGCATCGACCAGGCCATGGCCGTGGAAAACAGCGACCTGGTGGTGGTGCCCAAGGGGTATCACCCGGTCAGCGTGCCGTATGGCTACGAGTCTTATTACCTCAACGTCATGGCCGGCCCCAAGCGCGCCTGGCATTTCCATAACGACCCGCAGCACAGCTGGCTGCTGGACCTTTAAACGGTTTTGGACGGAGAACAACAACAATGAAGTCGCCGCTACGTTTTGCCCTTAACCGTATGGTCGCGCCTGATTTGCCCCTGGCGGATTTTATCCAGTTGGCCAAAGCCCTTCAGTGCGATGCCATCGAGATCCGCAACGACCTCAAGAACCGCGAGATCGAATACGGCATGTCCGCCAGCCGCGTGCGTGAGTTGTGCGCCGCGCAGGGCATCAAGGTGTTGTCGATCAACGCGCTGTACCCCTTTGATGTGTGGAACGACGAACGCCGTGCCCAGGCAATCGAACTGGCCACCTACGCCCGTGAGTGCGGGGCCCAGGGCCTGGTGATGTGCCCGTTCAATCAGCCTGGTGATACGCGCAACGACGCGCAGCGCGCCGCCGGTTTGCGCACGGCGTTGAGCGAGCTGGCGTTGATCCTGCGCGAGTACGGGATTCTGGGTTTCATCGAGCCTCTGGGCTTCACCGTATCCGCCCTGCGCCGCAAGCGCGTGGCAGTGGATGCCATCAAGGCCATCGGTGGCCTGGATGTGTTTCGTGTGGTGCACGACACCTTTCACCATCACCTGGCCGGCGAGCATGAGTTCTTCCCGGAGCTGACCGGGCTGGTGCATATCTCCGGGGTGGAAGACCGCGAGGCGCCGCTCGACTCGATCCGCGACGGCCACCGCGTGCTGGTGGGCGAGGACGATATCCTCGGGAATGCGGCGCAGATCGACACCTTGCTCAGCACTGGCTACAGCGGCTATTTGTCGTTTGAGCCGTTTGCCGAAAGCGTGCATGGGTTGGCGGATATCCGGCAGGCATTGGGCAGCAGCATGGCGTATTTGCAAAAGCCCTTGCCATAACGCGATCAAAAATATGGGAGCTGGCTTGCCTGCGATAGCGGTGTGTCAGGCAATACATGTGCAACTGATAGACCGCTATCGCAGGCAAGCCAGCTCCCACAGTGGATCGGTGTTGAACACTTCAATTGCAGTCACACAAGGTGCAAGTGATGACCACAACAAGATTGACCATGGCCCAGGCCCTGGTGAAGTTTCTGGATAATCAATACATCGAGGTCGATGGCGTACAGAGTAAGTTCGTCGCCGGGGTATTCACTATTTTCGGGCATGGCAATGTGTTGGGCCTCGGCCAGGCCCTGGAGCAGGACAGCGGCGACTTGGTGGTGCACCAGGGCCGCAACGAACAAGGCATGGCCCATGCCGCCATCGGGTTTGCCAAGCAGCACCTGCGCCGCAAGATCTATGCATGCACGGCCTCGGTCGGGCCGGGCGCGGCCAATATGCTCACCGCCGCAGCCACCGCCACCGCTAACCGCATCCCGTTGCTGTTGCTGCCCGGTGATGTCTATGCCAGCCGCCAGCCCGACCCGGTGTTGCAGCAGATCGAGCAATTCCACGACCTGAGCATCAGTACCAACGACGCCTTCCGCTCCGTAAGCAAATACTGGGACCGCATCAACCGCCCGGAGCAACTGATGACCGCGGCGATCCATGCCATGCGCGTGCTGACCGACCCGGCTGAAACCGGCGCGGTGACCCTGGCCTTGCCCCAGGATGTACAAGCCGAAGCCTGGGACTACCCCGACTATTTCCTGCAAAAACGCGTGCACCGCATCGACCGACGCCCGGCCACCAGCGCCATGATCGGTGACGCGCTGGCTGCGTTTCGCGGCAAGCGCAAGCCGCTGATCATTTGCGGCGGCGGGGTCAAGTACTCCGGCGCCAACCAGGCACTGCAAGCCTTTGCCGAGCGTTTCGATATTCCTTTCGCGGAAACTCAGGCGGGCAAGAGCGTCGTGGTTTCCAGCCATCCGTTGAACGTCGGCGGCATCGGCGAAACCGGCTGCCTGGCGGCTAACCTGCTGGCGCCTGAGGCCGACCTGATTATTGGCATCGGCACTCGTTATACCGACTTCACCACCTCGTCAAAATCGCTGTTCAAGCACCCCGAGGTGAAGTTTCTCAACCTCAATATCAGCCCCTGCGATGCGTTGAAGCTGGACGGTGTGCAAGTGCTGGCCGATGCGAAAGTTGCGCTTGAAGCACTGGCCGATGCCTTGGGCGATTACCGTTCGGGCTGGGGCGGACAGGTCGCTGGCGCGAAGGCGCAACTCGACGCCGAAGTGGACCGCGTGCATCAGGTGCACTACCAGGGCGATGAGTTTGTCCCCGAAGTCGACGACCACCTGGACCGTGCCGTCCTGCGGGAATTCATCGAGCTGACCGGTTCGTGCCTGACCCAAAGCGCGGTGCTCGGCGTGCTCAATGTACGCCTGGCCGATGACGCAATCATCGTGGCTGCCGCCGGCAGCCTGCCCGGCGATTTGCAGCGTGCCTGGCGCAGCAAGGGCGTCAACACCTACCACGTCGAATATGGCTATTCATGCATGGGCTACGAGATCAACGCTGCCCTGGGCGTGAAGCTGGCCGAGCCAAGCAAGGAGGTGTACGCCCTGGTTGGCGATGGCTCCTACATGATGCTGCACTCGGAGCTGGCCACCTCGATCCAGGAGCGCCGCAAGATCAACGTGGTGCTGTTGGACAACATGGCGTTCGGTTGCATCAACAACCTGCAGATCGGCAACGGCATGGACAGCTTCGGTACGGAGTTCCGCTTTCGTAACCCCGAGAGCGGCAAGCTCGACGGCGGCCTAGTGCCGGTGGATTTCGCCATGAGTGCGGCGGCCTATGGCTGCAAGACCTACAAGGTCAGCACGGTAGAGCAGCTGGAAGCGGCCCTGGCCGATGCGCGCACGCAAACCGTCTCGACCCTGATCGATATCAAGGTGCTGCCCAAGACCATGATCCACGGCTACCTGTCGTGGTGGCGGGTGGGTGTGGCGCAGGTGTCCACCAGTGAACGCACGAATGCAGCGGCAAAAAAACTCAATGAACACCTGGCCAAGGCCCGGCAGTACTAACAACAAGAGGAGTGTTTGCATGTCTTTGAAGCTTGGAGTGATTGGTACGGGCGCCATTGGCCGGGACCATATTCGTCGTTGCAGCCAGGCCTTGCTCAACAGCCAGGTGGTGGCCGTCACCGACATCAACCTTGAGCAGGCGGCCCAGGTGGTGGCGGATTTAAAGCTGGACGCCGAGGTGTACCCGGACGGCCATGCGTTGATCAATTCGCCGGAGGTCGAAGCGATCCTCGTGACCTCGTGGGGCCCCAGCCACGAAGAGTTCGTACTGGCCGCCATCGCCGCCGGCAAACCGGTGTTCTGTGAGAAACCCCTGGCGGTGACGGCCGAGGGCTGCCGCAACATTGTCGAGGCCGAAGTGGCACACGGTAAGCGTCTGGTCCAGGTGGGCTTCATGCGCCCTTATGATCAAGGCTACCGCGCCCTCAAGGCGGTGATCGACAGCGGCCAGATTGGCGAGCCGTTAATGCTGCACTGCGCGCACCGTAACCCCACGGTGGGCGAGAACTACAACACCGGCATGGCGATCACCGATACCCTGATCCATGAGCTGGACGTGCTGCGTTGGCTGCTCAACGACGACTACGTGTCCGTGCAGGTGGTGTTCCCGCGCAAGACCAGCAAGGCGTTGGCGCACCTGCGCGACCCACAGATCGTGCTGCTGGAAACTGCCAAAGGCACGCGTATCGACGTGGAAGTGTTTGTGAACTGCCAATACGGCTACGACATCCAGTGTGAGGTGGTGGGGGAGAGCGGTATCGCCAAGTTGCCGGAGCCATCTCAGGTGCAACTGCGCAGCGACGCGAAGCTGTCCAACGCGATCCTGATGGATTGGAAGGATAGGTTTATCGGTGCCTATGACGTGGAGTTGCAGGCATTTATCGACAGCGTGCTGGCCGGGCAGGTCGGCGGGCCGTCGGCCTGGGATGGGTTTGCGGCGGCGGTGGCGGCGGATGCGTGTATTGAAGCCCAGGGCAGTGGGCAGATTGTGAAAGTCAGCCTGCCGGATCGCCCACACTTCTACGGCTAACTCACTGAAGAAATGTGGTTAACACTGTGGGAGCTGGCTTGCCTGCGATAGCGGTCTATCAGTGGCAGATTCAGTGCCTGACACACCGCTATCGCAGGCAAGCCAGCTCCCACAGTTGCTTGGGTTCCCAAATCAATTCTGGAGTTGAGCATGCGAATCGGACTAGTGGGCTATGGCCACGGTGGGCGCTTTTTTCATGCGCCGCTGATCGCCACCCTGCCTGGCGCCACCTTTGTCGGCGTGGTGACGCGTTCACCCGAACGTCGCCAGCAATTGAGTACTGATCTTCCAGGTGTCAAAGCCTTCGACTCCATCGGCCAGATCGTCGAAGCCGGCGTCGATGCCCTGGTGATTTCCACCACCCTCAAAGGTCGCCCGGCCTTGGTGCTGGAAGCCATCGAGCACGGGGTGGCGGTGGTCAGCGACAAGCCCTTTGCCGCCAACGCCGAACAAGCCCAGGCCCTGATTACCGCTGCCGAGCGTCAGGGCTCGTTGCTCAGTGTTTATCAGAATCGGCGCTGGGATTCGGATTACCTGACCCTGCGCAAACTGATCGACGCTGGCGCCTTGGGCACCATCACCCGCTTTGAATCCCGCGTGGAGCGCTACAGCCCGCAAGCTGTGGGCAATGCCAGCGGTGGAGGATGGCTGCGCGACCTGGGCAGCCATCTGGTGGACCAGGCGTTGCAACTGTTCGGACCGGTGGAGCGGGTGTTCGCCCAATTGCACTACACACCAGAACATCCCACCGTGGACCACGGCTTCTTTGTCTCCCTCACTCATGCCAACGGCGTGATATCGCACCTGTGGGGCAACGCGTTGCAGAACAGCCAGGCGCCGCGATTTCGCGTCAGTGGCAGCCTGGGTTGCTACACCATCGACGGCCTGGACGGCCAAGAAGAAGTGCTGCTGGCCGGCAAGTCGCCGAAAACCGAAGGTGACCACTGGGGCGCTGAGGAGCACCGACGCTGGGGCTGGTTCGAACAAGGGTCGGAGCGTGAGCGGGTGCCGTCGGAGAAGGGCTGCTGGCCCCAATTCTATCGGCAGTTGCAAGCGGCCGTGGTGGGGCAGGGGCCGCTGCCGGTCAACGCCTATGACGCCCTGGAAACCACCCGTATATTGGATGCCGCACGGTTGAGCGCTGAGCGCCAGCAGGTGGTCTCGACAAAAATAGAATAAAATTCTAAAACAAGTTGATATGGAAATTATTTTCTAATACAGTCTTTTCCAGGTTGCATAAAGTACGTCCCGGAACCTACGGGCGACTCAACAAAAACAAGATCAAAAACAACCAGGTACCGTCAGATGAAAATCTTCAACGCTGTACTGCGAGTTTTACGCCCCCTCCAAGCGCCACGCGGACTGCCCCGCGCTCGGCCGTTCTACTTCTCCTTCCTGAATGTGCTGTGCGTCGAAAACCAGGGCGCGCTGGTGTGCTGCATTCCTGGCGCGCCGGTGGTGCGACTGACAGCCGAGTCCTGATCAACGCAACGTCGAAAAAAACCAACAAGAAAGTGGAGACAGACCGTTCATGAAGACCCCGATCCGTTTTACCGCCCTGGCCCTGTCCATGCTGCTGGCCAGTGGCGTTGCCGGCGCCGCCGACCTCAAGGTGGGCGTGACGATGTCCGCGTTCGATGACACCTTCCTCACTTACCTGCGCGAGGACATGGACAAGCAAGCCAAGTCCTATCCAAAAGGCGATGGCGTGCAACTGCAGTTCGAAGATGCCCGCGCCGATGTGGTCAAGCAGTTGAGCCAGGTCGAGAACTTCATCAGCCAGAAGGTCGACGCGATTATCGTCAACCCGGTCGATACCGCGTCGACCAAGAACATCATCAGTGCCGCCACCAAGGCGGGTATCCCGCTGGTGTTCGTCAACCGCCGTCCTGACCAGAAAGACTTGCCCAAGGACGTGGTGGCCGTGACCTCCGATGACGTCGAGGCCGGCCGCCTGCAAATGCAGTACATCGCCGAAAAGCTCGGCGGCAAGGGCAAGATCGTGATTCTTCTGGGCGACCTGGCGAACAACTCCACCACCAACCGCACCAAGGGCGTGAAGGAAGTGCTGGCCAAGTACCCGGACATCAAGATCGAGCAGGAGCAAACCGGCATTTGGTTGCGTGACAGGGGCATGACCCTGGTCAACGACTGGCTGACCCAGGGCCGGGAGTTCAATGCGGTGCTGGCCAACAACGATGAGATGGCGATCGGTGCGTCCATGGCCCTGAGATCGGCCGGCAAGGAAAAAGGCAGCGTGTTGATTGCCGGTGTCGACGGCACGCCCGATGGCTTGAACGCGATCACCAAGGGCGACATGACCGTGTCGGCGTTCCAGGATGCCAAAGGCCAGGCGGTGGGGTCGGTAGAGGCGGCGCGCAAGATGGCCAAGAACGAGCCGGTCGAGCAGAACGTGGTGATCCCGTTCCAGTTGATCACCCCGGACAACGTCAAAGACTTCAAGTAGCCCTGACACCACAACAATAAGCCGGCAGGGCGGTTACGGCCGTCCTGCAGATGGAGTACCTCCCTATGCTTGCTCATTCCGCCACGTCGCAGCCCGCCGCTCAACCGGCGCTGGCGCTGGACGAACCCTACCTGCTGGAAATCCTCAACATTAGCAAAGGCTTTCCCGGTGTCGTGGCCCTGGACGATGTGCAACTGCGGGTGCGCCCCGGCACGGTGCTGGCGTTGATGGGCGAGAACGGCGCGGGTAAGTCGACGCTGATGAAGATCATTGCCGGCATCTACCAGCCCGACGCCGGCGAGATTCGCCTGCGTGGCAAGCCGATCACCTTTGAAACGCCGCTGGCCGCGCAAAAGGCCGGGATCGCGATGATCCACCAGGAACTCAACCTGATGCCCCATATGAGCATCGCCGAGAACATCTGGATCGGCCGCGAACAGCTCAACAGCCTGCACATGGTCAACCACCGCGAAATGCACCGTTGCACCGCCGAGTTGCTGGCGCGCCTGCGCATCAACCTCGACCCGGAAGAACAGGTCGGCAACCTGAGCATTGCCGAACGGCAGATGGTCGAGATTGCCAAGGCAGTGTCCTACGACTCCGACATCCTGATCATGGATGAACCCACCTCGGCCATTACCGACAAGGAAGTGGCCCACCTGTTTTCGATCATTGCCGACCTCAAGTCCCAGGGCAAAGGCATCGTCTATATCACCCACAAGATGAACGAAGTGTTCGCCATCGCCGATGAAGTGGCGGTGTTCCGCGACGGCCAATACATCGGCTTGCAACGGGCCGACAGCATGAACAGCGACAGCCTCATCTCGATGATGGTCGGGCGTGAACTGAGCCAGCTGTTTCCGGTGCGCGAAACGCCTATTGGCGAGTTGCTGCTGTCGGTGCGCGACCTGAGCCTGGACGGCGTGTTCAAGGACGTATCGTTCGACCTGCACGCCGGGGAGATCCTCGGTATCGCCGGGCTGATGGGCTCCGGGCGCACCAACGTGGCGGAAACCATTTTTGGTATCACCCCAAGCTCCAGCGGGCAAATCACCCTGGACGGCAAGGCGGTGCGCATTACCGACCCGCATATGGCCATTGAGAAAGGCTTTGCGCTGTTGACCGAGGACCGCAAGCTCAGCGGCCTGTTCCCGTGCCTGTCGGTGCTGGAGAACATGGAGATGGCGGTGCTGCCGCACTATTCGGGCAACGGTTTTATCCAGCAGAAGGCCTTGCGTGCCCTGTGTGAAGACATGTGCAAGAAGCTGCGGGTGAAAACCCCGTCCCTGGAGCAATGCATCGACACCTTGTCCGGTGGCAACCAGCAAAAGGCCTTGCTGGCGCGCTGGCTGATGACCAACCCACGCTTGCTGATCCTCGATGAGCCGACGCGTGGTATCGATGTGGGCGCCAAGGCTGAGATCTATCGCTTGATCGCCTTCCTCGCCAGCGAGGGCATGGCGGTGATCATGATTTCTTCCGAACTGCCCGAAGTGCTCGGCATGAGCGACCGGGTGATGGTAATGCACGAAGGTGAACTGATGGGCACCCTGGATCGCGCCGAGGCGACCCAGGAAAAAGTCATGCAGTTGGCTTCCGGGATGACCGCAGTCCACTGATCTACAGAATAAGAAGGTGATGGGTTATGAACGCAATAACAGACAACAAGCCGGCAACCGCACCGGTCAAGAACCGTCGACGCATGCCCACCGAGCTGAGTATCTTCCTGGTGCTGATCGGTATCGGTCTGGTGTTTGAACTGTTTGGCTGGATCGTGCGCGACCAGAGCTTTCTAATGAACTCCCAGCGTCTGGTGCTGATGATCCTGCAGGTGTCGATCATCGGCCTGCTGGCCATCGGTGTGACCCAGGTGATCATTACCACGGGCATCGATTTGTCGTCCGGCTCGGTGCTGGCCTTGTCAGCGATGATCGCCGCCAGCCTGGCGCAGACCTCCGACTTTTCCCGGGCGGTGTTTCCGTCCCTCACCGATTTGCCGGTGTGGATCCCGGTGGCGATGGGCTTGGGCGTGGGGCTTTTAGCGGGCGCGATCAACGGCAGCATTATTGCGGTCACCGGCATTCCGCCGTTTATCGCAACCCTGGGCATGATGGTCTCGGCCCGTGGCCTGGCGCGCTATTACACCGAAGGTCAGCCGGTGAGCATGCTCTCGGACTCCTACACGGCGATCGGCCATGGCGCGATGCCGGTGATTATCTTCCTGGTGGTGGCGGTGATCTTCCACATTGCCCTGCGTTACACCAAGTATGGCAAGTACACCTATGCCATCGGCGGCAACATGCAAGCGGCGCGCACTTCGGGGATCAACGTCAAGCGTCACTTGATCATCGTCTATAGCATCGCCGGTCTCCTGGCGGGCCTGGCCGGTGTGGTTGCCTCGGCACGTGCAGCGACGGGGCAAGCCGGCATGGGCATGTCCTACGAGCTGGACGCGATTGCCGCCGCAGTGATCGGCGGTACCAGCCTGGCCGGTGGAGTAGGGCGCATCACCGGCACGGTGATCGGCGCGTTGATCCTCGGGGTGATGGCCAGCGGGTTTACCTTTGTCGGGGTGGATGCGTATATCCAGGACATCATCAAGGGCCTGATCATTGTGGTGGCGGTGGTGATCGACCAATACCGTAACAAGCGCAAGCTCAAGCGCTGAGTACTGCCCTTGTAGGAGCGAGCTTGCGTGGGGCGAAGCACCCCCAATAAAACCGGAGACTGCTGCGCAGTCGGCGGGAGCAAGCTCCCTCGCCACAGCAAGCTCGCGCCTACAGGGGATGAGGCACTTTCAACCGTTTGTCTTCTATATAGCTCCACAACACTGAATTTCTTGCTATAAACGCACTCCGATGACCATTCGCCAAGCCCGTCCTGGTGCCTTTGGGGGTTAATCGGGAAAAAATGCCTGTCTTTTCAGTTGCTGCGCCCTCAAGTCGGCCTTAGACTGCCGCCCCTCGTAAATTGAGTGCCGGGTGGCGCTTGAAATGGACGGCGCCCTTCCGAGACCTGCACAGGCCTTGCGGAACGCTCCCTTATTCGCCTTAATGCACGTATTTTTTATAGAGAAATCAATGACAAAGGAAAAGTTGCTGGCCATGCCGGCGGATGACTACATGAATGCCGAACAGCACGCTTTTTTCGAGAAGTTGCTGCAAGACATGAAGGTGGAACACCACGAGCGCATTGAGCAGAACCGTATCGCCATTGAAAGCCTGGACACCCCGGCCGACCCGGCTGACGCGGCTTCTGTCGAAGAAGAGCGCACCTGGCTGGTGAACGCCATTGACCGCGACCAGCGCATGCTGCCGCAACTTGAGCGTGCCCTGGAACGCATCAAGGAAGATTCCTTTGGCTGGTGTGACGACAGCGGCGAGCCTATCGGCCTCAAGCGCCTGCTGATCAGCCCCACCACCAAGTACTGCATCGAAGCGCAAGAGCGCCACGAGCAGATCGACAAGCACCAGCGTCAAGCTTGATCTGATGAATGGGGCGGCACTCGAGCTGGCCGTCCCCGTCTCTACATTGTTGCTGTTTATGCAATGAAGCTATTCCGCAGATAGCTTTTTCCAACTGGAATAAAACCGTAGCATGGCCAACATTGTTAGCCAGCTAACTAATGCTGCGGAGAAGCTCCATGCAAAACAAAGTCGATGTGGCCGTGATGATCGGCAGTGGCGTGCCTGAAACCCTTCGTGCCCTGGGCCAGCGCGCCTGCTGGGTGGTGTTGCTCAACGGTGAGCAACGCGGCACCGCGTTCGCCAGCCGGGACGAGGCGCAGGAATGCCAGGCTGCCTGGCAAGCGCTGTTACGCAGTGAAGAGTCAGACAGCCTGCACTGAATCAACCGTGGGGACGTTCATGCAGCAGCGCATTGAGGTCATCCACTGCGGGCGCCCACTCTGCGTCGACGTGCAATTGTTCCCTGAGGAAGTTCGCCTGCTGTTCGCTCCAGAATGGCGCGTCGATGAGTTTTACCTCATCGGGCAGGCGATGTTCGGCGGTGAAACGTTCGATGGCTTCCTGGCTGGAATCCAGGCCCAGTTGTTCGAACAGGGTTTCAAGGGTTGGGGTCGTGGTGTCCATAACGTTCTCCATGCGGGTTTATCGTCATGCATGTGAGGGCTCGGGGGACGCCAGAGTTCTATCGGATTGTCAGGAATTGAGCGCGCCGCAATCCACGGCGGCTTTCAGTGCCTTGGCCGCCTCTTTGCCAGCGACGGCTGCTGCGTCGGCGGTTTTGAACCAGCGGTCTTTTTCCACTTGGTGCGCGGTGACCTTGTTCAGCGGTGGTTTGGCTCGCATGATGATGACCGCTTGAAACTCACCGTCTACTTCTCTCGCATCGCCGTGGATAATAAATTCGCCAATATCAAATTCCGTCACGTATGGCTTTCCCTTCAAGGTAACTGCGTTGATGAAACCTGACCCGCGGGGGGCAAACTTCCATGGACAGGCCAGTATGGCAGTTGTTGAGGGGCAGTGGCGCGGTAAAGTCATCCAGGCGACGAAACGATTCCGCCGCCTGAGGCGTATAGCTTGGCTTCAAGGGACTTGGCCAGTTCGCAGGCTTTGATGTGATCGCTGCGAAACCCCTTGATCTTGCCGCTGGGCACTTCAAGAATATGAAAAAAGTTCTTTCCTGCGGGTACAACTTGGTAAAGCACTGAATTGGAGTACCCATTCAGGTTCAGCAGGCAGTAGTATTGCTGTTCGTCGGGACATGGTGAACGAGTGTGGAAAGACGTAGCGTCGTGTTGACGTCGTTGCATGCTCAGCTCCTGTCGATCGATCCGGTTAGCTTGTCTGCGATGTTTCGGGTGGTTTTCACCCTGGTTGCTGTTCTAGTATTGTCGTCGGTAGTTCGTGACTGGTTCCATGCCCAGATGTTTTTTTGTGTTGGGATGTCGGAAAACTGCATTTTTAATTGGGTTATTCTCTGAAGTCGGCAGACCCGTATTCTCGGGTCGTTGAACCTGTGATTTGCTGTATCACGGTTGACTTCGCATGAGGTCCGCCGTTGAGGTTTGTACTAGCCTTACGAGTTCTCTTCAGTTTTTTAATGACTCTGTATCGTGTCGTAACGGCCATTTTTTTGTGCTGTTCGCTTTGGCGGCCAGTGCTTTTTTGATGTGGGGGCGTTTCCTTGGCAGTCAGTAATCTGGATATGCACGCGTTATTCGTGCTGGGTGATTTGCGCGCAAAGTTGGTCAAGCAGTTTCAATCCCGGTTTGTCTACGTCACTGAACAGACGCCGGAAGGTATTTATATCGCCGAGATCGATACCGAAACGGCGCTGGTCGTGGATGACAAGCCACGTCTGGAACTCAAAGTGGGTGACCATTTTCGCGCGGCGGTGTTGCCCAGCCGTGAAGGTGGAAAGTTCGAATTGAGGTTTCGCGATATCAAGTTGACTGTGTACGGCATCGGCGACTATGCCTTTGTGTCGTCGAACGAAGGCCAGGGTATTGTGTTCAAGGAAGGCCACAGCGTGATGCTGGTATTCGCTGCCCACGAGCAATTGCAGGAAGGGTTGACCAAAACCCTGAAAGCCGTGACGGGCAAAGCCGCCAAATGGCGCAAGGGTGAGCTGGTGACCTTCAAGGCCAGCGAGTAGGCGCTGAACATGTTGTGCCTCTTTGTCTTTTGGAACCTCTACTACAGTTGAGTTGACTTAACTATTCAGAGGCTTCGCGCATTTGCAGCAAAGCCGTTCGCCATGACTGCGAAAACGCGAGGTGCAAAGGCATGAAAGGATTGAAGTCACTGCTGGCGATGGGCCTGACGACCCTGAGTCTGTCATTGCCGGTATCGGCCGCCCAGGC
Source organism: Pseudomonas sp. DW-iso17 (assembly GCF_058725345.1). Classification (NCBI taxonomy): domain Bacteria; kingdom Pseudomonadati; phylum Pseudomonadota; class Gammaproteobacteria; order Pseudomonadales; family Pseudomonadaceae; genus Pseudomonas; species Pseudomonas sp. DW-iso17. The sequence goes on along the minus strand of NZ_JBZXEA010000015.1, from coordinate 10,459 downwards.
GCCGGTGCATTTTGCCGACCTGAACTGGGAAAGCGGCAGCCTGATCACAGAAGTACTGCGTTTTATCGTCGAGAAGGGCTATGACCTGCCCACCGACACGTTGCCTGGAACCACCATCACCCTGGAAACCGCCCTGGCCAAGAATGATATCCAGGTGATCGGCGAGGAGTGGGCAGGCCGCAGCCCTGTGTGGGTCAAGGCGCAAGCCGAAGGCAAGGTGGCGGGCCTGGGCGATATCGTCAAAGGCGCTACCGAAGGCTGGTGGGTGCCGGAATACGTGGTCAAGGGTGACCCCTCCAAAGGACTCAAACCCCTGGCACCAGATTTGAAAAGCGTACAGGACCTGGCGCGCTACAAGGACGTGTTCAAAGACCCGGAGTCCCCAGGCAAGGGGCGCTTTCTCAACAGCCCCATCGGCTGGACCTCCGAGGTGGTCAACAAACAGAAACTCAAGGCTTATGGGCTGGACGACAGCTACGTGAACTTCCGCAGCGGGTCGGGCGCGGCGCTGGATGCGGAGATTGCCTCGTCGATTCGCCGGGGCAAGCCCGTGCTGTTCTATTACTGGTCGCCGACCCCGTTGATGGGGCGCTATAAATTGATCCAGCTGGAAGAACCGCCATTTGATGCAGATGCGTGGAAGACCCTGACTGACGCAGACAACCCGAACCCGAAGCCGACACGCTCATTGGCTTCCAAGCTGAGCATTGGCGTGTCGACGCCGTTCCAGCAGGAACATCCACAGATTGCCCAGTTCTTCGAGAAGGTCGAGTTTCCCATCGAGCCGCTTAACAAAGCCTTGGCGACGATGAGCGAGCACCACACGCCGCCTCGGGAGGTCGCCCAGGCGTTTCTCAAGGAACATCCGCAAGTGTGGAAGGCCTGGTTGACGGACGATGTGGCGCAGAAGGTCGAGGCGAGCCTCAAGTAACCGGAGGTCTTTGTATCGAGCGAAGATCAAGATGTGGGAGCTGGCTTGCCTGCGATGACTGAGTGTCAGACAACATATTTTTATGCTGACCCACCGCTATCGCAGGCAAGCCAGCTCCCACATTCAATTGCATTTCAAGTCAGCGGTCGTTGCAGCGTTAGAACTTGGTGTGTACGGCCAGCTCAAAGGTCCTCGGTGACCCCAGATAATACGCCGGCGACACATGGGCAAACTCCGCGTACACCTCGTTAGTCAGGTTACGCACGCGCCCGGTTACCGAGGTGTTCGCATCCAGCTTATAGCGCAGGAAGGTGCCGAACAGCGTATAGGCCGGTACGGTCTGGGTATTGGCATTGTCCGCGTACACCTGGGCGACATACCGCGCATCCACCCCACCTTGCCAATCCTCGGCAAAATCGTAGGTCAGCCATAGGTTACCCACGCGCTTGGGCACGTTGGTCGGCGTATTGCCCTTACGCGACACCACCTCGCCGCTGGCGGTTTTTTCGTTGAACTCATCGTACTGCGCGTCCACCCAGGCGAAGTTGCCTTCGGCCAATAGCCTCGGCGTGATGTGCAACGAGCTGGCCAGTTCGATGCCCTTGGACGACTGCGCGCCCACCGGGATGCTGTTGGTCGGGTCCAGCGGGTCGGTGACGGCAAAGTCCTTGCGTTCGATCTTGTAGGCGGCGACCGTGGCGGAGCCCCGACCTTCCAGGTAATCGAACTTGCTGCCGATTTCCCATTGCTTGCCCGTGGACACGTCGAACACCTGGGTGGTGGTATTGGGCTGTTCGACGGCGGTGCTGTATTGCACATAGACGTTGGCGGACGGGATGAACTGATAGGTCAGGCCCACCCGGCCCGTTAGCGGCTCCCAACTGCGCTTGAAGTGCCGTGGGTTGGTGGCGGTGATGGTGCGGTGGTTGGTCACGTCCAGGTCGATGGCGTCATAGCGCAGGCCGGTCAGCAGCGAGAGCTTATCCGTCAGTCCCAGACGGTTTTCCACGAACAGTGCCTTGGTGGTTACTTGGTTGGTCTTGTCCTTGACGAAACCTGGCTGGGTACCGGGAATATCATAGAAGTGCCCTGGGTCGTAGTGGTTAGGGTCCACGGTACTTTTGCCCGGCACGTTCAAGGGGCTGTTGGTGGTGCTGTTGACCTTGTACTCAAAACCACCCGACCAGGTGGTGGCAAGGCCGAACACGCTCGTGTCATGGCGCAGTTCGAACTGGTTGCCGTTCTGCTCGCCCTGATGCCGCACCTGATAGGCCGTTGAGCGGTTCACCGCGCTGTTGTCGGCGTTGTACTGGTAGGTCTCCAGGTTGCGATAGTCGCGCTGGCTGTCGAGGTGATAGAGGGTATTTTTCAGTGTGGTGCTGTCGTTGATCCGGTAGTCGATGATTGAACGTGCCCAGATCGTGCGTTGCTCATAACGGCCGTCGGCAACGTTGTAGTTATTGAAGCGGTTGTGCTTGTCGATCTTCAGTTCACCGGCCTTGGGGTTGAGCACCGGCGTACCCCAATACGGGCTGTCTTCATGTTCGTCCTGATATTCCAGGGCCAGGGTGTGGGACAGGTTGGGGGTGAGGTCGCTGAGCAGGGAAAACGCCACGCTCCAGGCATCGCGCTGGTCGCGGTCGATGTAGCTGTGGTTGGTGTTGCGGCTCACATCCAGGCGGGCGTAATGCTGCACCTCGGCACCGGGTTCGGTCAGCGCATGGTTGAGGCCGAACGCCAGACCGGCGGTGTCGTAGCTGCCATAGCTCAGTTGGCCTTCGATGGCCTGTTCCTCGCGGTTTGCCAGCTTGGTCACGTAGTTCAGCGAGCCACCCACTGAGCCTGCGCCGTTGATCAAGGAGGAGGGGCCGCCTACCAGTTCGACGCGGTCATAGATCCACGCATCCACCGGCCGCGCCAGGCCCGTGGCGACATTGATGCCGTTGAACATCTGGGTGATCTGGCTACTGGTAAACCCTCGGTACGAGACAAAACCGCCAAAACCGGGCGGGGCGCTGGCGTTGACACCGGGAAGGGTATTGGCCGCATCGCGGAAGGTCTTGGCGCCGTGGCGCTCGATATCGTTGCGGTTGGCGATGGCCACTGACGCCGGGGTTTCCCGCACGCTCAGGCCCAGGCGCGAGGCCATGCCGCTGGATTGGTCCAGGGCCAGCCCAGGCTCGGCACTTTGCTCGCCGTCAATGGTGGTCGGGGCCAACTCAAGGGCCGAGGCGCAAACAGGCAGGCAGCCGAACAGGCCCGCCAGCAGGGGTAAATGTTTCATGGTTGGAATCCTGAAAACTTGGCTCGAAAACAACGCACTGCTACCCGTACTCCTGACGGAAACGGGGCGATGCAGATCAGTAAGCGCAGGGATCAGGCAAGGGCAGGTGGCGCGCGCGGATTAGCCGCAGGCCAGGTAAAGCGGGCAGGGATGTCAGCGGCAAGCACCACCGCAGCAGGCGGTGCATGGGGTTGCGGCAGGACCGCCACATTCAGGTGGGAGTTGAGCGCCGGGCCCATGCCGCCGGTAGAACACAGCGGGCAACCAAACGCCTTCGACAGCGTTGGCAGGTTCTCGTCCGTCGAGTTGCTGGGCAGCGGCGCCTGGGTACGTGGGTCGACCGTACAGAACTGGCCGCTGATGCCGTTGAGCTGCATCCCCACCCTTTGCCCATGACCAATACTGCAGGCGAACACATTGAACAGGACGCAGCAGTAGAGCATCCAGGCAATGAGTGAACGGTCGGCACGGGCAAGTTTCATGGGGCGGCACTTTATCATCAGCGACCGACGAAATGCCTGCAAAAAAACTCAGGGCGGCTATCCTCATTCGCACATTTTTGTGGAGCGCCGACCATGAGCTTTGTGATTGCGCGGTGGATCGTCGGGGTATTTACCTTCATCAGCATGGTGCATCTGTATTGGGCTGCGGGTGGCAAGCTCGGCAGCCTGGCCGCTATCCCGCAACTGCCCGGAGAGTTTGCCAGCGGGCCCAGGCCGGCGTTCAAACCGTCGGCGCTGGGCACTTTTCTGGTGGCGATGGGGCTGGTGGCGATTGCCTTGCTTGTGTGCCTGCGCGCCGGGCTGTATTTCTCGCCGGTGTCCCATGGGGCGTTGCAGTGGGGCATCAGCGCGATTGCCGTGCTGATGTTTGCCCGAGCGATAGGGGATTCGGAGCTGGTGGGGTTCTTCAAGAAGGTCGGCGGGTCGCGGTTCGCTCGTCTGGACACCTACTTCTATTCGCCGTTGTGCCTGGTGTTGGGCGCCGGCTTGCTGGTAGTCGCCTGGACCTGAGCCTGAGCCCACAGATACCAGGCTGACACCGCGCAATCCAAAGGTGGGAGCTGACTTGCCTGCGATGCAGGCACCTCGGTCTATCAACCAAACCGGGTCGATCCCTTCGCAGGCAAGCCAGCTCCCACCTTCAGCCGCGTTCGACAGGTAACCCCGAGCGCCACCAAGCCACGCTGGCCGCCATTTGATTCACCTTCAAGTATTTCCCAGACAAAACACACCCCCGGTTTTATAGCGCTTGACCTTCCCAGTATGGCAAGCCGGATAAAAACCCACGTGTCGGTTTGTCTTGAAAATTCCAAGGAGGGTGAACGATGTACACCAAACCAGTCAGCCTGATCACCGGGGTGTTGGCCGTAGCGTTGACGCTGGGCGGATGCTCAGACAATTCACCGCCAGCCGCGGCCGCCAAGCCCCCTGGCGTGCCGGTAGCCCAGGTGGTGGCGCGTGCGGTGACGCCGTTTGTGGAGTACACCGGTTCGTTGACTGCCATCGACCAGGTTCAATTACGCCCGCGAGTCAGTGGCTATCTGCAAAGTGTCAGCGTGCCTGAAGGGCAGTTCGTGGCCAAGGGCAGTCCATTGTTTGTGATCGATCCGCGTATGTTCCAGGCGGCAGTGAACGCAGCCAAGGCACGTCTGCGCGAGGCCGAGGCCAATGCGTTGCTGGCCCAGGCCGAGCATGGCCGTGCCGAGCAGTTATATGCCAAGAAGGTGGTGGCACGTGATCGTCTCGACACCGCCGTTGCTTCGTTGAACGCCGGCAGAGCGCAGGTGGAGGCCGCCAGGGCTGCGCTGGATACGGCCCAACTGGACCTGAGTTACACCCGCGTCACCGCACCTATCAGCGGGCGTATCGACCGCGCCCTGGTGACGGAAGGCAACTATGTCACCCGTGGGGAAACAGCGCTGACCACGATTGTTTCCATCGACCCCTTGCATGTGTATTTCGATGTGGATGAACGCACCTACCTGCATTCGTTAGCAGCGACGCGGCAACACGCCGGGGCCAAGGGCGAACAAGCCGCCAAGGTCATGGTGGCGATGCTCAACGACACCACCTATGCACGGGCCGGTCGCGTGGATTTTCTGGCCAACTCGGCTGACCGCAAGACCGGCACGGTGCGCGTGCGTGCGGTGGTGGAAAACCCGGATGGGCGCTTGACGCCGGGGCTGTTCGCCAAGGTCAAGCTGGACACCGGCGCGGCGCAACACCGGGTGTTGATTGCCGACCATTCCATCGGCACCGACCAGGGCCGTCGCTATGTGCTGGTAGTCGGTGAAGGTGATAAAACCGAATACCGCCCGGTGGAACTGGGCCCAGTGGTCGACGGCCTGCGGGTCATCGAACAGGGGCTGCAACCGGGCGAGCGCATTGTCGTCAAAGGGCTGGTGCGCCCCGGCATGCAGGTGACACCGCTGGCTGCTAGCATCGAGGGCAAGCCGCTTGAGGCTCCGCTGGCGGTGGGGGGCGTGCAATGAGCTTCCCACGCTTTTTCATTGACCGACCGATCTTCGCCATTGTCCTCTCGGTGTTGATGATGATCGGCGGCATCGTGGCCTTCTTCCATTTGCCGTTGAGCGAATACCCGGCCGTCACGCCGCCCACGGTGCAAGTGACCGCGTCGTATCCGGGGGCCAACCCGCAGGTGATTGCCGAGACGGTGGCAGCGCCGCTGGAACAGGTGATCACCGGGGTGGAAGGCATGCTTTACATGACCTCGCAGTCGGCCACCGATGGCCGCATGATCCTGACCGCGACCTTCGCCCAGGGCACCAACGCGGACATGGCGCAGATCCAGGTGCAGAACCGTGTTTCGCGAGCTTTGCCGCGCTTGCCCGAAGAGGTGCAGCGCCTGGGCGTGGTCACGCAGAAGACCTCGCCGGACATCCTCATGGTGGTCCACCTGCTGTCCCCCGACCAACGTTATGATCCGCTCTATATCTCCAACTATGCCTACCTCCAGGTGCGCGATGAGCTGTCACGCCTACCGGGGATCAACGATGTGCTGGTGTGGGGCGCGGGTGAATACAGCATGCGCCTGTGGCTCGACCCGGACCTGATCGCCGCCCGTGGCTTGACCGCCGGTGATGTGATTGCTGCCGTGCGCGAGCAGAACGTGCAAGTGGCCGCCGGCTCGGTCGGCCAGGCGCCGGACTCTACTGCGGCGTTCCAAGTCACGGTCAATACCCTCGGGCGCCTGACGGACGAAGAGCAGTTCGGCGATATCATCATCCGCACCGGCGATAACGGCCAGGTCACGCGCCTGCGTGATGTGGCCCGTATCGAGATGGGCGCCGATGCCTACGCGCTGCGCAGCCTGTTGGACGGCGAGCCGGCGGTGGCCTTGCAGATCATCCAGAGCCCAGGGGCCAATGCCCTCGATGTGGCGCAGTCGGTGCGCGAGACCATGCAGCGTCTGCAAACCAACTTCCCCGAGGGGCTGGTGTCGCGGATTGCCTATGACCCCACCGTGTTTGTGCGCGCTTCGCTGGAGTCGGTGGCCATCACGCTGATGGAAGCGATCCTGCTGGTGGTGATCGTGGTGGTGGTGTTCCTGCGCAACTGGCGTGCGTCGCTGATTCCTTTGATGGCCGTGCCGGTGTCGATCATTGGCACCTTTGCGGTCATGCACCTGATGGGCTTCTCCCTCAATACCTTGTCGCTGTTTGGCCTGGTGCTGTCGATTGGCATCGTGGTCGACGATGCCATCGTGGTGGTGGAGAACGTCGAGCGGCATATCGAGAACGGCGAGGAGCCGATGCAGGCTGCGCGACGGGCGATGGGCGAGGTCACCGGCCCTATCATTGCGATCACCTCGGTGCTGGCGGCCGTGTTCATTCCCACCGCGTTTCTCAGTGGCCTGCAAGGCGAGTTCTATCGGCAATTTGCGCTGACCATCGCGATTTCCACCATCCTCTCGGCGGTCAACTCGTTGACCCTCAGCCCGGCGCTGGCCGGCCTGTTGCTGCGGCCACGGCATGCGGCCTTGGTGCATGACCCGCGCAGCCTGCGTGGTCGCGCCACGCGGCTGCTTGAGGTGCTGGGCCGGCCGTTTCAGCGAGCGCCACAAGCCTATGGCAATACCGTGCGCAAGGTCGTCGGCCGTCGCGGCGTGGCGCTGTTGGCCTACGGCGGTTTGCTCGCGTTGACCTGGTTCGGCTTCAACGCGGTACCGGCCGGCTTCGTGCCGATGCAAGACAAATACTACCTGGTCGGCATCGCCCAACTGCCGAACGCGGCCTCGTTGGAGCGTACCGATGCGGTGGTGCGGCAAATGTCGAAAATCGCCCTGGATGAGCCGGGGGTCGAGAGCGTCGTGGCGTTCCCGGGGCTGTCGGTCAACGGCTTCGTCAACGTCCCGAATGCGGCGGTGATGTTTGTGATGCTTGATCCGTTCAAAGAGCGCACCTCGCCGGATATGGCGGCGGTCGCCATCGCCGGGCGTCTGCAAGCCAAGTTTGCGAGCATCCCCGACGGCTTCCTCGGCGTGTTCCCGCCGCCACCGGTGCCGGGGCTCGGGGTGACCGGGGGCTTCAAGCTGCAGGTCGAGGACCGTGGCGGCGTCGGGCTTGAGGCGCTGGTGCAGCAGACCCAGGTACTGATGACCAAAGCCACTGAGTCAGGCCAAGTGGCCGGGCTGATGACCAGCCTGGACGTCAACGCGCCGCAACTGAATGTCGACATCGACCGCACCCAGGTCAAGAGCCAGGGCGTGCGCCTGGCGGATGTGTTCGAGTCGCTGCAGGTCTATCTGGGGTCGCTGTACGTCAATGACTTCAACCGGTTTGGCCGCACCTACAAAGTCACGGCCCAGGCCGATGCGGACCATCGCATGCAAGCCGAAGCCATCGGCCGTCTGCAGGTGCGCAATGCCGTCGGGGACATGCTGCCGTTATCAGCGTTTGTCACGGTCACGCCGAGCTCCGGGCCTGACCGGGTGATCCACTACAACGGCTATCCCTCGGCGGATATCTCTGGCGGCGCGATGCCTGGGGTCAGCTCAGGGCAGGCGGTTGCGCTCATGGAACGCCTGGCCCAGGAGGTACTGCCCGAGGGCGTGACCTATGAATGGACAGACCTGACCTACCAGCAAAAGCTCGCCGGGTCATCGGCCCTGTTTATTTTCCCGCTGTGTGTGTTGCTGGCGTATCTGATCCTCGCCGCGCAGTACAACAGTTGGCTGCTGCCGTTGGCGGTGTTGCTGATCGTGCCCATGTGCCTGCTCAGCGCAATCCTCGGCGTGTGGCTGGTGGAGGGCGACAACAACGTGTTCGTGCAGATCGGGTTGGTGGTGCTGGTGGGCTTGGCGGCGAAGAACGCCATCCTGATCGTCGAGTTTGCCCGCAGCCTCGAAGCCGAAGGCGCCAGCCCATTGGAAGCGGTGATCCACGCCTGTCAATTGCGCCTGCGCCCGATCCTGATGACGTCCCTGGCGTTTATCGCCGGCGTAGTCCCGCTGGTATTTGCCAGTGGGGCAGGCGCCGAGATGCGCCATGCCATGGGGGTTGCGGTGTTTGCCGGGATGTTGGGCGTGACGCTGTTCGGTCTGTTCCTGACGCCCGTGTTCTATGTGGTGATGCGCAGCCTGGCGCTGCGCGTGCAGCGCCAGGGGGCGAGTCCGAAGGTGCAGCTAAAGGAGAGCGCATCATGAAACAGGCGTATCCAGCTTTTCTGTTGTCGTTGACCCTGCTGGCCGGTTGCGGCTCGGTTGGGCCTGATTACTCCGCGCCGGTGCTGCCTGCTGCGCAGCGGGCGACGAGCTTCGGCGCGCCCATCGCCGGGCTTGGTCCGGGCGAGGTAGAGGTGCAGTGGTGGCAAGTGTTCGACGAGCCGGCACTGAGCCAATTGATCCAACAGGCACTGGCGGCCAACCACGACATCGGCATCGCTGCCGCGCGCCTGGACGAAGCCAAGGCGTTGCTGCGCGAAAGCCGCCAAGGCTTCCTGCCCAGCGGCGGCGCTGCCCTGGGCTACGAGCACCGCCAGCGTAGCGAGGTCGAGACTCCCTTCGGCGAGCAGCGCTCTATTGAAACTACCCGCGCGGCGGTGGATGCAGCCTGGGAAATCGACTTGTTTGGCCGCGTGCGTCGCTCGGTGGAGGCGGCCCAGGCCCAGGCGGGGTCGCGTCAGGCATTGCTGCGCAGCGTGCAAGCGAGCGTCGCGGCGACGGTCGCGGCAACCTGGTTCGAGTTACAAGGGATCGAAGCCGAACAGGCGGTGGTCGCGGATATCAGCCAGAGCCAGCGCGACAGCCTGGGCCTGGTGGGGCAGATGGTCAGCGTCGGCGCCGCCACCGAATTCGACCGGCTGCGGGCCGAGGCCTTGTTGCGCAATGTCGAGGCGGTAGCGCCTGACCTGGAGCGACGTCGCGCCAAGTCAACCAACGCGCTGGCGGTGCTGCTGGGGCAAGCGCCCCAGGGGTTCAAGCCACCGCTGGCCCGGCCTGGGCGTGAAACCTTGAACCTGCGCACGTTGCAGGTGGGAGACCCGGCCGGCTTGCTGGCGCGTCGCGCCGATATTGCCGCGGCCGAACGCACGCTGGCGGCTGCGACCGCGCAGATTGGCGTGGAAACCGCTGGCTTGTATCCGGACATCCAGGTGCAGGGCTCCATCGGTTTACTGGCCGGAAGTCTCAGCGCCCTGGGCGATGCGGGCATGCAGTCGAACTTTATCGCGCCGGTGATTCGCTGGTCACTGCTGGACACCGGGCGCGTACGAGCGCGGATTGCCGCCAGCGAGGCACGCACCCAGGCGGCATTGATCGCTTATGACCAGACCGTGTTGCGGGCCCTGCAGGAAACCGATGATGCGTTCCAGGCCAACCGTACGGCCGGCAACGCCCTGGGCTTGCGGTTGTTGGAGGCGGCCGCCAACCGTGAGGCAGCCAGCTTTGCGCGCGAGCGGTTTGCGCAAGGTGAGGGTGTGTACCTGGATGTGCTTGAGGCCGAACGCGCGGACTTCACCAGCCGCCGGGCATTGACGGCGGCGCGCACGGAACAGCGCTTGGCGGTGGTGGGGATCTATAAGGCGCTGGGTGGTGGGTGGGAGATCTGTGAGAGGGCGGGGCAGGCGTGCAAGGGGGCCACGGTGTTGCGCTAACGTGGACCTGTGGGAGCTGGCTTGCCTGCGATAGCGGCCCGCCAGCCGACGCCTATCTACCCGACACCCCAACGATCCAACTGTGGGAGCTGGCTTGCCTGCGATAGCGGCCTGACAGTCGATACAGTT
>NZ_JBZXEA010000014.1:0-78907 GCF_058725345.1 Pseudomonas sp. DW-iso17 | reverse complement strand
GTCAAGATTAAATTCCGAAACCCCAATTGCGAAAGCAGTTGGGGTTTTGTTTTGGACGCTCGAAAATCTTGTGGGGCGTCGATCAATACTGATATCCACCCTTTCTATGCAATGACCCTGCGCATGGCTATCATGCGTGCCTCATTCTGAGGCGATATGTGCATGCTGACGTTGTTGAAACTTCTGAAAGATGGTCAGTTCCATTCTGGAGAAGCGCTTGGCGCCGCCCTGGGCGTTAGTCGCAGTGCCGTGTGGAAGCAGCTTCAGCATCTTGAGGCAGAATTGAATCTTCCTATCCATAAGGTTCGGGGTCGTGGGTATAGATTGGCTGCGCCATTGGTATTTTTGAATGCGCAGGAGGTTTCTCGGGAGGCGACTTCCCTATCTTGGCCCGTTCATATTTTCGATTCCATTGACTCCACTAATGCCGAGGCTTTACGTCTTGTCGATGCGGGTAGTGCGGCACCTTTTGTTGTGCTAGCGGAGCAGCAGACGGCTGGTAGGGGGCGCAGAGGCCGTAAATGGGTCAGCCCATTTGCGCAAAACGTTTACTACAGCCTTGTATTGCGTATTGAGGGTGGTCTGCGGCAACTGGAAGGGTTGAGTCTGGTGGTAGGACTGGCAGTCCTGCAGGCTCTGCGTGAGTCGGGTGTGCAGGGCGCGGCTTTGAAGTGGCCAAACGACGTCTTGGTTGGGCACAAGAAAATCTCAGGCATCTTGCTTGAGCTGGTGGGAGATCCCGCGGATATCTGTCACGTTGTGCTAGGGATAGGTATCAATGTGAATATGCAGAGGGCAGCTGATGTTGATCAGCAGTGGACCTCGATGCAGCTTGAGACGGGCTTTTCAGTTGATCGCAATCACCTGGTGGCGCGACTGGGTTTGCAACTCCAAGCCTACCTAGATCGACACAAGGCTGCGGGTTTTGCAGGGTTGCAAGACGAATGGGAGCAGCATCACGCGTGGCAGGGGAAGTCCGTGTCGCTTATCGCGGGCGTCAATCAGATTGATGGGGTTGTGCTGGGCGTGGATCGTCAGGGCGCCTTGCGTTTGGATGTCGGTGGCGTTGAGAAAATATACAGCGGTGGTGAGTTAAGCCTGAGGTTGCGTGATGATTCTTGAGCTCGACTGTGGAAATAGCTTTATCAAATGGCGTGTTCTTGAGTTGAGTGAGGCAACTGTTCGCGCGGAAGGTATCGCAGGTTCAGATATCGCGCTGATCGATAGTTTGGTGGCTTTGCCTGGTCTATTGCTCACGCGTTGTCGGTTAGTGAGTGTTCGCGCGCTTGAGGAGACCGATAAGCTGATAGCTGCCTTGGTAGCGGCATTTGGCGTTGCTGTTTCCTGTGCAACCTCTGCTCAAAAAATGGGCGGAGTGCGCAACGGCTACGAAGACTTCCAGCGCCTGGGGATGGATCGATGGCTGGCCATGCTAGGCGCGTTCAAGTTGGCGTCAGGTGCATGCCTGGTACTCGACTTTGGTACAGCGGCGACAGCAGATTTTATTGGTCCGGACGGTGGGCACCTGGGTGGGTTTATTTGCCCGGGTATGCCGCTTATGCGTAATCAACTGCGAACCCATACCCGCAAGATACGCTATGACGACGCGGCCGCTGAGCGGGCTGTGGAACGTCTCTCTCCTGGTCGTACGACCGTAGAGGCCGTCGAGCGTGGGTGTACGCTCATGCTTAGAGGGTTTGTGCTGACCCAGCTCGAGTTGGCGCGAGGCTATTGGGGAGAGGATTTCACGGTCTTCCTCACTGGCGGCGATGCTGACCTGGTGAGGGATGCTGCGCCTCAGGCTCGGCTGGTCCCGGATCTGGTGTTTGTTGGTTTGGCAATGGCGTGTCCTTTGTCTTGAGGTGATTATGCGCTGGCTGTTTTTACTTTTACTGGTCCTCAATGTTTTCTATTACGTCTGGCATCAGCAAGAGGCGCCATTGCGGGCCAAGGATGTCACGCCCTTGAGTCTCCATCGGGGGACACAACAAGATATTCGCCTCCTGAGTGAGTCGGCAGATGCGGTGGCGCGGCGTGATCGAGCGAGGCCGGCAGAGGCGCAGAATACCTGCTTGTACATCGGTGGGTTCACTGATCGACGCCAAGCCTCCTCTCTCGAGCAGAGGCTCACCAGCCTGGATATCAAGGTCAAGGTACAGTTGCTGAATGCGCCGGACGCCTCGGGTTATTGGTTGCGTGTAGCCCCTGAGAGCCGTCGCCTGGCTGACGATCTGCCCTTTGAAAGCCTTGCTAATGAATTCAATGAGTTAAAACATAAAATAATGCTGTGTGAAGGCATTGCAACTCTCGAATAGTTTGCATAGAATGGCGCCCGCTTCGCAGTGAAGACCTTTAAGGGCTACAGTGCAAAGCGACCGTCAATGCAGCTAACCTCATAATTTAAATGAGAAAATGCTTGACAGAAGGTCGGCGTGATGTAAAATGCCGGCTCGCTTAGGAGGGGTTCCCGAGCGGCCAAAGGGATCAGACTGTAAATCTGACGTCTACGACTTCGAAGGTTCGAATCCTTCCCCCTCCACCATTTTTAGCGTGAGCTGCAAGCTCCGCGGGTATAGTTTAGTGGTAGAACCTCAGCCTTCCAAGCTGATGATGCGGGTTCGATTCCCGCTACCCGCTCCAAGTTTGCAGGTTGTGCAAGGTGTTTCGCTCTTGTAGCTCAGTTGGTAGAGCACACCCTTGGTAAGGGTGAGGTCAGCGGTTCAAATCCGCTCAAGAGCTCCATATGACAAGGCAGATATGAAAATATCTGCCTTTGTTTTAACAGCTGCCTCGGCTTGAATGTTGTTCGATGTTTCAGGTCTTGTGGGGTTGGTTGTTGTAAAGTCTTTTTCAGGCCTGCATAATGGTCGGCCTGATTTTGTTTTAGGTCAGTAGCTCAATTGGCAGAGCGACGGTCTCCAAAACCGTAGGTTGGGGGTTCGATTCCCTCCTGACCTGCCAGATTCACGTGGTGTGTCTGGCTTTCTTTTCACAGGATCTTCATAGATGACTCCTAAGGCTGAAGCTCAAAGCTCTCGTTTCGATCTGGTAAAGTGGCTCGCTGTAGTCGCCTTGGTGGTCGTAGGCGTTGTTGGCAATCAGTACTATTCTGCTTCGCCGATCCTGTACCGTGTACTCGCTTTGCTTGCCCTCGCTGCTGTAGCTGCCTTTGTAGGCCTGCAGACTGCCAAAGGCAAGTCGTTCGCGGTACTGGTTAAGGAAGCTCGCACCGAAATCCGTAAAGTCGTTTGGCCGACTCGCCAAGAAACCACTCAGACCACATTGATTGTCGTGGCTGTTGTTCTGGTTATGGCGTTGCTGTTGTGGGGGCTTGATTCCCTGCTCGGCTGGCTTGTTTCCTTGATTGTTGGCTAAGGGTGTCCCGTGGCTAAGCGTTGGTACGTTGTGCATGCTTACTCGGGTTACGAGAAGCATGTTATGCGCTCTTTGCTGGAGCGCGTAAAGCTGGCAGGCATGGAAGATGGCTTCGGCGAAATTCTGGTTCCCACTGAAGAAGTGGTTGAAATGCGGAATGGGCAGAAGCGCAAAAGCGAACGCAAGTTCTTCCCTGGCTACGTGCTGGTACAAATGGACATGAACGAAGGTACTTGGCACTTGGTCAAGGATACCCCTCGCGTCATGGGCTTCATTGGCGGTACTGCCGACAAGCCTGCTCCGATCACCGACAAAGAGGCGGAAGCAATTCTGCGTCGTGTTGCTGATGGTAGCGACAAGCCCAAGCCGAAGACATTGTTCGAGCCGGGTGAGGTTGTTCGCGTTACAGACGGTCCGTTCGCTGATTTTAACGGTACGGTCGAAGAAGTTAACTACGAAAAGAGCCGGATCCAAGTGGCAGTGCTCATTTTCGGTCGCTCTACCCCGGTAGAGTTGGAGTTCAGCCAGGTCGAAAAGGTCTAGCTGGGCAAGCATCCCAACCCCGCAGCCTAGGCTGTGGGGTTTTGTCGTCACTGGGATAAACGCGCAAGTAACCGGGGAGCCTTTCGAGGCGTTTGAACCCGTAATTGGAGTGCCTCATGGCCAAGAAGATTACCGCTTACATCAAGCTGCAAGTGAAGGCCGCTCAGGCCAACCCTAGCCCACCCGTCGGTCCAGCTCTGGGTCAGCACGGCGTGAACATCATGGAATTCTGCAAGGCCTTCAACGCCCGTACTCAGGGTCTTGAGCCAGGTCTGCCGACTCCAGTGATCATCACTGTATACAGCGACCGTAGCTTCACCTTCGAAACCAAGTCGACCCCGGCTTCGGTTTTGCTGAAGAAAGCTGCCGGTCTGACCAGCGGTTCCGCTCGTCCTAACACCGTTAAGGTTGGCACCGTAACCCGTGCTCAGCTGGAAGAAATCGCGAAAACCAAAAACGCGGATCTGACTGCAGCTGATATGGATGCGGCCGTGCGTACCATCGCCGGTTCTGCTCGTAGCATGGGCCTTAACGTGGAGGGTGTGTAATGGCTAAGCTGACCAAGCGCCAAAAGGCTATCGCCGGCAAAATTGAAGCAGGCAAGTCTTACAACTTCGTAGACGCTGCTGCCCTGCTGACCGAGCTGTCGACTGTCAAGTTCAGCGAGTCTGTTGACGTTGCTGTGAACCTGGGTGTTGACCCACGTAAATCCGACCAGGTCGTTCGTAGCGCTACTGTGCTGCCACACGGCACTGGCAAGACTGTACGTGTTGCTGTCTTCACCCAAGGCCCAGCTGCTGAAGCTGCTCTGGCCGCTGGTGCTGATCGCGTTGGCATGGACGACCTGGCTGCCGAAATGAAAGGCGGCGACCTGAACTATGACGTCGTTATTGCTTCCCCGGATGCAATGCGTGTTGTAGGTCAGTTGGGTCAGATCCTCGGTCCACGTGGCCTGATGCCTAACCCTAAAGTCGGCACCGTAACTCCAGACGTAGCTACCGCGGTTAAAAACGCCAAGGCTGGTCAGGTTCGTTATCGCACCGACAAAAACGGCATCATTCACACCTCCGTTGGCAAAGTCGGCTTCGATGCCGTCAAGCTGAAGGAAAACGTTGAAGCCCTGATCGCTGATCTGAAGCGTATCAAGCCTGCTTCCTCGAAAGGTATCTACGTCAAGCGCGTTACCCTGAGCACCACTATGGGCCCAGGTCTGGTCATCGACCAAGGCTCGCTGGACGTATAAGACATAAATTGGCGCAAGTAATTGCGCCAATTGAAAGATTGGGGTCCCTGCCTGGCGGGGGCTATCCAAGACCGTAGGCGACGCAAGTCTTAAACCAACAAGCCTACGCAGATGGTGCTCCCGGTTCCTTACCGAATCAGACACCAAAACGACATCAGGCCTAGGCCAGATGAAACGGTAACAAGCAGGAGTTAAACCCGTGGCAATTAATCTCGAAGACAAGAAGGCCATCGTCGCTGAAGTCAACGAGGCTGCCAAAGCTGCTCTGTCCGCTGTCGTGGCTGATGCCCGTGGTGTGACAGTAGGCGCTATGACCGGACTCCGTAAAGAGGCTCGTGAAGCTGGCGTATACGTACGTGTTGTACGTAACACCCTGCTCAAGCGCGCCGTTGCTGACACTGAATACAGTGTTCTCAACGACGTGTTCACTGGCCCGACTCTGATCGCGTTCTCTAAAGATCATCCAGGCGCTGCTGCCCGTTTGTTCAAGGAATTCGCCAAGAGTCAGGATAAGTTCGAGATCAAGGCAGCTGCGTTCGAGGGCAAGTTCCTCGCAGCTAACCAAATCGACGTACTGGCAACACTGCCGACCCGCGACGAAGCCATTTCGCAGCTGATGAGCGTGATTCAAGGCGCTACCAGCAAGCTGGCTCGTACTCTGGCTGCAGTTCGCGAGCAAAAAGAAGCTGCCGCAGCCTAAGGCTGAGCAACCTCTCTCGCGTATTTTTGTTTATTTCGATGGCCGCGTAGGCCGTCCCCCAATTCAGGAAATACAGCAATGTCTATCTCCCAAGACGATATCCTCAACGCCGTAGCTGAAATGTCGGTTCTGCAGGTTGTTGAGCTGATCAAAGCTTTCGAAGAAAAATTCGGCGTTTCCGCTGCCGCTGCTTCCGCCGGTCCAGCTGCTGCTGCTGCCGTTGTTGAAGAGCAAACCGAATTCAACGTCATGCTGACCGAAGCTGGCGAGAAGAAAGTAAACGTGATCAAGGCAGTACGTGAACTGACCGGTCTGGGCCTGAAAGAAGCCAAGGCTGTAGTTGACGGCGCTCCTGCCATGGTTCTGGAAGCTGTTACTAAAGACGCAGCTGACAAAGCCAAAGCTACTCTGGAAGAAGCAGGCGCTAAAGTCGAGCTGAAGTAAGCATCGACCTTGCGTCTCCAGCCCAAGCGTTAAGCTGAAGGCTGATGGCTGGTGGCTCTTGCCACCGGCCTTTTTCCGTTCTTGGCTGTCGACTCGGTCGCCGCCATTAACGCGCTGTAGCCACCCGAAGCGGTGGTGCAAACCATGGGGTTTGCAAGATTTTCTGGCTGCTCCCGTCGGAGGGGCCAAACAAGCAGGTGACCAAGCTGGGGAACGCTGATGGCTTACTCATATACTGAGAAAAAACGTATCCGCAAGGACTTTAGCAAGTTGCCGGACGTCATGGATGTCCCGTACCTTCTGGCTATCCAGCTGGATTCGTATCGTGAATTCTTGCAGGCGGGAGCGACCAAAGATCAGTTCCGCGACGTGGGCCTGCATGCGGCCTTCAAATCCGTTTTCCCGATCATCAGCTACTCCGGCAATGCTGCGCTGGAGTACGTCGGTTATCGCCTGGGCGAACCGGCATTTGATGTCAAAGAATGCGTGTTGCGTGGCGTTACGTACGCCGTACCTTTGCGGGTAAAAGTCCGTCTGATCATTTTCGACAAAGAATCGTCGAACAAAGCGATCAAGGACATCAAAGAGCAAGAAGTCTACATGGGCGAAATCCCACTGATGACTGAAAACGGTACCTTCGTAATCAACGGTACCGAGCGTGTAATCGTTTCCCAGCTGCACCGTTCCCCGGGCGTGTTCTTCGACCACGACCGCGGCAAGACGCACAGCTCCGGCAAACTCCTGTACTCCGCGCGGATCATTCCGTACCGCGGTTCGTGGTTGGACTTCGAGTTCGACCCGAAAGACTGCGTGTTCGTGCGTATCGACCGTCGTCGCAAGCTGCCGGCCTCGGTATTGCTGCGCGCGCTCGGTTACACCACTGAGCAAGTGCTGGATGCTTTCTATACCACCAACGTATTCAGCCTGAAGGATGAAACCCTCAAGCTGGAACTGATCGCTTCGCGTCTGCGTGGTGAAATTGCCGTCCTGGACATCCAGGATGAAAAAGGCAAGGTCATCGTTGAGGCTGGCCGTCGTATCACTGCGCGCCACATCAACCAGATCGAAAAAGCCGGTATCAAAGAGCTGGAAGTGCCTCTGGACTACGTTCTGGGTCGCACTACCGCCAAGGTCATCGTTCACCCGGCTACAGGCGAAATCCTGGCTGAGTGCAACACCGAGCTGAACACCGAGATCCTGGCCAAAATCGCCAAGGCCCAGGTTGTTCGCATCGAGACCCTGTACACCAACGATATCGACTGCGGTCCGTTCATCTCCGACACACTGAAGATCGACTCCACCAGCAACCAATTGGAAGCGCTGGTCGAGATCTATCGCATGATGCGTCCTGGTGAGCCACCAACCAAAGACGCTGCCGAAACCCTGTTCAACAACCTGTTCTTCAGCCCTGAGCGCTATGACCTGTCTGCGGTCGGCCGGATGAAGTTCAACCGTCGTATCGGTCGTACCGAGATCGAAGGTTCGGGCGTGCTGTGCAAGGAAGACATCGTTGCGGTACTGAAGACCCTGGTCGACATCCGTAACGGCAAAGGCATCGTCGATGACATCGACCACTTGGGTAACCGTCGTGTTCGCTGCGTAGGCGAAATGGCCGAGAACCAGTTCCGTGTTGGCCTGGTGCGTGTTGAGCGTGCGGTCAAAGAACGTCTGTCGATGGCTGAAAGCGAAGGCCTGATGCCGCAAGACCTGATCAACGCCAAGCCAGTGGCTGCGGCGGTGAAAGAGTTCTTCGGTTCCAGCCAGCTTTCGCAGTTCATGGACCAGAACAACCCGCTCTCCGAGATCACCCACAAGCGCCGTGTTTCTGCACTGGGCCCGGGCGGTCTGACCCGTGAGCGTGCAGGCTTTGAAGTTCGTGACGTACACCCGACGCACTACGGTCGTGTTTGCCCGATCGAAACGCCGGAAGGTCCGAACATCGGTCTGATCAACTCCCTGGCCGCTTATGCGCGCACCAACCAGTACGGCTTCCTCGAAAGCCCGTATCGTGTGGTGAAAGACGCTCTGGTCACCGACGAGATCGTGTTCCTGTCCGCCATCGAAGAAGCTGATCACGTGATCGCTCAGGCTTCGGCCACGATGAACGACAAGAAAGTCCTGATCGACGAGCTGGTAGCTGTTCGTCACTTGAACGAGTTCACCGTCAAGGCGCCGGAAGACGTCACCTTGATGGACGTTTCTCCGAAGCAGGTAGTGTCGGTTGCAGCGTCGCTGATCCCGTTCCTGGAACACGATGACGCCAACCGTGCGTTGATGGGTTCCAACATGCAGCGTCAAGCTGTACCGACCCTGCGTGCTGACAAGCCGCTGGTAGGTACCGGCATGGAGCGCAACGTAGCCCGTGACTCCGGCGTTTGCGTCGTGGCTCGTCGTGGCGGCGTGATCGACTCCGTTGATGCCAGCCGTATCGTGGTTCGTGTTGCCGATGACGAAGTAGAAACTGGCGAAGCCGGTGTCGACATCTACAACCTGACCAAATACACCCGCTCGAACCAGAACACCTGCATCAACCAGCGTCCGCTGGTGAGCAAGGGTGATCGCGTTCAGCGTAGCGACATCATGGCCGACGGCCCGTCCACCGACATGGGTGAGCTGGCTCTGGGTCAGAACATGCGCATCGCGTTCATGGCATGGAACGGCTTCAACTTCGAAGACTCCATCTGCCTGTCCGAGCGTGTGGTTCAAGAAGACCGCTTCACCACGATCCACATCCAGGAACTGACCTGTGTGGCACGTGATACCAAGCTTGGGCCAGAGGAAATCACTGCAGACATCCCGAACGTGGGTGAAGCTGCACTGAACAAGCTGGACGAAGCCGGTATCGTTTACGTAGGTGCTGAAGTTGGCGCTGGCGACATCCTGGTCGGTAAGGTCACTCCGAAAGGCGAGACCCAACTGACGCCGGAAGAGAAGCTGCTGCGTGCCATCTTCGGTGAAAAAGCCAGCGACGTTAAAGACACTTCCCTGCGTGTACCTACCGGTACCAAGGGTACTGTCATCGACGTACAGGTCTTCACCCGTGACGGCGTTGAGCGTGATGCTCGTGCACTGTCCATCGAGAAGACCCAGCTCGACGAGATCCGCAAGGACCTGAACGAAGAGTTCCGTATCGTTGAAGGCGCGACCTTCGAACGTCTGCGTTCCGCTCTGGTAGGCCACAAGGCTGAAGGCGGCGCAGGTCTGAAGAAAGGTCAGGACATCACCGACGAAATTCTCGACGGTCTTGAGCACGGCCAGTGGTTCAAACTGCGCATGGCTGAAGACGCTCTGAACGAGCAGCTCGAGAAGGCCCAGGCCTATATCGTTGATCGCCGCCGTCTGCTGGACGACAAGTTCGAAGACAAGAAGCGCAAACTGCAGCAGGGCGATGACCTGGCTCCAGGCGTGCTGAAAATCGTCAAGGTTTACCTGGCAATCCGTCGCCGCATCCAACCGGGCGACAAGATGGCCGGTCGTCACGGTAACAAAGGTGTGGTCTCCGTGATCATGCCGGTTGAAGACATGCCGCACGATGCCAATGGCACCCCGGTCGACGTCGTCCTTAACCCGTTGGGCGTACCTTCGCGTATGAACGTTGGTCAGATCCTTGAAACCCACCTGGGCCTCGCGGCCAAAGGTCTGGGCGAGAAGATCAACCGTATGATCGAAGAGCAGCGCAAGGTCGCAGACCTGCGCAAGTTCCTGCACGAGATCTACAACGAGATCGGCGGTCGCAACGAAGAGCTGGACACCTTCTCCGACCAGGAAATCCTGGATCTGGCGAAGAACCTGCGCGGCGGCGTTCCAATGGCTACCCCGGTGTTCGACGGTGCCAAGGAAAGCGAAATCAAGGCCATGCTGAAACTGGCAGACCTGCCGGAAAGCGGCCAGATGCAGCTGTTCGACGGCCGTACCGGCAACAAGTTTGAGCGCCCGGTTACTGTTGGCTACATGTACATGCTGAAGCTGAACCACTTGGTAGACGACAAGATGCACGCTCGTTCTACCGGTTCGTACAGCCTGGTTACCCAGCAGCCGCTGGGTGGTAAGGCTCAGTTCGGTGGTCAGCGTTTCGGGGAGATGGAGGTCTGGGCACTGGAAGCATACGGTGCTGCATACACTCTGCAAGAAATGCTCACAGTGAAGTCGGACGATGTGAACGGTCGTACCAAGATGTACAAAAACATCGTGGACGGCGATCACCGTATGGAGCCGGGCATGCCCGAGTCCTTCAACGTGTTGATCAAAGAAATTCGTTCCCTCGGCATCGATATCGATCTGGAAACCGAATAACACGTGACGCGAATCGAGAGCGTGGCCGTTTGGCCCGCTCTCTGCTCCGCCAGGAGGAAAGGCCTTGAAAGACCTACTGAATTTGCTGAAAAACCAGGGTCAAGTCGAAGAGTTCGACGCCATCCGTATTGGATTGGCATCGCCTGAGATGATCCGTTCGTGGTCGTTCGGTGAAGTTAAAAAGCCGGAAACCATCAACTACCGTACGTTCAAACCTGAGCGTGACGGCCTGTTCTGCGCCAAGATCTTTGGCCCGGTAAAGGATTACGAGTGCCTGTGCGGTAAGTACAAGCGCTTGAAGCACCGTGGTGTGATCTGCGAGAAGTGCGGCGTTGAAGTTGCGCTGGCCAAGGTTCGTCGTGAGCGCATGGCGCACATCGAACTGGCTTCGCCGGTTGCCCACATCTGGTTCCTGAAATCGCTGCCGTCCCGTATCGGCTTGCTGATGGACATGACCCTGCGTGATATCGAACGCGTTCTCTACTTCGAGAGCTATGTCGTTATCGATCCAGGCATGACCACCCTTGAAAAAGGTCAGCTGCTGAACGACGAGCAGTACTTCGAAGCGCTGGAAGAGTTCGGCGACGATTTCGATGCCCGCATGGGTGCCGAAGCTGTCCGCGAACTGCTGCACGCTATCGACCTGGAGCACGAGATTGGTCGTCTGCGTGAAGAGATTCCGCAAACCAACTCCGAAACCAAGATCAAGAAGCTGTCCAAGCGTCTGAAGTTGATGGAAGCCTTCCAGGGTTCCGGCAACTTGCCAGAGTGGATGGTGCTGACCGTTCTGCCGGTTCTGCCGCCAGACCTGCGTCCGCTGGTACCGTTGGACGGTGGTCGTTTCGCGACGTCCGACCTCAACGACCTGTACCGCCGCGTGATCAACCGTAACAACCGCTTGAAGCGCCTGCTTGATCTGTCCGCTCCGGACATCATCGTGCGCAACGAAAAGCGTATGTTGCAAGAAGCGGTCGATGCCCTGCTCGACAACGGTCGTCGTGGCCGCGCTATCACCGGTTCGAACAAGCGTCCTCTGAAATCCCTGGCTGACATGATCAAGGGTAAGCAAGGTCGTTTCCGTCAGAACTTGCTCGGTAAGCGTGTTGACTACTCCGGTCGTTCGGTAATTACCGTAGGCCCGACCCTGCGTCTGCACCAGTGCGGTCTGCCCAAGAAGATGGCACTCGAGCTGTTCAAGCCGTTCATCTTCGGCAAGCTGGAAATGCGCGGTCTCGCGACCACCATCAAAGCGGCCAAGAAAATGGTCGAGCGCGAACTGCCAGAGGTTTGGGACGTTCTCGCTGAAGTGATTCGCGAACACCCGGTTCTCCTCAACCGTGCACCGACCCTTCACCGTCTGGGTATCCAGGCGTTTGAACCTGTACTGATCGAAGGTAAGGCTATCCAGCTGCACCCTCTGGTCTGTGCCGCGTACAACGCCGACTTCGACGGCGACCAAATGGCCGTGCACGTACCGCTGACACTGGAAGCCCAGTTGGAAGCGCGTGCGTTGATGATGTCGACCAACAACATTCTGTCGCCAGCCAACGGTGAGCCAATCATCGTTCCGTCGCAGGACGTTGTATTGGGTCTGTACTACATGACTCGTGAAGCGATCAACGCCAAAGGCGAAGGTCGTGTGTTCGCTGACCTGCAAGAAGTTGACCGTGTGTTCCGTGCCGGCGAAGCCGCACTGCACGCCAAGGTCAAGGTGCGGATCCACGAAACCGTCAACGACCGTGACGGCGGCAGCGTGAGCAACACCCGTATCGTCGACACCACTGTCGGCCGTGCGCTGTTGTACCAGGTTGTTCCAAAAGGTCTGTCGTACGACGTCGTCAACCTGCCGATGAAGAAAAAGGCGATCTCCAAGCTGATCAACCAGTGCTACCGCGTGGTTGGTTTGAAAGAGACCGTTATCTTCGCTGACCAGTTGATGTACACAGGTTTCGCTTACTCGACTATCTCCGGCGTTTCCATCGGCGTTAACGACTTCGTTATCCCGGATGAAAAAGCCCGCATCATCAGTGCTGCCACTGACGAAGTGAAAGAGATCGAGAGCCAGTACGCCTCCGGCCTGGTAACCCAGGGCGAGAAGTACAACAAAGTGATCGACCTTTGGTCCAAGGCCAACGACGAAGTGTCCAAGGCGATGATGGCCAACCTCTCGAAAGAGAAAGTCATCGACCGTCACGGCGACGAAGTTGACCAGGAGTCCTTCAACTCGATGTACATGATGGCCGACTCGGGCGCACGGGGTTCTGCTGCGCAGATCCGTCAGCTCGCCGGTATGCGTGGCCTGATGGCCAAGCCGGACGGTTCCATCATCGAAACGCCGATCACTGCGAACTTCCGTGAAGGTTTGAGCGTACTCCAGTACTTCATCTCTACTCACGGTGCTCGTAAGGGTCTTGCGGATACCGCGTTGAAAACCGCTAACTCCGGTTACCTGACTCGTCGTCTGGTAGACGTTGCACAAGATCTGGTTGTAACCGAGATCGATTGCGGCACCGAGCACGGCCTGCTGATGACTCCGCACATTGAAGGCGGTGACGTTGTAGAGCCGCTGGGTGAGCGCGTATTGGGTCGTGTTATTGCCCGTGACGTATTCAAGCCAGGCACCGAGGAAGTTATCGTTCCTGCCGGTACCCTGGTGGATGAGAAGTGGGTCGAGTTCATCGAACTCAACAGCATCGACGAAGTGATCGTTCGCTCGCCGATCAGCTGCGAAACCCGCTACGGCATCTGCGCCAAGTGCTACGGCCGTGACTTGGCTCGTGGTCACCAGGTGAACATCGGTGAAGCGGTCGGCGTTATCGCTGCCCAGTCCATCGGTGAGCCGGGTACCCAGCTGACCATGCGTACGTTCCACATCGGTGGTGCGGCAAGCCGGACCTCCGCAGCCGACAGTGTTCAGGTTAAGAATGGCGGTACCGTCCGTCTGCACAACCTCAAGCACGTTGAGCGAGTGGATGGCCACTTGGTTGCTGTGTCCCGTTCCGGTGAGCTGGCAATCGCTGATGACTACGGTCGTGAGCGTGAGCGTTACAAGCTGCCGTACGGTGCTGTGATTTCGGTTAAAGAAGGTGACAAGGTCGACGCTGGCGCAATCGTGGCCAAGTGGGATCCGCACACTCACCCAATCGTTACCGAAATGAAAGGTACCGTGACCTACGTGGGCATGGAAGAAGGCATCACGATCAAGCGTCAGACTGACGAATTGACCGGTATGACCAACATTGAAGTACTCGACGCCAAAGATCGTCCAGCTGCCGGCAAAGACATCCGTCCTGCCGTGAAGATGGTCGACGACAACGGCAAGGACCTGTTGCTGCCAGGCACTGACGTAATCGCTCAGTACTTCCTGCCAGCCAACGCCCTGGTCGGTGTAGCGGATGGTGCGAAGATCGCGATCGGTGATGTTATCGCGCGTATCCCGCAAGAAACTTCGAAGACCCGTGACATCACCGGTGGTCTGCCGCGTGTTGCCGACTTGTTCGAAGCTCGTCGTCCGAAAGAAGCGTCGATTCTGGCTGAAGTCAGCGGCACCATCGCGTTCGGTAAAGAGACCAAGGGCAAGCGCCGTCTGGTCATTACCCCGAACGACGGTAGCGATCCGTATGAAGAGCTGATTCCGAAGTGGCGTCACCTGAACGTGTTCGAAGGCGAACAGGTAAACCGCGGCGAAGTTATCTCCGACGGTCCGAGCGATCCACACGACATCCTGCGTCTGCTGGGTGTGAGTGCGCTGGCCAAGTACATCGTTAACGAGATCCAGGACGTTTACCGTCTGCAAGGCGTGAAGATCAACGACAAGCACATCGAGACCATCCTGCGTCAGATGCTGCGTAAAGTTGAAATCGCTGAATCCGGCGATTCCAGTTTCATCAAGGGCGACCAGATGGAACTGACTCACGTACTGGTAGAAAACGAGCGCCTGGCGAACGAAGAGAAATTTGTCTCCAAGTTCACTCGCGTGCTGCTGGGTATCACCAAGGCGTCGTTGTCCACTGAGTCGTTCATCTCGGCGGCCTCCTTCCAGGAGACCACTCGCGTACTGACCGAAGCAGCGGTAACCGGCAAGCGCGATTACCTGCGCGGCCTGAAAGAAAACGTAGTCGTGGGTCGTCTGATCCCGGCAGGTACCGGTTTGGCTTACCACAGCGAGCGTAAGCGTCGCCGTGATGCTGACAAGCCGCTGCGCGTAAGCGCCAGTGAAGTGGAAGCTGCACTGACCGAAGCGCTGAACTCAAGCGGTAACTGAGTTCTGCGATAGATGAGTCTGGGCCCTGGCACTCCCGTTCGTCGGATCGAGGCATTTTTGCCCCGGTTCGACGCGAGGGGAGGTCGGGGCCTTGCCTTGACTGGGGACAAGATCCTCTTTAGACTCTTGTACCCCTAAATTTGGCGGGAATTCGTTCCTGCCATTTTGCTTTTCTTGCAAGACAATAGCGTCGCAAGACAACAGTGGAGCTAGTAGATGGCAACTATCAACCAGCTGGTACGTCAGCCGCGTAAGCGTATCGTCGAGAAATCCGACGTACCTGCGCTGCAGAACTGCCCGCAACGTCGTGGCGTATGCACCCGTGTGTATACCACCACGCCGAAAAAACCTAACTCGGCACTGCGTAAAGTATGCCGTGTGCGTCTGACCAACGGTTTCGAGGTTTCCTCGTACATCGGCGGTGAAGGCCACAACCTGCAAGAGCACAGCGTGGTACTGATCCGCGGCGGTCGTGTAAAAGACTTGCCAGGTGTTCGTTATCACACCGTACGCGGTTCCTTGGATACTTCCGGCGTTAAAGGTCGTAACCAGGGTCGTTCGAAGTACGGTACCAAGAAGCCTAAGTAGTAGCGGCTTTTTGTAAACCTGAATCATCTTATTTTCTGAGTCGATAAGAGTAAGGTCGGAGGCGTCCCGAAAGGGCACCGATTCCGAGCGAACCTGAAGACCGTTTGAGGGCTTATCCATGCCAAGAAGACGCGTAGCAGCCAAGCGCGAAGTGCTTGACGATCCAAAATACGGAAGCCAAATCCTGGCCAAGTTCATGAACCACGTGATGGAAAGCGGCAAGAAAGCCGTTGCCGAGCGTATCGTTTATGGCGCGCTGGAAAAGGTTAAAGAACGCAAGAACAGCGACCCCCTGGAAATCTTCGAGAAAGCTCTCGACGCCATCGCTCCGCTGGTCGAAGTGAAGTCGCGCCGTGTAGGCGGTGCTACTTACCAGGTTCCGGTTGAAGTTCGCCCGTCCCGTCGTAACGCTCTGGCAATGCGCTGGTTGGTAGACTTCGCCCGTAAGCGCGGCGAGAAGTCTATGGCTCTGCGTTTGGCCGGCGAACTGTTGGACGCTGCTGAAGGTAAAGGTGCTGCTGTTAAGAAGCGTGAAGACGTGCACCGTATGGCTGAAGCCAACAAAGCTTTCTCGCACTACCGCTTCTAATTTTAGCTTCACTAATTTTGCGAGGGCTTTATGGCTCGTACTACTCCGATTAGCCGCTACCGTAACATCGGTATCGTCGCTCACGTGGATGCTGGTAAAACCACCACCACCGAGCGCGTACTGTTTTACACCGGCAAAAGTCACAAAATGGGCGAGGTGCATGACGGCGCCGCGACCACAGACTGGATGGTTCAGGAGCAGGAGCGTGGTATTACCATTACTTCTGCTGCTATTACCGCCTTCTGGAAAGGTTCCGAGAAGCAGTACAAAGACGAGCATCGCTTCAACGTAATCGATACCCCGGGCCACGTAGACTTCACCATTGAAGTTGAACGTTCCCTGCGTGTACTCGACGGCGCTGTCGTTGTGTTCTGCGGCACCTCGGGTGTTGAGCCTCAGTCGGAAACCGTATGGCGTCAGGCCAACAAGTACGGCGTTCCACGTCTTGTTTATGTAAACAAGATGGACCGTGCTGGTGCCAACTTCCTGCGTGTGATCGGTCAGATCAAGCAGCGTCTGGGTCACACTCCGGTGCCTATCCAGTTGGCTATCGGTTCCGAAGACAACTTCCAGGGTCAGATCGATCTGATCAACATGGAAGCTGTTTACTGGAATGATTCCGACAAAGGTATGGTTCCTGTTCGCAAGCCTATCCCTGAAGAGCTTCAGGAGCTGGCTGACGAGTGGCGCAACAACATGGTTGAGGCTGCAGCCGAAGCCAGCGAAGAGCTGATGAACAAATACCTCGAAGGTGAAGAACTCACCAACGTGGAAATCAAGGCCGCTCTGCGTCAGCGTACTATAGCTGGTGAGATCGTCTTGGCTGTTTGCGGTTCCTCGTTCAAGAACAAGGGTGTTCCCCTGGTTCTCGACGCCGTTATCGACTACCTGCCTGCTCCAACCGACATTCCTGCTATCAAGGGTTCCAACCCTGATAACGAGGAAGAAGAGATGGAGCGTCATGCTGACGACAACGAGCCGTTCTCGGCTCTGGCGTTCAAGATCGCTACTGACCCATTCGTGGGTACTTTGACCTTCGTCCGCGTTTACTCGGGCGTGTTGGCCTCCGGCGACGGCGTGATCAACTCGGTTAAAGGCAAGAAAGAGCGCGTGGGTCGTATGGTGCAAATGCACGCAAACGCCCGTGAAGAGATCAAGGAAGTGCGCGCTGGTGACATCGCGGCCCTGATCGGCATGAAGGACGTCACCACTGGTGAAACTTTGTGCGACGCTGCCAAGCCAATCATCCTGGTTCGCATGGACTTCCCGGAGCCGGTTATCTCGGTTGCCGTAGAGCCTAAAACCAAGGATGACCAGGAAAAAATGGGTATCGCTCTGGGCAAGCTTGCTCAGGAAGATCCATCTTTCCGCGTCAAAACTGATGAAGAGACTGGTCAAACGATCATCTCTGGCATGGGCGAACTGCACCTGGACATCCTGGTTGACCGGATGCGCCGTGAGTTCAACGTCGAAGCCAACATCGGTAAGCCTCAGGTTTCCTATCGTGAGCGCATCACGAAGAACTGCGAAATCGAAGGCAAGTTCGTTCGTCAATCCGGCGGTCGTGGTCAGTTCGGTCACTGCTGGATCCGTTTTGCTCCTGCTGACGAAGGTCAGGAAGGTCTGCAATTCGTGAACGAAGTAGTAGGTGGTGTTGTTCCTAAGGAATACATCCCTGCTATCCAGAAGGGTATCGAAGAGCAGATGAAGAACGGTGTTGTTGCCGGCTATCCGCTGATCGGCCTGAAAGCAACCGTTTTTGACGGTTCTTACCACGACGTCGACTCCAACGAGATGGCGTTTAAGGTGGCTGCTTCCATGGCAACCAAGCAACTGGCCCAGAAGGGCGGTGGTGAGTTGCTTGAGCCAATCATGGCGGTAGAAGTTGTTACACCTGAAGACTATATGGGTGATGTCATGGGCGACCTTAACCGTCGTCGCGGCATGATCTTGGGTATGGAAGACACGGTTTCCGGCAAAGTGATTCGCGCCGAGGTTCCGTTGGGTGAGATGTTCGGTTATGCGACCGACGTTCGCTCCATGTCCCAGGGTCGCGCAAGCTACTCTATGGAATTCAAAAAATACAACACAGCTCCGGCGCACATCGCTGAAACTGTATCCAAAAAACAAGGCTGATTCAGTCCTTTAGGCAAGGAGTTAATTGTCGTGGCTAAAGAAAAATTTGATCGTTCCCTACCGCACGTAAACGTTGGCACCATCGGCCACGTTGACCACGGTAAAACCACTCTGACCGCTGCTCTGACTCGCGTCTGCTCCGAAGTTTTCGGTTCGGCTCGTGTTGACTTCGACAAGATCGACAGCGCACCAGAAGAAAAAGCTCGTGGTATCACCATCAACACCGCGCACGTTGAGTACAACTCGACTATTCGTCACTACGCTCACGTTGACTGCCCAGGTCACGCTGACTATGTGAAGAACATGATCACTGGTGCTGCCCAGATGGACGGCGCGATCCTGGTTTGCTCGGCCGCTGATGGTCCGATGCCACAAACCCGTGAGCACATCCTGCTGTCCCGCCAGGTTGGCGTTCCGTACATCGTGGTTTTCCTGAACAAGGCTGACCTGGTAGACGACGCTGAGCTGCTGGAACTGGTTGAGATGGAAGTGCGCGATCTGCTGAGCACTTACGACTTCCCAGGTGACGACACTCCGATCATCATCGGTTCTGCTCGTATGGCTCTGGAAGGCAATGACGAAAACGAAATGGGCACCACTGCCGTTCGTAAACTGGTTGAAACTCTGGACAGCTACATCCCAGAACCAGTTCGTCTGACCGACAAGCCGTTCCTGATGCCAATCGAAGACGTATTCTCGATCTCTGGTCGCGGTACTGTTGTGACTGGTCGTATCGAGCGCGGTATCGTTCGCGTTCAGGATCCACTGGAAATCGTTGGTCTGCGTGACACTACTGTCACCACCTGCACCGGTGTTGAAATGTTCCGCAAACTGCTCGACGAAGGTCGTGCTGGCGAGAACTGCGGCGTTCTGCTGCGTGGTACCAAGCGTGACGACGTTGAGCGTGGCCAGGTTCTGGTTAAGCCAGGTTCGGTCAAGCCGCACACCAAGTTCACCGCAGAAGTTTACGTTCTGAGCAAAGAAGAAGGCGGCCGTCATACTCCGTTCTTCAAAGGCTACCGTCCACAGTTCTACTTCCGTACTACTGACGTGACCGGTAACTGCGAATTGCCAGAAGGCGTTGAAATGGTAATGCCGGGTGACAACATTCAAATGACTGTTACCCTGATCAAAACCATCGCAATGGAAGACGGTCTGCGCTTCGCAATCCGTGAAGGCGGCCGTACCGTTGGTGCTGGCGTTGTAGCTAAAATCATCGAGTAATCTCTCTTTCGAGTGAGCTTTGATGTTTTGAGAAGGCCCCCGCTTAGCGGGGGCCTTTTTTATTGGGTTGACACCTATCTAGGGCGTCTATAGAATTGCGCCTCCTTTTAACGGGCGTATTGCGCCCGGTGGGAATAGCAGCCGGAGTCTGAAATCCAATGCAAAATCAGCAAATCCGTATCAGGTTGAAGGCTTTTGACCATCGCCTGATCGACCAATCCACCCAGGAAATCGTGGAAACCGCGAAACGTACTGGTGCTCAAGTGCGTGGTCCAATTCCACTGCCTACCCGTAAAGAGCGGTTCACCGTTCTGGTCTCCCCGCACGTCAACAAAGACGCGCGTGACCAGTACGAGATCCGTACTCATAAGCGCGTACTGGACATCGTCCAGCCAACGGATAAAACCGTTGATGCACTTATGAAGCTCGATCTGGCGGCCGGTGTGGAAGTACAGATCAGCCTCGGCTAAGACTTGGGTCTTAGTCGTGTAACGCTCTGAAATGGGCGGCCATAGCGGGTGAAAGCCCCGTACACTCATGAGGTTTACAACATGACTATTGGTGTAGTCGGTCGTAAATGCGGTATGACCCGTATTTTCACCGAAGAAGGTGTCTCCATTCCGGTCACGGTCATTGAGATCGAACCGAATCGCGTCACCCAGTTCAAAACTGAAGAAACCGATGGCTATCGTGCAGTGCAAGTCACTGTCGGCGAGCGTCGTGCTTCGCGCGTGACTGCTGCTCAAGCAGGTCACTTCGCTAAAGCAAACGTTGCAGCTGGTCGTACTGTTATGGAGTTCCGTCTTGAAGACGGCGACTACCAGGCTGGCGATCTGATCAACGCTGAAATCTTCGCCGCTGGTCAACTGGTTGATGTAACCGGTCAGTCCAAGGGTAAAGGCTTCCAGGGTACGATCAAGCGTTGGAATTTCCGTGGTCAAGACAACACTCACGGTAACTCCGTTTCCCACCGCGTCCCGGGCTCTATTGGCCAGTGCCAGACTCCTGGTCGTGTATTCAAGGGCAAAAAAATGTCCGGTCATATGGGCGCTGAGCGCGTGACCGTGCAGTCCCTCGAAGTAGTGCGCGTCGACGCTGAACGCAATCTGTTGTTGGTCAAGGGTGCTGTTCCTGGCGCTACTGGCGGCAACCTGGTTGTACGTCCAGCGGCCAAGGCTCGCGGTTAAGGGGAAGCTGACATGCAATTAAATGTAAATGACGCTCAAGCGATCGAAGTTTCCGAACTGACATTTGGCGGCGAATTCAACGAGACGCTCGTTCACCAAGCAGTCGTGGCCTACATGGCCGGCGGCCGTCAAGGTAGCAAGCAGCAAAAGACCCGTTCCGACGTACGTGGTGGCGGTAAGCGCCCTTGGCGTCAGAAAGGCACTGGCCGTGCTCGTGCCGGTACTATCCGTAGCCCAATCTGGCGTGGCGGCGGTACCACTTTCGCAGCTCGTCCACAGGATCACTCTCAGAAGCTCAACAAGAAGATGTACCGCGCAGCTCTGCGCTCCATCCTTGCTGAACTCGTGCGTACTGATCGTCTGGTCGTGGTTCAGGACTTCGCTGTTGAAAGTCCAAAAACCAAAGATCTGCTGGGCAAACTGAACAACATGAGCCTGACCGATGTTTTGATCGTGTCTGAAGCTGTTGATCAGAACCTGTACCTGGCTGCTCGCAACCTGCCACACGTTGATGTACGTGACGTGCAAGGTTCCGATCCAGTTAGTCTGATCGCATACGACAAGGTGTTGATCACCGTGTCGGCCGTGAAGAAATTCGAGGAGCTGCTGGGATGAACCAGGAACGCGTATTTAAAGTTCTGCTTGGCCCGCACGTTTCCGAAAAGGCTACGGTTCTGGCTGACAAGAAAGGCCAGTTCGTTTTCAAGGTTGCAACTGACGCAACCAAGCTGGAAATCAAGAAGGCCGTCGAAAGCCTGTTCAGCGTGAAAGTAGAGCGTGTTACTACCCTGAATGTTCTGGGTAAGAGCAAGCGCACTGCTCGCGGTCTGGGCAAGCGTAATGACTGGAAGAAGGCAGTTATCTCCCTTCAGCCAGGCCAAGATCTCGATTTCAGCAGCAGTGCTGAGTAAGGAAGGGGTGCATCATGGCAATCGTTAAATGCAAACCGACTTCCCCTGGCCGCCGTTTTGTGGTCAAGGTGGTCAACCAGGAGCTGCATAAAGGCGCTCCTCACGCACCGCTGCTCGAGAAAAAATCGAAGTCTGGTGGTCGTAACAACAATGGTCGCATTACCACTCGTCACATCGGTGGTGGCCATAAGCAGCATTATCGTCTGGTCGATTTCCGTCGCAACGACAAAGATGGCATCGCTGCCACTGTCGAGCGTATTGAATACGATCCAAACCGTACTGCTCACATCGCTCTGCTGCTGTACGCAGATGGCGAGCGTCGCTACATCATCGCCCCTAAAGGCGTAAGTGCTGGCGACCAGCTGATCGCAGGTGCTTTGGCACCGATCAAGCCGGGCAATGCTCTGCAACTGCGTAACATTCCAGTTGGTAGCACCGTACACGGCATCGAATTGAAGCCAGGTAAAGGCGCGCAAATCGCTCGTTCCGCTGGTGCTTCGGCTCAGCTGATCGCTCGTGAAGGTGTCTACGTGACCCTGCGTCT
This sequence comes from Pseudomonas sp. DW-iso17, assembly GCF_058725345.1. Classification (NCBI taxonomy): domain Bacteria; kingdom Pseudomonadati; phylum Pseudomonadota; class Gammaproteobacteria; order Pseudomonadales; family Pseudomonadaceae; genus Pseudomonas; species Pseudomonas sp. DW-iso17. Next base: position 56,866 of record NZ_JBZXEA010000014.1, on the reverse strand, counting down.
GCGTTCTGGTGAGATGCGTAAAGTACTGGCTGAATGCCGTGCGACCCTGGGCGAAGTCTCGAACTCCGAGCACAGCCTGCGTTCGTTGGGTAAAGCTGGTGCCAAACGCTGGCGTGGCGTTCGCCCAACCGTTCGTGGTGTTGCCATGAACCCGGTTGACCACCCACACGGTGGTGGTGAAGGTCGTACCTCTGGTGGTCGTCATCCGGTATCGCCATGGGGCTTCCCGACTAAGGGCGCGAAGACTCGTGGTAATAAGCGTACCGACAAAATGATCGTCCGTCGTCGCAAGTAAATAGAGGGATACGACAGTGCCACGTTCTCTGAAAAAAGGTCCTTTTATTGATCTTCACCTACTGAAGAAGATCGAAGTGGCGGCGGAAAAGAACGATCGCAAACCAGTTAAGACCTGGTCGCGTCGTTCGATGATCCTGCCACAAATGGTCGGTCTGACCATCGCAGTACACAACGGTCGTCAACACGTCCCAGTTCTCGTTAACGAAGACATGGTCGGCCACAAACTGGGCGAGTTTGCCGGTACCCGCACTTATCGTGGGCACGTGGCAGACAAGAAAGCCAAGCGTTAAGGGGTTAGGAAATGGAAGTAGCCGCTAAGTTGTCGGGCGCTCGAATCTCCGCCCAGAAAGCCCGCTTGGTCGCCGACCAGATCCGCGGGAAGAAGGTGGGCGAAGCGCTCAACCTGTTGGCTTTCAGCAGTAAGAAAGCCGCCGAGATCATGAAGAAAGTGCTGGAGTCGGCCGTAGCCAACGCCGAGCATAACGAAGGCGCAGACGTTGATGACCTGAAGGTCAGCACCGTTTTCGTCAACGAAGGGCGTTCGCTGAAGCGCATCATGCCACGTGCCAAAGGCCGTGCTGATCGCATCGTCAAGCGGTCTTGCCATATCACTGTCAAGGTTGCTGACAAGTAACGGAGTCGAAGAGATGGGTCAGAAAGTACATCCCATTGGCATTCGCCTGGGAATCGTCAAGGAGCACACCTCCGTCTGGTACGCAGACGGTCGGACTTATGCGGACTACTTGTTCGCTGATCTGAAGGTGCGTGAGTATCTCCAAGACAAACTAAAAAGCGCGTCCGTAAGCCGTATCGATATCCATCGTCCGGCCCAAACTGCACGTATCACCATCCACACCGCTCGTCCAGGTATCGTTATCGGGAAGAAAGGTGAAGATGTTGAGAAACTGCGTCAGGACCTGACCAAGCAAATGGGTGTGCCTGTGCACATCAATATCGAAGAGATCCGCAAGCCGGAGCTCGACGGTATGCTGGTTGCGCAGAGCGTAGCTCAGCAGCTGGAGCGTCGCGTAATGTTCCGTCGCGCTATGAAGCGCGCCGTACAGAACGCCATGCGCATTGGTGCCAAAGGCATCAAAATCCAAGTGAGCGGTCGTCTCGGCGGTGCTGAAATCGCACGTACTGAATGGTATCGCGAAGGTCGTGTGCCACTGCACACCCTGCGTGCCGACATCGACTATGCCAACTACGAAGCTCACACCACTTACGGTGTGATCGGTGTAAAGGTTTGGATCTTCAAAGGCGAAGTAATTGGTGGTCGCCAAGAAGAACTGAAACCACAAGCACCAGCGCCTCGTAAAAAAGCTGCTAAGTAAGGGGTACGCCAAATGTTGCAACCTAAGCGTACGAAGTTCCGCAAGCAGATGACAGGCCACAACCGTGGTCTGGCTCAGCGCGGTAGCAAAGTCAGCTTCGGCGAGTTCGCGCTGAAGTCTGTAGCTCGTGGTCGTCTCACCGCTCGTCAGATCGAGTCAGCGCGTCGTGCTCTGACCCGTCACGTAAAACGTGGCGGCAAGATCTGGATCCGTGTATTCCCGGACAAGCCGATCTCCAAAAAGCCTCTCGAGGTTCGGATGGGTAAAGGTAAGGGTAACGTGGAATACTGGGTAGCCCAGATTCAGCCAGGCAAAGTCCTGTATGAAATCGAGGGTGTTTCTGAAGAGCTGGCGCGTGAGGCTTTCGCCCTGGCTGCTGCAAAGCTGCCGCTCGCCACCTCCTTTGTTAAACGGACGGTGATGTGATGAAAGCGAATGAACTTCGTGAAAAATCCGCACAGCAGCTGAACGAGCAACTGCTCGGCCTGCTGCGCGACCAGTTCAATCTGCGTATGCAGAAAGCAACTGGCCAGTTGGGGCAGTCTCATCTGCTCTCGCAAGTTAAGCGTGACATCGCTCGCGTGAAGACTGTGCTCAACCAGCAGGCAGGTAAGTGATCATGGCTGAAGCCGAAAAGACTGTCCGTACGCTGACTGGCCGTGTTGTCAGCGACAAGATGGACAAAACCATCACCGTTTTGATCGAGCGTCGCGTTAAGCACCCGATCTACGGTAAATATGTTAAGCGTTCGACTAAGCTGCACGCGCACGACGAAACCAATCAGTGCCACATCGGCGACAAGGTCACTATTCGTGAAACTCGTCCGATGGCCAAGACCAAGTCTTGGGCACTGGTTGATGTTCTCGAACGCGCTGTGGAAGTCTAAGGACTAGGGGTCGGAGAAATTATATGATTCAGACTCAATCCATGCTCGATGTGGCCGATAACAGCGGCGCTCGCCGTGTTATGTGCATCAAGGTGCTGGGTGGCTCCCATCGTCGTTACGCTGGTATCGGTGACATCATCAAAGTTACCGTGAAGGAAGCAATTCCTCGCGGTAAGGTGAAAAAAGGCCAAGTGATGACTGCTGTTGTAGTCCGCACTCGTCACGGCGTACGTCGTGCTGATGGCTCCATTATCCGCTTTGATGGCAACGCTGCTGTTCTTCTGAACAACAAGCAAGAGCCGATCGGCACCCGTATCTTTGGGCCAGTGACCCGTGAACTTCGTACTGAGAAGTTCATGAAGATCGTCTCGCTCGCCCCAGAAGTGCTGTAAGGAGATCCGACATGCAAAAGATTCGTCGTGACGACGAGATCATCGTGATCGCCGGCAAAGACAAAGGTAAGCGCGGTAAGGTGCTTAAGGTTCTCGCCAATAACCGTCTGGTTATCGGTGGTCTGAACCTGGTCAAGCGTCATACCAAGCCTAACCCGATGTCGGGCGTGCAGGGCGGTATCGTCGAGAAAGAAGCTCCGCTGGACGCTTCTAACGTCGCCATCTTCAATGGCGAAACCAACAAGGCTGACCGCGTTGGTTTCAAAGTAGAAGACGGTAAGAAAATTCGTGTCTTCAAGTCGACCCAAAAAGCGGTTGATGCTTGAACACTGCTAGGTAGATTAGACCATGGCACGACTACAAGAGATTTACCGGAAGGAAATCGCCCCTAAGCTTAAGGAAGAACTTAAGCTCGGGAACGTGATGGAAGTTCCGCGCGTCACCAAAATCACCCTGAACATGGGTCTGGGCGAAGCGATCGGCGACAAAAAAGTCATCGAGCACGCTGTTGCTGACCTGGAAAAGATCACCGGTCAAAAAGTCGTTGTGACTTACGCTCGGAAATCCATCGCTGGCTTTAAAGTCCGTGAAGGTTGGCCGATCGGCGTCAAAGTGACTCTGCGCCGTGAGCGTATGTACGAATTCCTGGATCGTCTGCTGTCGATCTCCCTGCCTCGGGTCCGCGACTTCCGCGGCCTGAATGCCAAGTCCTTCGATGGTCGTGGTAACTACAGCATGGGCGTGAAAGAGCAGATCATCTTCCCGGAAATCGACTACGACAAGATCGATGCTCTCCGCGGTCTGGACATCACCCTGACCACCACTGCCAAGAACGATGATGAAGGCCGCGCTCTGCTGCGTGCGTTCAAATTCCCGTTCCGCAACTGATTGGAGTAGGACCATGGCCAAGATGAGCATGAAAAACCGCGAGCTGAAGCGTCAGCTCACGGTTGCCAAGTACGCCAAGAAGCGTGCAGCACTGAAAGCAATCATCGTTGATCTGAACGCAAGTCCAGAAGCGCGTTGGGAAGCTACAGTTGCTCTGCAGAAGCAGCCACGTGACGCAAGCGCTTCGCGCATGCGTAACCGCTGCCGCCTGACCGGTCGTCCACACGGCGTTTACCGCAAGTTCGGCCTCGGCCGTAACAAACTGCGTGAAGCGGCAATGCGTGGTGACGTACCAGGTCTGGTTAAAGCCAGCTGGTAAGTACTTTCAACGTCCAGGTGGTCGGAATCGCAAGATACTGACCGCCGGTGACCTTGAATCTGGATCAAGCCCCTTTTGGGGCTTGTTTCATTTCTGGAGTATGTCTAAAATACGCGGCTCGCCTGAGCCCGTGTTTTTTGTGCTCGGAGATTCTCGGCGACATATGTAGCCGCAAGGCTAATTTTTTTGTATTAGGAGCGTCTAGCCCATGAGTATGCAGGACCCGTTAGCGGACATGCTAACTCGTATCCGTAATGCCCAGATGGCTGAAAAGTCCGTCGTAAGCATGCCATCTTCCAAGTTGAAGGTAGCTGTTGCCAAAGTCCTGAAAGACGAAGGCTACATTGCGGGTTATCAGATCAGCAGCGAAATCAAACCACTGCTGTCCATCGAGCTGAAGTACTTCGAAGGCCGTTCGGTCATCGAGGAAGTGAAGCGCGTTAGCCGTCCAGGCCTGCGTCAGTACAAGTCCGCTGAAGATCTGCCGAAAGTTCGTGGCGGTCTGGGCGTGTCTATCGTCTCCACCAACAAAGGTGTGATGACGGATCGTGCTGCGCGCGCTGCCGGTGTCGGCGGCGAAGTTCTTTGCACTGTGTTCTAAGGGGGGATAAGCATGTCTCGCGTCGCTAAGAACCCCGTTAAGCTGCCAGCCGGTGTCGAAGTCAAATTCGCAGGCCAACAGCTTTCGGTGAAGGGTGCCAAGGGTACTCTTGAACTGAACATCCATTCGTCCGTTGAGATCGTTGAAGAAGCTGGTGAGCTGCGTTTCGCTGCTCGCAATGGCGATCAACAAACTCGCGCAATGGCCGGTACCACGCGTGCGTTGGTAAACAACATGGTCCAAGGCGTAAGCCAAGGCTTCGAGCGTAAGCTCCAGCTGGTCGGTGTTGGTTACAAAGCGCAAGCAAAAGGCACGGTTTTGAACCTTGCCCTTGGCTTCTCGCACCCAGTGGATTACGAACTGCCAGCGGGCATCACTGCTGAGACTCCTAGCCAGACCGATATCCTGATCAAGGGCATCGACAAGCAGCTGGTAGGTCAAGTGGCCGCTGAGATCCGCGACTTCCGTCCACCAGAGCCGTACAAAGGCAAAGGTGTGCGCTACGCGGACGAAGTCGTCCGTCGTAAAGAAGCCAAGAAGAAGTAGGGCATAGCAAATGACCGACAAAAAAGTTACTCGACTGCGTCGCGCTCGCAAAGCACGCCTGAAAATGCACGAACTCGAAGTCGTGCGTCTCTGCGTGTTCCGCTCGTCGCAGCACATCTACGCCCAGGTCATCTCGGCCGACGGCAACAAAGTCCTGGCAAGCGCCTCGACTTTGGATAAAGAACTGCGTGATGGTGCCACTGGCAACATCGACGCGGCCACAAAGGTTGGCCAGCTGGTCGCTACGCGTGCTAAGGCCGCTGGCGTCTCGCAAGTGGCTTTCGACCGCTCTGGCTTCAAGTACCACGGCCGCGTGAAAGCGCTGGCTGATGCTGCTCGTGAAGCTGGGCTGGAGTTCTAAGTTATGTCAAATAACGACCAAAAGCGCGACGAAGGCTACATTGAGAAGCTGGTTCAAGTTAACCGCGTAGCCAAAACCGTTAAAGGCGGCCGTATCTTCACTTTCACCGCGTTGACCGTGGTGGGTGATGGTAAAGGGCGTGTTGGCTTCGGCCGTGGCAAGTCACGTGAAGTGCCTGCCGCGATCCAGAAGGCAATGGAAGCTGCTCGTCGCAACATGATCCAAGTTGATCTGAACGGCACCACTCTGCAGTACGCAATGAAGTCCGCTCACGGCGCTTCGAAGGTGTACATGCAGCCTGCTTCTGAAGGTACCGGTATCATCGCTGGCGGCGCTATGCGTGCTGTCCTCGAAGTTGCTGGCGTTCAGAACGTTCTGGCCAAGTGCTATGGCTCGACTAACCCGGTAAACGTGGTTCACGCCACTTTCAAGGGTCTGAAGGCTATGCAATCTCCTGAGTCCATCGCTGCCAAGCGTGGTCTGACTGTCAAGGAGATCTTCTGATCATGGCTACCGTTAAAGTAACGCTGATCAAAAGCATGACCGGCCGCATCCCTAACCACAAATTGTGCGTTAAAGGTTTGGGTCTGCGTCGCATCGGTCACACTGTAGAAGTCCAGGATACTCCCGAGAATCGCGGGATGATCAACAAGGCTTACTACATGCTGCGTGTAGAGGGTTAATCGATGAAACTCAATGATCTGAGTCCAGCGCCGGGTTCCCGTCGCGAAAAGCATCGTCCGGGCCGTGGTATCGGTAGTGGTTTGGGTAAGACCGGTGGCCGTGGCCACAAGGGTCAAACCTCCCGCTCCGGTGGCACCATTGCTCCAGGCTTTGAAGGCGGTCAACAGCCGCTGCATCGTCGCCTGCCTAAGTTCGGTTTCGTATCCCTGAAAGCCATGGATCGCGCAGAAGTGCGTCTGTCCGAGCTGGCTAAAGTGGAAGGCGACATCGTTACTGTGCAGACCCTGAAAGATGCCAACGTGATCAACGTCAACGTACAGCGTGTGAAAATCATGCTGTCCGGTGAAGTGACTCGCGCTGTCACTATCGGCAAGGGAATCGGCGCCACCAAAGGTGCGCGTTCGGCTATCGAAGCAGCTGGCGGCAAGTTCGAGGAATAAATGGCTAAGCAAGGTGCTCTCTCAGCGCTCGGCAAAGGCGGTATGTCTGAACTTTGGGCTCGTCTGCGTTTTCTGTTCCTGGCGATTATCGTCTACCGAATAGGCGCACACATCCCGGTTCCAGGTATCAACCCGGACCGACTCGCAGACCTGTTTCGACAGAATGAGGGGACCATTCTTAGCTTGTTCAACATGTTTTCCGGCGGCGCGCTGGAGCGCATGAGCATCTTTGCACTGGGGATCATGCCGTACATTTCGGCATCGATCATCATGCAACTGATGACAGCCGTCAGCCCGCAGCTGGAGCAGTTGAAGAAGGAAGGTGAAGCTGGCCGTCGCAAGATTAGCCAGTACACCCGCTACGGCACTGTCGTCCTCGCCCTGGTTCAAGCTATCGGCATGTCCGTTGGCCTGGCGGGGCAGGGCGTTGCGTTCACTGGTGACTTTGGCTTCCATTTCGTCGCGGTATCCACGTTTGTGGCTGGTGCGATGTTCATGATGTGGCTGGGTGAGCAGATTACTGAGCGTGGTGTTGGCAACGGTATCTCGATGTTGATTTTCGCAGGTATCGTCGCCGGTCTTCCGAGAGCAATCGGGCAGTCTTTCGAGTCTGCGCGTCAGGGTGATATCAATATCTTCGCCTTGGTTGCCATCGGTTTGCTGGCAGTAGCGATTATCGGTTTTGTGGTGTTCATTGAGCGTGGCCAGCGTCGTATTGCTGTTCACTACGCCAAGCGTCAGCAGGGCCGTAAGGTCTTCGCTGCGCAGACCAGCCACTTGCCGCTGAAAGTGAATATGGCCGGTGTTATTCCGGCAATTTTCGCGAGCAGCATCTTGCTGTTTCCGGCTTCGTTGGGTACCTGGTTTGGTCAGTCTGAAAATATGGGCTGGCTGCAGGACCTCTCTCAGTCGATCGCTCCTGGTCAGCCGTTGAATATTCTGCTGTTTAGTGCAGGGATTATTTTCTTCTGCTTCTTCTATACGGCGTTGATGTTCAATCCGAAAGACGTAGCGGAAAACCTGAAGAAGTCCGGTGCCTTTATTCCGGGCATCCGTCCAGGTGAGCAGTCGGCACGCTACATTGATGGCGTTCTGACTCGTTTGACCCTGTTCGGTGCTCTATATATGACGGCCGTGTGCTTGTTGCCCCAGTTCCTGGTGGTTGCAGCAAACGTTCCGTTCTACCTTGGCGGGACCTCGTTGCTGATCGTGGTCGTGGTTGTGATGGACTTCATGTCCCAAGTACAATCGCACCTCGTTTCGCACCAGTACGAATCCCTGATGAAGAAAGCCAACCTGAAGGGCTACGGCAGCGGCATGTTGCGCTGAGTACCCCATAAGGTTCGAGGAGTTGGTGATGAAAGTTCGTGCATCGGTGAAAAAGCTGTGCCGTAACTGCAAGATTATTCGCCGCGAAGGTGTTGTTCGAGTAATTTGCAGCGCGGAACCGCGTCACAAACAGCGCCAAGGCTGAGTGTGATCCGCTTGAAGCCCGGCAGCTAGTGCGCTGCCGGGTTGATTATTTGTTATTACAGCGATATTATCTCGCGCCCTATTTCTTGGCTTCCGGGGCGTAGGTAGCTGTCAATTGGAGTCCCACTGAATGGCCCGTATTGCAGGCGTTAACATTCCAGATAACAAGCACACTGTTATCTCGCTGACCTACATCTATGGTGTTGGTCGCACTACTGCGCAGAAAATTTGCGCAGTTGCTGGGGTAAACCCAGCCGCTAAGATCAAGGATCTGAGCGACGAGCAGATTGAACAGCTGCGTGGCGAAGTGGCGAAGTTCACCACTGAAGGTGACCTGCGTCGCGAAATCAACATGAAAATCAAGCGTTTGATGGACCTCGGTTGCTATCGCGGTCTGCGTCATCGTCGTGGTCTTCCAGTACGCGGTCAGCGTACCAAGACTAACGCGCGTACCCGTAAAGGTCCGCGTAAGCCGATCCGCAAGTAATCGCCCCAGCGAATCGACAGGAAAATTATCATGGCAAAACCTGCTGCTCGTCCTCGTAAAAAAGTTAAAAAGACAGTGGTTGATGGCATCGCCCACATCCATGCATCTTTTAACAACACAATCGTGACCATCACCGACCGTCAAGGTAACGCGCTTTCTTGGGCTACCTCCGGTGGTTCGGGTTTCCGCGGTTCCCGCAAGTCCACCCCGTTTGCTGCTCAAGTAGCTGCTGAACGTGCTGGTCAAGCTGCGCTGGAATACGGCCTGAAAAACCTCGACGTTAACGTCAAGGGTCCAGGTCCAGGTCGTGAGTCTGCTGTCCGTGCTTTGAACGGCTGTGGCTATAAGATCGCCAGCATCACCGACGTGACGCCAATCCCGCACAACGGGTGCCGTCCGCCGAAGAAGCGCCGCGTGTAATCCAGGAGATTGTAAAGAATGGCTCGTTACATTGGTCCAAAATGCAAACTCGCTCGTCGCGAAGGCACCGATCTCTTCCTGAAGAGCGGCGTGCGCGCGATCGAATCGAAGTGCAACATTGAAGCAGCACCTGGTATCCACGGCCAACGCCGCGGTCGCCAGTCCGACTACGGCACCCAACTGCGTGAAAAGCAGAAGGTCCGTCGTATCTACGGCGTTCTCGAGCGTCAGTTCAGCGGCTACTACAAAGAAGCTGCTGGCAAGAAAGGTGCAACCGGTGAAAACCTGCTGCAACTGCTCGAATGCCGTCTGGACAACGTTGTATACCGTATGGGCTTCGGTTCGACTCGTGCCGAATCCCGTCAGCTGGTATCGCACAAGTCGATCAGCGTTAACGGTCAGACCGTAAACGTTCCGTCCTACCAGGTTCGTGCTGGTGACGTGGTCGCAGTTCGCGAGAAAGCAAAAAACCAACTTCGCATTGTCCAAGCTCTCGATCTGTGTGCCCAACGTGGCCGCGTAGAATGGGTAGAAGTAGACACTGAGAAGAAGTCGGGCGTTTTCAAGAACGTTCCTGCTCGCAGTGATCTGTCCGCCGACATCAACGAAAGCCTGATTGTCGAGCTCTACTCCAAGTAAGGGCTAGAAAATAGGTGCATCCATGCAGATTTCGGTAAATGAGTTCCTGACACCCCGCCACATTGATGTGCAGGTTGTCAGTCCAACCCGCGCCAAAATTACTCTCGAGCCTCTCGAGCGTGGTTTTGGCCACACCCTGGGCAACGCGCTGCGCCGCATCCTGTTGTCCTCAATGCCCGGCTGTGCAGTAGTCGAGGCCGAGATTGACGGTGTGCTCCACGAGTACAGCGCCATCGAAGGTGTACAGGAAGACGTAATTGAAATCCTGTTGAACCTTAAAGGTCTGGCTATCAAGCTGCACGGCCGTGACGAAGTTACGCTGACCTTGTCGAAGAAGGGTTCGGGGGTGGTTACCGCTGCCGATATTCAGCTGGATCATGATGTCGAGATCGTTAACCCCGATCACGTAATCGCTAACCTGGCGTCTAACGGCGCCCTGAACATGAAGCTCACTGTAGCTCGTGGTCGTGGTTATGAACCGGCCGACTCGCGTCAGAGCGATGAAGACGAAAGCCGCAGCATTGGTCGCTTGCAGCTTGACTCTTCGTTCAGCCCGGTTCGCCGTATCGCATACGTGGTGGAAAACGCCCGTGTCGAGCAGCGTACTAACCTGGACAAGCTGGTTATTGATCTGGAAACCAACGGTACCCTGGATCCTGAAGAGGCTATCCGCCGCGCTGCAACCATTCTGCAACAGCAGTTGGCTGCGTTCGTCGACCTCAAAGGTGACAGCGAACCAGTGGTAATCGAGCAGGAAGACGAGATCGATCCGATCCTGCTTCGCCCGGTTGACGATCTGGAACTGACTGTACGTTCGGCTAACTGCCTTAAGGCGGAAAACATTTACTACATCGGTGACCTGATCCAGCGCACCGAAGTAGAACTGTTGAAGACTCCGAACCTGGGCAAGAAATCCTTGACTGAAATCAAGGACGTTCTGGCCTCCCGCGGTCTGTCCCTCGGCATGCGCCTCGACAACTGGCCGCCTGCAAGTCTTAAGAAGGACGACAAGGCGACTGCCTGATCGTCGTAATCACCGAACGTGAGTTTGGTAAGGAATGAACCATGCGTCATCGTAAAAGTGGTCGTCACCTGAGCCGTACCAGCTCGCACCGCAAGGCCATGTTCCAAAACATGGCGGTGTCGCTGTTCGAGCACGAGCTGATCAAAACTACACTGCCGAAAGCTAAAGAACTGCGTCGCGTTGCTGAGCCGCTGATCACTTTGGCCAAGACAGACAGCCTGGCTAACCGCCGTCTGGCTTTCGACCGTACTCGTTCGAAAGCTATCGTTGGTAAGCTCTTCAACGACCTGGGCAAGCGTTACGCTACCCGTGAGGGTGGCTACCTGCGCATCCTCAAGTGCGGTTTCCGCGCTGGCGACAACGCGCCTATGGCGTACGTCGAGTTGGTTGATCGTGCTACTGCCGGCGAAGCTGTAAGCGCCGAGTAAGACGACAAGCTGCAACGAAGAACCGGGCCTAGTGCCCGGTTTTTTGTGCGCGTAACAAAAGCGCAACTTATACAAGCTTCCATAGGCCGGGCGCTGCACTATAGCGAACGGAGTGTTGTTAGTTATTCTCTATCGATGCCTGCAATTTAATGAATTTGTAGGCGTGGTGTTGATGATCAATACTCCCTCCAAGCCGATTAGCCGGCAGTTCCAAGTCCGACCTGAGGAAGATTGAGCATGAGCCAGAATAAAGTCCTTACCACCGCCAGCGGTGCTCCCGTTGCGGATAACCAGAACTCCCGTTCCGCGGGCCCTCGTGGTCCGTTGTTACTCGACGATTTCCACCTGATCGAGAAGCTCGCTCACTTCAACCGTGAAAACATCCCTGAGCGTCGCGTGCACGCCAAAGGATCGGGCGCCTACGGTACGTTCACAGTCACCCGGGACATCACCCAATACACCAGCGCCAAGCTGTTCGAATCTGTTGGCAAGCAAACGCCGACATTCCTGCGATTCTCCACTGTAGGCGGTGAGCGCGGTTCTGCTGACACTGAACGTGATCCACGTGGCTTTGCCCTGAAGTTCTATACCGAAGAGGGTAACTGGGACATCGTGGGTAACAACACTCCCGTGTTCTTTATTCGTGATCCGCTGAAATTCCCGGATTTTATCCACACCCAGAAACGCCTGCCGCAGAGCAACCTGAAAAGCGCGCAGATGATGTGGGACTTCTGGTCGCACTCACCAGAGGCGCTGCATCAGGTCACCATTCTGTTTTCGGACCGTGGCATCCCGGACGGCTATCGCCACATGCATGGTTTCGGCAGCCACACTTACAGTCTGATCAATGCCCAGGGTGAGCGTCATTGGGTGAAGTGGCACTACAAGACTAAGCAAGGCATCAAGAACCTGGCGCCGGCCGAGGCCGCCCGCTTGGCGGGAACCGATCCTGATTACGCCCAGCGTGATCTGTTTGGTGCAATCGAGCGCGGTGACTTCCCCAAGTGGCGCGTGTGCATCCAGATCATGACCGAGGCACAGGCGAACGCCCATTACGAGAACCCGTTTGACGTGACCAAGACCTGGTCGCAAAAAGAATTCCCGTTGATTGAAGTGGGTGAGTTGGAGCTCAATCGTAATCCGCAGAACTACTTCGCCGAAGTCGAGCAGGCCGCATTTGGCCCAAGCAACATGGTCCCAGGCGTTGGCCTGTCGCCGGACCGTATGCTGCAAGGTCGGGTTTTTGCCTACGCCGATGCGCACCGCTACCGTGTGGGCACCAACCACCAGCAACTGCCGGTGAACGCACCACGTAGCCCGGTTAACAGCTACCAGCGTGACGGCTCCATGGCTTTCGGTAGTAACGGCGGTGCGGCTCCGAACTACGAGCCAAACAGCTATGCCGATGCGCCCAAGCAAGCCCCGCAGTATGCAGAGCCAGCATTGACCCTGAGCGGCGCGGCTGATCGCTACGATCATCGCGAAGATACGGACTACTACAGCCACGCCGGTGCGCTGTTCCGTCTGATGAATGATGAGCAGAAAGCCCTGCTCACCAATAACATCGCGGGCGCTATGGCTGGGGTTTCCAGCGATGTGGTCCAGCGTCAACTGCAGCACTTCTATAAGGCCGACCCGGCTTATGGAGAAGCAATCGCAAAGGCACTGGGTGTATCGCTTAACTGACTCTAAACGATAAGCAGAACCGCCCTCATTTGGGCGGTTTTTGCGTTATTTCAGCTACTTTTCTCCGGAAATCTTCACTTTTCTGCCGTTTGTCCCGTGACCTTCAAGTCAGCATGGTTCAAACTACAGTCTTTCAAGCAGGGAGATGTAGGGCGATGCAAGGTCACCCCGACGTAATCGATTACCTCAACACGTTGCTGACGGGCGAACTGGCAGCTCGTGACCAATATTTCATCCATTCGCGTATGTACGAAGACTGGGGCTTTACCGAGCTCTACGAGCGTATCAACCACGAAATGGAAGAAGAGGCACAGCACGCTGATGCCCTGATGCGCCGCATTCTGATGCTCGAAGGCACGCCGCGTATGCGTCCTGATGATCTGGACGTGGGTACCACAGTGCCTGACATGCTCGCTGCCGATCTTCGCCTTGAGTACAAGGTCCGTGCTGCACTCTGTAAGGGCATCGAGCTTTGTGAGCAGCACAACGACTATGTCACCCGGGAAATACTGCGGGTGCAGTTGAATGACACCGAAGAAGATCACACCTACTGGCTGGAAAAGCAGTTGGGCCTGATCAAGCTGATCGGCCTGGAGAATTACCTGCAATCGCAGTTCTGATTCCCGGCTATAAAAAAGCCCCTGTCACCGCAAAGTGGCAGGGGCTTTTTATTGGACGATGAAAAGATCAGGCCCGATCGCGTTCCAGCAATGGTTTCAGGTAGTAACCGGTGTGCGACTGCGGCATTTCGGAAACCTGCTCTGGCGTGCCCACTGCGATGATCTGGCCACCCTTCGAACCACCTTCCGGCCCCAGGTCTACCAACCAGTCGGCCGTCTTGATCACATCAAGGTTGTGCTCAATCACCACCACGGTATTGCCGTGGTCCCGCAAGCGGTGAAGTACGTCCAGCAACTGCTGGATATCCGCGAAGTGCAGGCCAGTGGTCGGCTCATCGAGGATGTACAAGGTTTTGCCGGTATCACGCTTGGACAGCTCGCGAGACAGCTTGACCCGCTGCGCTTCACCACCCGACAGCGTGGTCGCTGATTGCCCCAGCTTGATGTACGACAGGCCTACATCCATCAGCGTCTGCAGCTTGCGCGCCAACGCCGGCACCGCGTCGAAGAACTCGCGAGCTTCCTCGATTGTCATCTCCAGGGTTTCATGGATGCTCTTGCCCTTGTACTTGATCTCCAGGGTCTCGCGGTTGTAGCGCTTGCTCTTGCACACATCGCACGGCACGTAGATGTCGGGCAGGAAGTGCATCTCCACCTTGATCAGGCCGTCGCCCTGGCAGGCTTCGCAGCGCCCACCCTTGACGTTGAACGAGAACCGGCCCGGCCCATAACCTCGTGAGCGCGACTCGGGTACGCCAGCGAACAGCTCGCGGATAGGCGTAAACAGCCCGGTGTAGGTGGCTGGGTTGGAACGCGGTGTGCGTCCAATCGGGCTCTGGTCGATGTCGACGACCTTGTCCAGATGCTCCAGGCCTTTGATGCTGTCGTGGGCCGCAGCTTCCAGAGTGGTCGCGCCGTTCAGGGCGGTGGCACTCAGTGGGAACAAGGTGTTGTTGATCAGCGTCGACTTGCCCGAACCGGAAACACCGGTCACGCAGGTCAGCAGGCCCAGCGGAATCTCCAGGTCGACATTGCGCAGGTTGTTCCCGCGCGCGCCCTTGAGGTGCAGAGCCATCTTTTTGTTGCGCGGCGTACGCTTGGCGGGCACTTCGATCTTCACCCGGCCAGACAGGTACTTGCCGGTCAACGAGTCCGGATGTGCCATCACTTCGGCAGGCGTGCCCTCGGCAACGATATGGCCACCATGCACACCCGCGCCGGGGCCGATATCGACCACGTAGTCCGCCAGGCGGATAGCGTCTTCATCATGCTCGACCACGATCACGGTATTGCCGATATCGCGCAGGTGTTTCAGCGTGCCCAGCAGGCGGTCGTTATCCCGTTGGTGCAAGCCAATCGACGGCTCATCGAGGATATACAGCACGCCCACAAGGCCCGCGCCAATCTGGCTGGCCAGACGGATTCGCTGTGCTTCACCGCCCGACAAGGTATCGGCGCTACGGTCCAGCGACAGGTAATCCAGGCCAACGTTGACCAGGAACTGCAGACGCTCGCGAATTTCCTTGAGGATCTTGTCGGCAATTTCCCCGCGTCGCCCGGTGAGCTTGAGTACGCCAAAGTATTCACACGCATCGCCGATTGGCAGGTTGGTTACTGCTGGCAGGGTCTTTTCGCCTACCCACACGTGACGTGCCTCACGACGCAGGCGGGTGCCACGGCAATCCGGGCAAGGCTGAGTACTGAGGAATTTTGCCAGTTCTTCACGCACGCTTGCCGATTCGGTCTCGCGGTAGCGACGCTCCAGGTTCGGCACGATGCCTTCGAACGGGTGCGAGCGCTTGACGATGTCGCCACGGTCGTTCAGGTACTTGAAGTCGACATTCTGCGAACCGCTGCCATGCAGAATGACCTTCTGCTGGTCTGCCGGCAGCTGGTTGAACGGCACTTCCAGGCTGAACTTGTAGTGCGAGGCCAATGACCCGAGCATCTGGAAATAGTAGACGTTACGCCTGTCCCATCCGCGTATCGCCCCCTCGGCCAGGGTCAGGTCACCATTGACCAGGCGCTTGATATCGAAAAACTGCTTCACACCCAGGCCGTCGCAAGTCGGGCAGGCGCCGGCCGGGTTGTTGAAGGAAAACAGCTTGGGTTCCAGCTCACTGATGGCATGGCCACAGATCGGGCAGGCGAAGCGCGCGGAGAAGATGATCTCTTCGCCCGGCTCGTCGTCCATCGGCGCTACGAGGGCAATGCCATCGGCCAGCTTCAGCGCGGTTTCGAACGATTCCGCCAAACGCTGCTGCAAGTCGGCGCGCACCTTGAATCGGTCGACCACCACATCAATGGAGTGCTTTTTCTGCTTGTCCAGCTTCGGCGCTTCGTCCAGCTCATAGAGCTTGCCGTTGATGCGCGCCCGCACGAAGCCCTGGGCACGCAGTTCTTCGAAGACCGACAGGTGTTCACCCTTGCGCTCGCGAATGACGGGCGCCAGCAGCATCAGCTTGGCGCCCTCTGGCTGGGCCAGTACCAGGTCGACCATCTGGCTGACGGTCTGGGCTTCCAGGGGAATATCGTGGTCCGGGCAGCGCGGAATGCCCACGCGCGCATACAGCAGGCGCAGATAGTCGTAGATTTCGGTAATGGTACCCACGGTGGAGCGCGGGTTGTGGGACGTGGATTTCTGCTCGATGGAAATAGCCGGCGACAGGCCTTCAATGGTGTCGACATCGGGCTTTTCCATCATCGACAGGAACTGCCGGGCGTAGGCCGACAGGGATTCCACATAGCGACGCTGACCTTCGGCATACAGCGTGTCGAACGCCAGGGACGATTTGCCGGAGCCGGACAAGCCGGTGATGACGATCAGTTTGTCCCGGGGCAGGGTCAGGTCGATGTTCTTCAGGTTGTGGGTTCTAGCCCCACGAATCAGGATCTTGTCCAAGATGGCCTCGCACGGCGGGCGTAAATGATGCCGGAGTATACGGCTAAAGACTGGATGAATATACACTGTCAAAACGCCGCTTGCAGCCTTACATGAAAGCTGCGCGGCAAAGCGCCGCATATACCCTCTCAATCGATGGGACTGGTAGAATCGCCGCCGGTTCACACGAGGTTTTTCCATGCACGATCCCCACAGCGAACGCATGAGTAGCGGCGAGACCCGAGCGGCAAGCGGTCTGGCCCTGGTGTTCGCCTTCCGTATGCTGGGCATGTTTATGGTGTTGCCGGTGCTGGCCACCTATGGGATGGATCTCGCAGGGGCGACCCCCGCCTTGATCGGCCTGGCGATTGGCGCCTATGGCCTGACCCAGGCAATTTTCCAGATTCCGTTCGGGATTATTTCCGACCGCATTGGCCGTCGCCCGGTGATCTATCTCGGGCTGATCGTATTCGCCCTTGGCAGTGTGCTAGCGGCCCAGTCCGATTCGATCTGGGGCGTGATCGCCGGACGCATCCTGCAGGGCGCCGGTGCGATTTCCGCCGCCGTGATGGCGCTGCTGTCGGACCTGACCCGCGAACAACACCGCACCAAGGCCATGGCGATGATCGGCATGACCATCGGCCTGTCTTTTGCCGTGGCAATGGTGGTCGGCCCCTTACTCACGCGCGCGTTCGGCTTGCATGGGCTATTCCTGGCCACGGGCGGCATGGCGTTGTTCGGCATCCTGATCGTGGCTTTTATGGTGCCGCGCTCCACCGGCACCCTGCAGCATCGTGAATCGGGCGTCGCACGCAAGGCGTTGCTGCCGACGCTCAAGCACCCGGACCTGCTGCGCCTGGATTTAGGTATCTTCGTATTACACGCCATGCTGATGTGCAGCTTCGTCGCCTTGCCCCTGGCCCTGGTGGAAAAAGCCGGCCTGCCCAAGGAACAGCACTGGTGGGTCTACCTCACTGCGCTGTTGATTTCGTTCTTCGCCATGATCCCGTTCATCATCTATGGCGAGAAGAAACGCAAAATGAAACGAGTTTTACTCGGCGCCGTCGCGACATTGATGCTCACTGAACTATTCTTCTGGCAGTTCGGCGACAGCCTGCGAGCATTGGTGATTGGTACGGTGGTGTTTTTCACCGCCTTCAACCTGCTCGAAGCGTCGTTGCCGTCACTGATCAGTAAAGTTTCACCGGCAGGCGGTAAGGGCACGGCCATGGGGGTGTATTCCACCAGCCAGTTCCTGGGTTCTGCGTTGGGCGGCATCATGGGCGGCTGGATGTTCCAGCATGGCGGTTTGTCGGTTGTGTTCCTCGGATGCGCCGGGCTGGCTGCACTTTGGCTGGTCTTTGCTGTTACCATGCGCGAACCTCCCTACGTCACCAGTCTGCGTTTGCCGCTATCGCCCGAGGCGATCCGCGAAGCCGGCCTGGTAGAGCGCCTGAAGGCTGTCGTAGGGGTAACGGATGCAGTCGTGGTCGCTGAAGAGGCGGCCATTTACATCAAATTGGACACCGAATTATTGGATCGCGCGACGCTCGAGCAACTGGTCAACCCAGTGCCGACAGCGCGCCCAGCCTAGGAGAACGTTATGGCCCGTGGGGTTAACAAAGTCATATTGGTCGGTACTTGCGGCCAGGATCCCGAAGTTCGCTACTTGCCTAACGGTAACGCCGTGACCAACCTGAGCCTGGCGACCAGCGAACAGTGGACCGACAAGCAGACCGGCCAGAAGGTCGAGAAGACCGAATGGCACCGCGTGTCGATGTTCGGCAAGGTCGCAGAGATCGCCGGTGAATACCTGCGCAAAGGTTCGCAGGTCTACATCGAAGGCAAACTGCAAACCCGTGAGTGGGAAAAAGACGGCATCAAGCGTTACACCACCGAAATCGTGGTCGACATGCAAGGCACCATGCAACTGCTGGGCGGCCGTCCACAGGGCGACCAACAGGGCCAGGGCGGCATGTCCAACTCGGCACCGCGCCCACAGCAGTCGCGTCCGCAGCCAAGCCAGCAGCCACAGCGTGAGTCGCGCCCAGCACCACAACAGGCTGCTCCGCAACCGGCTCCGGATTTCGACAGCTTTGATGACGATATCCCGTTCTAAGGTCCAAGACCGACCCTGAACAAACAAAACCCCCGATAGCGAAAGCATCGGGGTTTTTTTATGGGCGATGAACAGGCGTCGGTGCACGCGCTGCCTTTTTGCAGGCAGCACACCAACCCCAGCATTTGTTCTCATGGCTCACAAGATTTAGGCTGTCGCCACCTCTAAGAAAGAAGGAAGGCTGTGATGACCTGGTCCGCCAAGCAGTACACGATGTTCGAACAGCAGCGCACTCGCCCTGTCCGTGACCTGATTGCGGCAATTCCCAACACCGACGTGGGCACCGCAGTCGACCTGGGGTGCGGGCCGGGAAACTCCACCGAAGTGCTGGCCGAGCGTTTCCCCCAAGCGCACGTCACTGGCATGGACAGCTCCGATGACATGTTGGTAGACGCCCGCAAGCGCCTGCCCAGGTTGAACTTCGAGCTGGCAGATATCGGCGCCTGGCATCCTGCGCAACGCTTGGATGTGATTCTGGCCAATGCCTCGCTGCAATGGCTGCCCGACCACGCCACGCTCTACCCGCACTTGGTCCACCAACTGAACCCAGGCGGTACGCTGGCGGTGCAAACCCCGGACAACCTTGACGAGCCCGCCCATCGCCTGGCCCGTGAAGTTGCGGCCGATGGCCCGTGGTCGGCGAAGATAGGGGCGGTCAAACACAATGAGCGGCACACCGCCAGTTACTACTACGAACTGTTGAGCAAGTATTGCAGTACCGTGGATGTATGGCGCACCACCTATCACCACCCGTTGGCGGACCACACGGCGGTGGTGGAGTGGTTCAAGGCTTCGGCATTGCGGCCTTTTCTTGCGCCGTTGACCGACGATGAAAAAGCCGCCTTCCTGCAGCAATACCAGGCGCGAATTACCCAGGCTTATCCCGCCCTGGCCGATGGCACGGTGTTGTTGCCCTTTCCGCGCCTGTTCATCATCGCCACACGCTAAAGCGATCGGCCTGATTGGCGGTCACGCGGCCGCTGCTTGGGCCTTCAAATATTCCTCTGCCGACACCACACCCGCATAGCCAAAGGCCAGGGAGGCCATGTACGCCCCGTGCACCTGCGCCGCCGGAATCACCTGCCCGTTGAATTCCTGGTCGCGGGTCGCGCAGGCATCATGGATCACCGTAACCTTGTAGCCCAGGTCCGCCGCCGCCCGTACCACGGCGTCAATGCACATATGGCTCATGCTGCCTACCACCACCACGTCGGTGATGCTGCGCTGTTCCAGCAGTTCGCGCAGGTTGGTTTGGCGAAACGCATTCACGAAGTGTTTGAGCACCACCGGTTCCTCGCCCTCGTTGAGCACCTTGGCATGCAAGTGCGCGCCTTCGGAGCCCGGTGTGAAGAACGGTGCGTCGTCGCCAGCGAACTCATGCCGTACATGAATCACCGCATCGCCTGCTTGTCGAAACGCCTGTAGCACCTGCGCTGCCTTGTCCGCTGCGGCTTCCACGCCGTCGAGCGGCCACTTGCCCTGGGGGAAGTAGTCGTTCTGGATATCGATTAGGATGAGCGCCTGCTTGGCCATGTGTGTTGCCTCGTGATGGGTTGATGGGCCTAGTATCTTAGCTGGCGATCACGCCGAGAATTGGCCGCACCGACAATAACAGGGGGAAAACTGACAATGGCCGCGCAACGCAGCACTGTCGAGCTGGGTGTGTTGATCTACCAAGGTGCGCAACTCGCCGCAGTCCACGGGCTGACTGACCTGTTCGGGGTCGCTAACCGCATCGCCGCCGAGCATGACTCTGCGCAACTGCCGCTGCTGCGGGTCAGCCACTGGCAGGTAGATGCCCACGGCACGCCCGCGCGCACGTTCGACAGCCACCCAGGCCCCGAGCAACCGATGATGGCCGTGTTGGTGCCGCCCTCGATTGCAGAATTCACCGAAGACCAGGCGCCGCCTGCGCTGCTGGAATGGCTGCGCCTGCAACATGCGGGCGGCACCGTGCTGGGCGGCGTGTGCATCGGCTCGATCATGCTGGCGCGCAGCGGCCTGTTGGATGGCCGCAGTGCCACCACCCACTGGTCCTCCGCGAAGTCTTTTGCGGCCTGTTACCCGGCGGTGCGACTGGAAGCGGATAAACCTATTGTCGATGACGGCGACCTGATCACCTCCGCTGGGCTGATGGCCTGGTCGGAACTGGGCCTGCGCCTGGTCGACCGGCTGATGGGCCCGAGCGTGGCGGCCGATACGGCGCGTTTTCTGGTGATCGAACACAGCGCCAGCGCCAGCCAATGTGGGAGTAACTTTGCGCCGCTTCTCAGGCACGGTGATGGTGCGGTCCTCAAGGTCCAGCATTGGCTGCAAGCCAGTGGCGCGGTGGACGTGTCCGTGGCAGCGATGGCGCAGGAGGCGAACCTGGAAGAGCGCACCTTTCTACGGCGCTTTCGCAACGCCACCGGATTGAAACCCACCGAGTACTGCCAACACCTGCGGGTCGGCAAGGCGCGGCAGATGCTGGAGTTCACCAACGGCACCATCGATCACATTGCCTGGACCGTGGGCTATCAAGACCCCGGTGCCTTTCGTACCATTTTCAAGAAAATCACCGGCCTGTCCCCCAGCGATTACCGCAACCGCTTTGGGGTTTGAATCGTGCAGAACGCCGCAGGGTTCGCCCCGGGTCGTGCAGAATAAAACAGGCTAACGGCCATCACTTTTTGCGCAACTGATTGATTTAACAACTATCCGCTCAATCACAGCGTTGGCCTGATCCATGCAACCTCATTGCTACACAAAGGTTGATGGAAAAGGGGACCGCATGACCCCCATAAGTCGCAAGAAGTTGGTGGTCGCCCACTCCATGCGAGAGGGGGCGCCCCTGCATGAAATCGAAACCAACCGCGCCCTCGCACGCTGGCTGGCGCAGATCCTGGGGCTCAAGTTCGGTGGCAGTTACGACCCGGCCCTGCATGCGGGTCGGGAATTGTATCTGCTGCCCACGCAAACCCTGGTCGGGCCAGCCCAAGCGCGCCAGCTCAATATCAAGGGGCCTGGCGATCTGTGGGGCGGCTATGTCGATCACGCTTTTATCTGCACCAAGGCCATCACGCATGGCCTGCTGAGTCCCGAGGCCAAGGCGCCCGAAGGCTGGTCGCCGACATTCTGCGAGCGCGTGCGTGACGTAGTGTTGGACGGGGTGAGTGTGTTCGCCCTTGAGGACGCGCGGCCTGCCGCGACCCGCTTGCTCTACAGTGGCCCGATTCGTCTGAAACCCGTGAACGCCTGTGCAGGGCGCGGGCAGGAAGTTATCCACAGCCTGGATGAGTTCGACGCGATAGTGGCGCGCCCGGAAGCGGCCCGAATGTTCAATGAAGGCGTGGTGCTGGAACAAGACCTGCACGCGGTGGTCACCCACAGCGTGGGCCAGAGTTTTATTGGCGATCACCTCATTAGCTACTGCGGCGAGCAGCACCTGACCCAAGACGGGCAGGGGGAAGAGGTCTACGGCGGTTCCGATCTGCTGGTCGTCCCCGGTGATTATGCTGCCCTGCTCAAACTGGATCTGCGTGAAGACGTGCGTGAGGCCATTGAACAGGCGCTGGTTTTCGACCGTGCTGCGGACGAAGCCTACCCAAGCTTCTTCGCCTCGCGCCGCAACTACGACATCGCCCAAGGCCTGGACAGCACAGGCCAGCGCCGCAGTGGTGTGCTCGAACAATCCTGGCGCATGGGCGGGGCCAGCAGCGCGGAAGTCGCGGCGTTGCAGAGTTTTATCAACCATCCGGGCCTTAAAGCCATCCGTGTGTCCTCGGTAGAAACCTATGTAGACCAAGCGCTGCCGGCGGATGCCATCGAGGTATACCGAGGCCCGGCCGAGAACAGCGACTTTCTACTCAAATATGTGACGGTCAAGACTTATGACGGCTAGAAGCGAGAGCATCACCATCGATATAGACGACGAGCAGATGAGCGGGACCTTCCTCAGTCCCAAGTCCAAAGTACCCGGTGTGTTGTTCGTGCACGGCTGGGGCGGCAGCCAGGAGCGCGACCTGGAGCGGGCCAAAGGTATCGCAGGCCTTGGGTGTGTGTGCCTGACCTTCGACCTGCGTGGCCATGCTGGCACCGGCATCCCTTTGTCGCGCGTCACCCGCGAAGACAACCTGCGCGACCTGCTGGCCGCCTACGACCGCCTGCTGTCCCACCCGGCTATCGACACCTCGGCGGTGGCAGTGGTGGGCACCAGTTATGGCGGCTACTTGGCAGCGATCCTCACCTCATTGCGCCCGGTACGTTGGCTGGCGCTGCGAGTGCCGGCGCTGTACCGCGATCAGGAATGGCTCAAGCCCAAGCGCGACTTGGATAAAGCCGACCTGATGGATTACCGCGGCACCCTCGTGCACGCCGAAACCAACCGTGCCCTGCATGCCTGCGCGCAATTTACCGGCGATGTGCTGATTGTCGAATCGGAAACCGACGACCATGTGCCTCACGCCACCATCATGAGTTACCGCGCGGCGTGCCAGCAAACCCACTCCCTGACCCACCGCATCATCGACGGCGCCGACCATTCCCTGAGCGACCCGGTGTCGCAACAGGCCTACACCTCGATCCTGGTGGACTGGATTACCGAGATGGTGGTGGGGGAGCGGTTGAGCATCATTCAGGCTCGATAGTCGTTGCCCTTGTGATCGCTTTCGCGGGCAAGCCCGGCTCCCACCTGGGAATGCATTCCCCTGTGGGAGCCGGGCTTGCCCGCGATAGCGATTCCACCGTCACCACCGTCTCATCAGGCAGTTTTCTTAACCCGCAACGCCTTGGCCTTGGCCTCCACCCCCAAATACATCACCAGTGCAATCAACAACGGGCAGATAAAATAAATCGCCCGGTACGCGATCAGCCCGGCCAGCAAACTCCCCCGCGACGCTTCATGCTGCAACAGCGCAATGAACACCGCCTCCAAAACCCCCAAGCCGGCGGGAATATGGGTGACCACCCCGGCAATTGCGCTGATCAACAGCACCCCCAGCACTAGGGGGTAATCCAGTTTGGCGGGCAACAAGGCAAATATCACCGCCGCCATCAACGACCAGTTCAACGCACCCAGGGCCAGTTGCAAACAGGCCATACGCAGCGACGGCAAGTTGATCTCGATACCGCGGATCGACCACGCGCGCTTTTTCGAAAACCGGCACGCCGCCAGGTAGCCCAGGCTCGCGAGCACCAACAACCCCCCGACCCCTTGCAAGGCGCCGCTGCTGAGCTTCCAGCCCGGCGGCAGGGTCACCAACCCGCTGCTGAACACCACCCCGGCCAACGCCATATAGCCGAACCAATTGGTGGCTAGGCTCAGGCCGAGGATCTTGGCGATATTGCTGGTGCTCACGCCCAGGCGTGAATACAGCCGATACCGCATGGCGATGCCACCGACCCAGGCGCTGAGGTTGAGGTTGAACGCGTAGCTGATGAAACCCACCGGCAATATCTGCTTCCAACGCAACGGCTGGCGAATGTAGGTGCGGCCGATCAAGTCGAAGCAGGCATAGACGATAAAACTGCACAGCGTCAGCGCGCCGGCGATGAACAATGTGCGCAGCTTGAACTCGCTCAGGGTCTGGAACACTTCGCTCCAGTCGATGCGCCGGGCCAGCAGGGTAAACAACACGATCAGCAGCACGAAGAACGCGATCGTCAGCGGTTTCTTCCAGCGCTTGAACCCAGAGGCTTGCGCTTGGGGGCGGGCTTCAGACGTCATGGGGCGTGGCCTCAAAAGGTTTCAAACGCGGTTTGTGGGCCGGTAACCAACTGGCCAGTACCGGGAAATGGCGCATCACATGAAACACCAGGAAACCCACGGTCAAGCGCCAGAGCCACAGGCGCGGCTTGCGCTTTTCCGGCATGGTCTGGCAATGATTTCGGGCGAGGGCTTCCAGGCGTTCGTAGAGCTGCTGATTGAAAGCCCGGTCGCGAATCAGCACATTGGCTTCCAGGTTTAATGCCAGGCTCAGTGGGTCCAGGTTGCTGGAGCCGACGGTGCTCCATTCGTCATCCACCAGCGCCACCTTGCCGTGCAGCGGGCGTTGGCAGTATTCGTGAATCACCACGCCATCCTTGAGCAAGTAGTCATAGAGCATGCGCGCGGCCAGTTTCGCCAACAGCACGTCGGGCTGGCCCTGCATGATCAACTGCACCTGCACGCCACGGCGCGCCGCGTTGCGGATCTCGCGAAGCAGGCGATAGCCGGGGAAGAAATACGCGTTGGCGATCACCACGCGCCGCCGAGCCTGGCTCAAGGCGTGGATATACGCCTCCTCGATATCGTCACGATGCTGAATGTTATCGCGATAAATCAGGCGCACCAGGCCGTCGCCTGGCTCGTTCGTCCAGGGCGAAGGCCGTTGCTGGCGCCGTCGCCAACCGCGACGGCTGCGCACCTGGCGGCCACTTTGGGCGAGGGCGAAATGGTGCAGGTCGGCCACGGCCGGGCCGATCACCTGTACTGAGTAATCCTGCTTGGCTTCGGGGCCGAAATCCGCCAAGTGGTCAGCAGAAAAATTGATCCCGCCGATAAACGCCACGCGGGCATCCACCACGACAATCTTGCGGTGCAGGCGGCGAAACCAGTTAGTGCGTATGCCGAAGGTCTTGGGCGCCGGGTCGAACATCTGCACCATCACCCCGGCTTCGGCCAACTCCCGCAGGAAGCCCGGGCTCAGCTCGCCGCAACCAAAACCGTCGAGGCTGACCACCACCTTTACCCCACGCTTGGCCGCCTCGATGAGGATGCTGTGCAGCTCAAAGCCGACCTTGTCTTCAAAGAGGATGAAGGTCTCCAGCAGGATCTCGCGCTCTGCCGCCCGCAAAGCCTCGAACACAGCGGGAAAGTACGCCTCGCCGTTCTCCAGCAACGCCACCTGGTTGCCGCTCTGCCAGCCGTAATCCAGATCCCGCGCTTTGCTGTCATCTGGCGGTTGGTCTGTGGCGATATGGTCTACCGCGACGTTCATAGCTCAACCTCCACCGACAGCGGCACATGGTCTGAGAGATGGGACCAAGGGCGAGTGGTGAGTACGCGCGGGTTGTGCACCGTCAAGTTACGCACATAAATGCGGTCCAGCGGCAGCAACGGCAGGCGTGCCGGGAAGGTGCGCGCCGGTTTGCCAAGGGTGTGCATGAACACTTCCTGCAAACCGCTTTCGCTCAGGTCGGCTTTTTGCCGCCAGTCGTTGAAATCGCCAGCGACCACCAACGGCGCATCGGCCGGAATCTCGCTGATACGTTGTTCCAGCAACCGCAATTGTTGTTGGCGATGCACCTCGCGCAAGCCCAGGTGGATGCAGATCGCGTGCACCTGCTGGCCGCTGCCCGGCAGGCGCAACACGCAATGCAGCAGGCCGCGGTTTTCATGGCCGCTTTGCGAAATGTCGAGGTTGTCGTAGCGGATGATCTGGAATTTCGACAGCAGTGCATTGCCATGGTCGCCATGGGGGTACACCGCATTGCGCCCATAGGCAAACTGCGGCCAGATGCTGTCGGCCAGGAACTCATACTGCGGCATTTTTGGCCAGTCGCTGTAGCGCTGGGGATGGCGTTCGTGAGTGCCATGGATCTCCTGCAAGAACACCATGTCGGCGCCCACGCTGCGCACCGCTTCACGCAGTTCGGGCAAAATGAAGCGGCGATTCAGTGCGGTGAAACCCTTGTGGATATTGACCGTCAGCACCGTGAAACGGGTGATGGCGGTGGTCGGCGGGGTGGGGATCAGCTCTGGATGCGTCATGGCAATACTCCTGGTTCCGGCAGTCGGCCAGGCTCGCTGAGCAGGTGTTCGTCCAGTCCGAAGCGTTGCAGCAATTGGCGTGCATCGAAGGGGGCGCGAACTTTGATGTCGTTGTCGAAAAAACAGAACACATCGCGCTGTTTACGCCTGCGGGGTGTGTGGTGCGGGTCGACCAGGTGTGCATCGGCAGGCTGCTTGCCCTGGGCCCAGCGTTCGATGCGGTCACCCCAGCGCTGGAGCGCTTCGGCGCTATAACCACTGGCGTATAACTGCTTGTCGCCGTGCAAGCGCAGGTACATGAAGTTGGCGGTCACGTCTTCCATGTACGGCCACTTGCCGGCGGTGTCCGCGACCACCAGCGCCACACCGTGCTTATCCAGCAGTTGGATGAACTCCGGCACGGCAAAACTCTTGTTGCGAATCTCCACGGCATGGCGCAAAGGTTTCTTGGCATAGGCCTTCATGCTCGCCTTGCCGTTCAGGCGTGGCTCATGCTGGCGGGCGAGGGCCGCCGCCTGTTGGGTATCGGTGGGTAATTGGGCCAGGAAGGTTTCGAACAGCGTGGCGTCAAATTTGAAGCTGGGCGGAAACTGCCAGAGGATGGGGCCGAGTTTTTCTTTGAGTTCCAGCACCCCGGAAGCGAAGAAATTCGCCATCGGCTTGTGCACGTCCCGCAGGCGCAGGATATGCGTGATGAAACGGGGCGCCTTGACACTGAACAGGAAACCTTCGGGCGTATCGGCATACCACTCGGCGTAGCGCTTGGGGGTTTGCAACGCATAGAACGAGCCGTTGATTTCGATGCTGTTGACGGCGCGTGACGCAAACTGCAACTCGCGTTTCTGGGTCAGCCCTTCGGGGTAAAAGTCCCCGCGCCAGGGCGTGTAGCGCCAGCCGGAAATGCCGATGTGAATCGCCGCCATGTGTGCTCCCGTGGATGGTGGGTGAGGTGACCTCCGTTATGGGATGACTGCGCTGTTTGGCTGAAAGTTTCCACATTCCTACAGGCGGTACAGGGGGTGAAATGTGGGAGGGGCATTGCAAACGCAGGGAACGATAAGGGCCCAAGCTCGTCAGTTCCTTACAGACCCTGCTGAAGGAGCTTGCTGTTTTGCTGAATCCAAAGACTGCATTACTGCTCGTCGCGCTGCTGCTCTGCGGCAATGGCGCCCTGCAAGCCGCGGCAACGGCGCCCGCTGCCGAAACGCCGGCCAAGCCGGAACTGCTGGTAGAAGGCGGGCTGCTCGGGGCCATCAGTTCAAGCATCGACGACGTGCAGAACAAGCTCGACCTCGACCAGAACCTCATCGACGCCTGGCGCCTGCGTGCTGATCGCGCCGCGGACGAAGTAGGGCGCCTGGTAGACCAGACAGCCGCACGCTCGCCGTGGAGCGTGGCGGGCGATTTCCTGCTGTTGTCTGGGGTGTGGGTCGGTGCCTTTGCGGTCTTGACGATACTTGGGCGCCTGGTTGTGCAACGCTCGAGCCGCCGCCCATTCCTCGCGCGGCGCCAACGGCTGCAAGGCTTGCTGGGCTATGTAGTTCCCTACACGATTCCAGCGCTGATCTGCCTGCCGCTGACCCTTTATGTCAGTCACTTTTTACCCACGTCTGTCGGCCGAGCCCTGGCACTGTGTTTTGCCTACGCCACCAGCAGTGGCATCTTTTCCACCTCGCTGTTGCTGTGCGTCATTGTCATGTTCAACGTCGGCCACAAGCGGCCTGCCGTGCAGATCATTCGTGACTATTGCCCCAAGCCTCTATTCCTGATCGGCTTTCTCGCGGCCCTCAGCGATGCACTGACCAGCCCGCAAATCGCTCGTCAGTTGGGCGGCAATATCACCAGCAGCATTGCCGTGTTTACCGGCCTGTTTGCCGCGGTCATCTTTGGCGTACTGGTGGTACGCCTGCGTCGGCCGGTGGCCCATTTGATCCGCAACCGGCCGTTGGCCCAGCGTCTCAAACATCCAGCATTGCAACAGTCGCTGCGGGTGTTTTCCGGGCTCTGGTACTGGCCGATTCTGTTGATGGTGCTGGTGTCGGCGGTCAACCTGATCGGTGCCGGTGACGACAACCAAGAGGCCCTGCGCTGCGCGTTGCTCACCACCTTGTTACTGATCGGCACGGTGTTTCTCAGCACCGTGCTGCAACACCTGTTCAAGTCCCGCAGCCAGGTATCGATCCAACGCAGCAGCGCCTACAAGGAACGCTTCCTGAGTTTGCTGCACGCGATTTTGCGTATCGTCATGGCCATCGCGTTTATCGAGATACTCGGGCGTATCTGGGGCGTTTCGCTGTTCGAATTCGCCCAGCGCAACTCGGTGGGCCGGGCCATCAGTGATTCCCTCAGCAGTATCGGCCTGATCCTGTTGGTGACATGGCTGTTCTGGGTGGTGCTCGACACCGCGATTCAGGAAGCCCTCAAACCACCGGTGAATAAACGCTCCAGTCGCCAGCCCAGCACCCGGGTCAAAACCATCCTGCCGCTGCTGCGCAATGCAGTGAAGATCATCCTGGTGGTGATCTGCGCGATTACCACCATGGCCAACCTGGGCATCAATGTCGCGCCTTTGCTGGCGGGCGCCGGGGTGGTGGGACTGGCGATCGGTTTCGGTTCCCAGCAATTGGTGCAGGACGTGATTACTGGCCTGTTCATCATTATCGAAGACACCCTGTCCATCGGCGATTGGGTGGTGCTCGACTCTGGTCACGCCGGCACCGTGGAGGGCCTGACCATCCGCACCCTGCGCCTGCGTGACGGCAAGGGGTTTGTGCATTCGGTGCCGTTCGGGCAGATCAAGGCGGTCACCAACCAGTCGCGTCAATTCGCCTACGCGTTCTTCTCGGTGCAGTTCACCTACGACACTGACGTAGACAAGGCCGTGGAGCTGATCCGCGAGGCCGGCCAGTCGATCCGCGACGATGTGTTCCTCAAGTACAACCTGCAAGGGCCGTTGGAGGTGTTCGGGGTGGACAAGATGGACCTCAATGGCGTGGTGCTCACCGCGCAGTTCCGCACGGTTTCGGGTGGCCAATACGCAGTCAGCCGGGCGTTTAATCAACGGTTGAAAAAGCTTGTGGATAACTGTGATGAGGTGCATTTTGCGCAAACTTATCCACAACAGGTGTTGTTGCCTAAGCGTGTGGCGCAGGAGCATGAGCAGGACGCGGTGGTGTTGACGGAGCAGCCCAGGTCTCAATCATGAGGCCCTCAAGGTCAGCGCCTGATCAACTTCTGCTGTACCGCGTGCTGATCCACCTCCAACAAAACCTGCTGCTTGCCCCCTACCATCACCGCCGCCGGCACCCCATCACGGTACACAACCCGGTTACCGCTTACCGCTGGCACCTTGGCTCCCGGCAACAGCGTGCCGACAAGATTCAACGGATCCGCCCCACACACCGCAATTAAACTCCCGTCATGGGGCCGTCGCCGCACCTCGCGCAGCAACGGTATCGCCTCCGGCAATGCAAACTGCTCTCCCGCCAACCCACTGACAAACCGCCCGCCACGGATCTCGCCTCGCGCCTCCAACCGATGGAAAGTGCGCAGCAACTCGCGCCAATTCGGTAACCAATCCGCCTCGCGCTCCAGCAGCCGCCAGAACACCACGCCATAGCGGCGCAGCAGGGTCATCGCCACATGCTCCAGGGTCTCGGCCGTATGCGCGCCGGCGGCGGTCGCCGAGCGGCGAACCAAGGCCCAACGCCCGGCGTCGTCCATACCGCCGACAAACGCCCCGCGCCCACGTCGACTGCTGCGCGCCTGGCGTTTGCTGGCGGGGGTGGTCAAGGCGCGCAGGCCGGCGAAGCTGTCAGCATTCACCAAGCCGGCGCCTACCAATTCCTGCAAGGCTGTCTCCAGCTCGCTGCGCAGCAAATGGGCCTCATGTACCAGTTCATCGAAAAACAGCGCGCCATGCTCGCGCAGAGGTGGACCTTCTGCGTCTTGGGCGACAAGGTGGTGCTGTCGGTAGGCTCGGTCAGCCCGCTCCACAACGCTACCTGGCTACGGGGGAGCAAAACCACCGGGGTGCTGCGCAACGCCATGGCGCCGGCCTTGTTGCTCAGGCGCGTCCAGACCAGCTTGCCGCTGCGGCACAGGTCATCGAGCCAGGTCGATGAGTAATCCTTGATGCGGGCGCTGAGCAGGTCTGTGTCCCAGGCTGACGTGGCGGCGGCATAGCCTTCGAACTGGCCGACGATTTGCGGCAACACGGCGCTGCCCTGGCCGCGTGTGCTGTCGGACAGGTGCTGCCAATCGAACAGAAAGCGCATGAAATCCTGCAATGCCACCGGCTCGATTTCCCGGCGCAGGCGCTTGACCGTGTAGCGATGAATGCGCGCCAGCAAATGACGTTCGCACCATTGTTCTTCACCCACGCCGGGGCTGAAGTGACCGCGCAGCACGTAGCCTTCTTGTTCCAGGCGTGCCAGGGCCTGGGTAAGCGCCACCACCGGTAATGCCAGGGGCGCTGCGATCTCGACCAGGGTCAGTGGGCCGAAACCACTGAGGCGCGCACGCAGCACTTCCACCAGCGCTTCATCAAAGGACCAGGGCTCATCGAACCCCGGCAGCAACGGCAGATCGTTGGGATACAGCGCCTGCAAACAATTCAAGCGCTCTACGGCGACCCACATTCCGTTGGGCAACTGATAGGCCCGCCCGGCCTTGCGCAGTGCCTGCAACCATTGGGCCCATTGCGGCGTAACTTCGCCCGCTGCGATGCACGCCAGGCTCATCAACGCTTCATGCATTTCATCCAGGCCATTGGGCGCCGGCCAGGCTTCTTCGCGTACACCGGCGATGGCGTCGGCATCCAGGGCGCCCAAGTCGTCAGTGCTCTGCGGGTCGCTCCAGCGGCGGTTGAGCACGGCCTGGGTGCGGCGCTCTTCCAGGGGGGCGTCGTCGAGGAAGGTATAGGGTTTAGCGCTGAGGATTTCTGCGGCCATGGGCGAGGGCGCGGGCAGGTCGCGGCTGATCAACCGCACGTCGCCGCGTTCCATACGCCGCAGCAGCGCCAGCCAGGCGTCGCTGTCCATGGCCTCGTGCAGGCAGTCGTCGAGGGTTTGCTCCACCAGCGGGTGGTGGGGGATTTCGCGTTCGCCGGCGAGGTTTTCCAGGCAGGCGATCTGGTCGGGAAATACGCTGGCGATCAGGTCTTCGCTCTTCATACGCTGGATCTGCGGCGCCACCTTGCGCCCGCCGGTATAACGCGGCAGCGCCAGGGCCACGCCGGCATTCCAGCGCCAGCGCACACCGAACAGTGGCGCATCCAGCACGGCCTGGATCAGGATGTGCTCGGCACTGTTGCTGTTGAGGTAACGCCACACCTCATCCAGCGCGAAGCTGTGACTGGTGGACAACGACAGCACGATGGCATTTTCACTGGCCGCCGCTTGCAGCTCGAAATTGAAGGTACGGCAAAAGCGCTTGCGCAAGGCCAGGCCCCAGGCGCGGTTGATGCGGCTGCCAAACGGCGTGTGGATGATCAGTTGGGTGCCGCCGGACGCATCGAAAAACCGTTCCATGATCAATGTGTCCTGGGACGGCAAGGCGCTCAGGGCCTGGCGCGACCGGGCGAGGTAATCCAACAGTTGGTCGGCGCTGGCGACATTGAGACCCAGGGTACCGGTAAGCCAGTCGAGGGCCGGTTGCAGGTCGCCGGGCGTGGCGCCGAGCAATCTGTCCAATTGCCCTTGCAAGCGGGCCACGGCCACCGATAACTCGTTGCTGCGCCCGGGGGCTTCACCCAACCAGAACGGAATGGTCGGGGGTTGGCCCTGGGCATCTTCGACCCGCACCTTGCCGGCTTCGACCCGTAGGATGCGATAGGAGGTATTGCCGAGCTGGAAGATATCCCCGGCGATGCTTTCCACCGCAAAGTCTTCGTTGACGCTGCCGATATTCAGGCTTTGCGGCTCCAGCAACACGCTGTAGTCGGCATTGTCGGGGATCGTGCCGCCGCTGGTTACCGCCGTGAGCCTGGCGCCACGGCGGCCGCGCAGGGTGTGGGCCACGGCGTCGCGGTGCAGGTAGGCGCTGCGCATGCCCTGGCGGCCGTTGTAGCCCTCGCTGAGCATCTGCAAAAGGGCCTGGTAGTGGCGTTCATCCAGTTCGGCGTAAGGCGCGGCGCGGTGGATAAGCGCCAGCAGCGCCTGTTCCGGCCATTCCTGGGCGCTGACCTCGGCGATGATCTGCTGGGCGAGTACATCGAGCGGTGCCACCGGAATATGCAAGGTATCCAGCTCGCCACGGCGCACGCAGTCGAGCAGCGCGGCGCACTCGATCAGGTCGTCGCGGGTGGTGGCAAACAGGCGCCCCTTGGGCGTGCCGCCGACCTGGTGCCCGGAACGGCCGACCCGTTGCAGGAAGCCGTTGATGGAACCGGGTGAGCCGATCTGGCACACCAGGTCCACTTCGCCGATATCAATCCCCAGCTCCAGGGACGCCGTGGCGATCAACACTTGCAGTTCGCCGGCCTTGAGGCGCTGTTCGGCGTCCAGGCGCATCTCTTTGGCCAGACTGCCGTGGTGAGCGGCCACGGCGGTCTTGCCCAGGCGCTCGCTCAAGTGCCGGGCCAGGCGTTCGGCCAGGCGCCGGGTGTTGACGAATACCAGGGTGGTGCGGTGTTCACGGGCCAATTGCGCGAGGCGATCGTAGACCAACTCCCACACGTCGTTGGCCATCACCGCCGAGAGCGGCACCGGCGGCACTTCGATCGCCAGGTCACGGGGGCGGGCGTGGCCGATATCCACAATGGCGCAATCACGTTTGGTGCCGACTAAAAAGCGCGCGACGGCTTCGATGGGTTTTTGCGTGGCCGACAAGCCGATACGGGTCAATGGCTCGGCACACAGCCCTTGCAGGCGCTCCAGGCTCAAGGCCAAGTGGCTGCCGCGCTTGCTAGCGGCGATGGCGTGGATCTCATCGACGATCACCGTACGTGTGCTGGCGAGCATGTGCCGGCCGGAATCCGAGCCGAGCAGCACGTAGAGCGATTCAGGAGTGGTTACCAGAATATGCGGTGCGCGTTTGCGCATCTGGGCGCGGTCTTTTTGCGGGGTGTCGCCGGTGCGCACAGCGGTGCGGATTACCAGCGGCGGCAGCCCCCGCTTCTCTAGATGTTCGGTAATGCCGGCCAGCGGGTTTTGCAGGTTAATCTGGATATCGTTGGATAGCGCCTTGAGCGGCGACACATACACCACCAGGGTTTGGTCCGGCAGTTCGCCGCCGTTGGCCAGGCCTTGGTGCACCAGGTCGTCTAGCACTGCCAGGAAGGCCGTCAGCGTCTTGCCGGAGCCGGTGGGCGCGGCGATCAGCGTCGAGCGGCGCTGGCGGATCAACGGCCACGCCTGGGCCTGGGCGTTGGTCGCCGAAGGAAAGGTACTACGGAACCAAGTGCTGACGGCGGGGTGAAAGCCGTGCAAACCCTTGTCCGTTGATTCGGGAAGGTTCATTCACCCTATATGCAACCGGCGGGGCCAAGTTGCAACCCCGCACTTTATCCGTGACGGTTGCGCTACAAACCCGCAAAATGCAACGATTCTGGCAACTACCTACGGCAAGGCGCACATGCCTGTCGTTAATAACCATCGTTCCAAACAGACCGGGCCTGCTCAATCTATGCGAATGCGCCTTATGTTACTGGGCGGCGGGAATGCCCTCGGGCAGGCGCTGATTCGCCTCGGTGCGGAGGAAGACATCGGTTTCCTCGCCCCCAAACCGCCCCAAGACGGCTGGGATGCCGCAAGCCTCACCCAATTGCTCGACGACACCCGTCCCGATGCGTTGATCAACCTCGCCTACTATTTCGACTGGTTCCAGGCCGAAGCCGTAAGCGAAACCCGCCTGGCCGGCCAGGAATTCGCCATCGAGCGCCTGGCCGAACTGTGCCAGCACCACAGCATCACCCTGCTGCAACCGTCCAGCTATCGTGTGTTCGATGGCTCCCGCGCCACGGCCTACAGCGAGAAAGACGAGCCGGTGCCCCTGGGCCTGCGCGGCCAGGCATTGTGGCGTATCGAACAAAGCGTGCGCGCTACGTGCCCGCAGCATGTGCTGCTGCGGTTTGGCTGGCTGCTCGATGACAGCGCCGACGGCACCCTCGGGCGTTTCCTGGCCCGGGCCGAGAAACCCGATGAGTTACTGATGGCGGACGACCGGCGCGGCAATCCGACGCCGGTGGACGATGCGGCGCGGGTGATCATCTCGGTGCTCAAGCAACTCGATTGCGCTGCGCCGCTGTGGGGCACCTACCACTACGCCGGCCACGAGGCGACTACCCCGTTGGCGCTGGGGCAGGCGATTCTGACTGAAGCGCGCAACTTCCATCCGTTGGCCATCGAGTCCCCCACCGCCCAGGCCCACGCGGCGCGGCCGGACGCGGCAGAAGAACCGCAGCATGCGGTGTTGGCCTGCAAGAAAATCCTGCATACCTTCGGCATCAAGCCCAGGGCATGGCGGGCAGGCTTGCCGGCGCTTCTGGATCGCTTCTACCGCCATAGCTGACACCCCAAAACCAAAAGTGGGAGGGGACTTATGTGGGAGCTGGCTTGCCTGCGATAGCATCACCTGGGTATCACTGATACACCAAGGTGTCTGCATCGCGGGCAAGCCCGGCTCCCACATAAGCCCCCTCCCACTTGGGTTATGCGGTGTGGCGTAAACGGGACTTAGAACTTGTAGCCGATACCCACCATGTAAACCATCGGGTCTACATCCACATTGACCTTGGCCCGAGTGCCTTGGCCCAACGCGTTGTTATCCACAGTCGCCTTGGTGCTGATGTCGATATAGCGCGCCTGGGCGTTGATCATCCACTTGTCGTTGATCATGTAGTCGGCGCCGATCTGTGCAGCCCAGCCCCAGGAGTTCTCGGCCTTGAAGTTGCTGAAGCCGGCCTGTTCGGCGCGGCTGCCCACGTGCTCGTCGTAGATCCAGGTGTAGTTGATACCGGCGCCCACATACGGCTGGAACGCGGACTTGTGGTCCAGCGGGTAGTACACGACGCTCAAGGTCGGCGGCAGGTGTTTCAGCGTGCCGAGCTTGCCGTTGGCGGCGCCGAGGGCGGTGTTCTTGATCTTCACGTCATGCTCGAACGGCGTGGCCGCAAGCAATTCGATGCCGACGTGGTCGGTGATCATGTAGGCGAAGTTCAAGCCCAATTGGGTGTCGCTGCTCATGGTCGCCTTGCCGCCCAGGTTGGTACCGGCCAATGGGCCCTGGTCAACCTTGACGCTGCTGCTGTCGGCCTTCGGGTTCACGGTAATTGCACCGGCGCGAACCAGAATATCGCCCGCCTGGTGAGCGTGGGCGACGGGGGCGACGAGGGCGAGCGCGAAGAGGGACGCGCCGAGCAGAGACTTGTTCATGGGAGCTCCAAAGGACGTTTAAAAGTTGTACGTCCAATGGTAAAGATCGTTCCGTTCGGTCTTTTGACTCAGCTCAATGAAAGGGTGATCAGTCACTTTCGGCACTGATCAAAACCTGTGGGAGCTTCAGTGTGTTGCTGGTGGGGGTTATTCCTCCAGCTCGTACATATAAATCTTCTGGGCATCCATCTGGTAACCGGCATCGGCCAATTCGCTGGACGATGGCTTGACCTGCATCGCGCCTTCGATCCAGTACGGTTGATACAGCTCATCGAGCTTCACCCCCACCTCGCTTTTCACATGCACGATCTGGTTCGACGGCGGTGGCGGCACATGGATACAGGCGCCGAAATACGGCACCAGCAGAAACTCCGTGGTGCGGCCTTCTTCGCTGACTTCCAGCGGCACGATATACCCCGGCAAGCGAATGTGCTGGCCGTCCAGGCTCTGCACTACCGGCGCGTTGGGCAGGTCCTGCTTGGCTGCGGGCGCGGCCTCGACGGACAAGGCATCGGCCATGTTCGACAGGTCGTGCAGCGGCTTCATATTGGGCACTTCCGGCGGCGCATCCGGCGGGATCATCTCCTGCCAGGACAAATCCTTGGGCTGTTCATCCGCCCACACCGGAACGGCCGTCAGCAGCAACAGGGCAAACAGGGCACGACGCATCGGAGCCTTCCTCATAAACGGATGGACAGGCCATCGGCCAAAGATTGTCGATAGGCGCGCCACGCGGGCACGCTGCCCATCAACAGGGCGGCTGCCAGAATACCGGCGAGCAACGTCCATTCATATTCGCTCGGCCACGACATCGGCAGGTCCAGGCCGTAGTTGGCCTGCAAATAACCCCGTGATGCGGCTATGCACAGGTACAGCAACCCCAGGCCCGCCAACACGCCAGACAAGGCCAGGGCGAAGGCTTCGAAGATCAGCAGCGTTGCGATGTGCCAAGGCCGCGCACCCACCGACCGCAGGATCGCCATCTCGCGGCGACGCTCGTTAAGGCTGGTGAGGATCGCCGTGAGCATGCCGATCAAACCGGTCAGCACCACAAACAGCGAAATCACGAACAAGGCTTTTTCGGCGGTGCCCATCATGCTCCACAGCTCTTGCAACGCCACGCCTGGCAGGATCGCCAGCATTGGCTCGCCACGGAATTCATTGATCTCTCTTTGCAAGGCAAAGGTGGAAATCTTGTTGTTCAGGCCGAGCATGAACGCGGTAATGGCTTGCGGCGTCAGGTCCATATTGCGCGCCTGGTCGGCACTGATGCGGCCTTTGCCCTGGGCCGGCACGCCGTTGTGCCAGTCGATATGGATCGCTTCCATGCCGCCGAGGCTGATATGCAGCGTGCGGTCCACCGGCGTGCCGGTACGCTTGAGAATGCCCACCACCGTAAACGGCTTGTCGTCATGCTTGACCAGGCTGACCACCGCCACGCCGTGGGCCAGCACCAGCTTGTCACCGAGCTTGTAATGCAGGGCGTCGGCCACTTCGGCGCCGAGCACCACTTCGAATGGGTCGGTGGCGAAGGCGCGGCCGCTGGCCAGCGCGAGGTTTTGCTTTCGCCCGTACTGGTAGTGCTCGAAATAGGATTCGTTGGTGCCCATCACCCGGTAGCCGCGATGGGAGTCGCCGAGGGAAATGGGAATCGCCCATTTCACTTGAGGGCTGGCGGCGAAGTGCTCGTAGCTGTCCCAACGGATGTTGTTGGTAGCGTTGCCGATGCGGAACACCGAGTACAGCAGCAGGTTGACCGAGCCGGAGCGGGCACCGACGATCAGGTCGGTACCGCTGATGGTGCTGGCGAAACTGTTGCGCGCCTCGACGCGCACACGCTCCACCGCGAGCAGCAAGCAGACGGAAAGCGCGATGGCAAACGCAGTGAGGATCGCGGTGAAGCGGCGGTTAGCCAGACTGGCCATGGCTAGACGGAACAGATACATCTCAAACCTCTGCGGGCATGGCGGCGCGATTGAGTTCGGCCAGCGACAGGTTGCGGTCGAACAGCGACGCCAGGCTCTGGTCATGGCTGACAAACAACAGGCTGGCGCCCGCTTCGCGGCATTCTGCGAACAGCAACTGCAGGAAGGCTTCGCGGGCGTCGTAGTCCAGGGCCGAGGTGGGCTCGTCGGCGATCACCAGTTCTGGCTGGCCGATCAGCGCTCGGGCAGCGGCCACTCGTTGTTGCTGGCCGATGGACAGCGAATCGGCACGGCGTTCCAGCAGGCTCGGGTCCTTCAAACCCAGGTGCGCTAGCAAGGCCGCGGCGGCCTGGTCGACACTGCCGTGGCGCTGTTTGGCCCGTTGCGCGCGCAGCTTGGAAAAGTGGCAAGGCAGCTCGACGTTTTCGCGTACCGACAGAAACGGCAGCAAGTTGAACTGCTGGAAGATATAACCAGTGTGGTCCACACGGAAACGGTCACGAGCGCCGGCCGAGAGTTCGGTCAACTCCTGGCCGAGCAGGCGGATGCTGCCTTGGCTGGGTTTCTGCACGCCTCCCAACAGCCCGAGCAAAGTGGTCTTGCCACTGCCGCTCGGGCCCTTGAGGAACAGGGTTTCGCCGGGTTCCAGGCGGAACGCGGGGATGTCCAGCAACCGCGGGTGCCCGGGCCAGTTGAAGCCCAGGTCGGACAGTTCGATTAACGCTTGAGTCATGGGAATTCAGTGTCGCCTGGTAGTCGAAAATGGCGCCGATCCACTGTGGGAGCTGGCTTGCCTGCGATGGCATCGCTACGGTGTGCCTGCTGCACCGCATCGCCTGTATCGCAGGCAAGCCAGCTCCCACAGGGACTGTGCTTTCAAGTCAGAACTTCAGGGTGGCGGCGGTGGCCGTCGCGTCAACACCTTGCTGACCGCTCGGGCCGATCAGTTGTACCTGAATTTTCTGGGTGGCGGGGAAGGTCTTGAACACTTGGCTCAAGTCCAGGTTGCCCAGGCCCGTCGGCGTGGCGCAGGTGAACTGGTAATGGGCGTGGATTTCACTGTGGTCGTGATCATGCTTGTGGGCGGCGGCGCCTTTGCCGTCGGTGGCGTGGTCATCGTCGTCATGCCCGGCTTCTGGTTTGTCACCGAACAACGGGCTGTTGAGTTCCTGGCTGCTGACCACGCAACCTGCGGCCTTGGGCAGGTTGAACAGTGCCGATGGATTTTCCAGTTGCTTGCGCACGGCGGCGACCTTGGCTTTGTCGGCGGCGCTGGTCGCTACATGTTCGAAACCCACCAGGTTCATGGCCGGGCTGTCCAGTTCCAGCTCCAGGGCCTGGCCGTCCAGTACGGCATTCAGGCGCCCGACGCCATGTTCATGGGCGCCGAGGCTGCCGTGCTCGTGGTCATGGTCTTCATGGGCATGAGCGACAGCCAGTGGCAGCAGGGCAAACGGCAAAGCAAGCAGCAAACGGCGCATGAGAGGGCTCCAGGATGAAAGTTTTGTTATGTGATCTTATAACAATTGATCCCAGAGTTTGACCGCCCGCTTGGTGTTGCGCAAGCTGCATGGGAGCATGCCCGTCAGAAAAATGCAGGAGTAAGGACGATGTTGCGAATTCGTGGAACCATCGGCGACCTGCCGGTGGACTTGACCCTGGAGCTGGACGACGGCGATTGGGCGCGATTGGGTGCCCAACTGCAGGCCACCCCAACGCCCAGCGCGCCCACTGCGGCTCCGGTCAAACAGAACGAGGATCTGTGGCAGAACGCCCAGGATTTGCTGCGCAAGGCCGGACAACTCAATGGTCTGGAATTGCTCGATCAACTCGAAGGCTTGGCTGGCGATGCCGGGGCGGGCAAGCGCCTGCTGGTGCGCCTGCGCCACAGCGCCAAGGTGAAGGTGAGCAGCGGCGGGGATACGCCGCTGTACAGTTGGATCGGTGATTAATACAACGCGGCAAACAACTTGCGGCGGTACACCGTGACCAGCGGGTGATCATTGCCCAGCAATTCGAACACTT
Source organism: Pseudomonas sp. DW-iso17 (assembly GCF_058725345.1). NCBI lineage: Bacteria > Pseudomonadati > Pseudomonadota > Gammaproteobacteria > Pseudomonadales > Pseudomonadaceae > Pseudomonas > Pseudomonas sp. DW-iso17. The sequence continues at coordinate 17,288 of NZ_JBZXEA010000014.1, read as the reverse complement.
GCAGCAAGGTCTTGTGGGGCAGGCCTTCGCTGTAGCTGCGATTGCGGATAAACAACTTGAGCAAACCTTCCAGCGCCGCGTCGTATTGCTGGCGCGCCAGTTGCTGGATCGCCAACTGATAGGCCGCTTCGTCATCCTGCGGGTTTTGCGCCAGGCGGCTTTTCAGCTCGGCAGCGTCCGGCAAATCCGCCGCCTGGCGCAGGAAGGTGATTTGCGCCTTGGCCCCGGCCAGGGCGGCCTTATGGTCGTCGCTCTTGACTGCGTCGAGCACGGCCTGGGCTTCACCCAGCTCACCGCGCTCGGCCAGGCAGCGTGCATAGAGGATCAGGGCGGCGGCGTTGGTATTGTCCTCGCCCAACAATTGCACCAGCAACGCTTCGGCCTCGCTGATGCGCCCTTCGCTGAACAGCGCCTGAGCCTGCTCCAACGGGTCCGCCGCAGCCGGCGGTGGCATTTGCACATGGGGCTCCAGCATCGCCCGCACGGCCGACTCCGGCTGTGCACCGGCAAAGCCGTCCACCGGTTGGCCATCCTTGAACAGCACCACCGTCGGCAGGCTTTGAATGCCAAAACGCGCCACGATGTCCTGTTCGGCTTCGCAGTCGATCTTGGCGAGCAGCAACTCACCCTGATAACTCTCGGCAATCTTCGCCAGCATTGGCATCAGTGCTTTGCAGGGTGCGCACCACTCGGCCCAGAAATCGACCAATACGGGCTTTTCGAAGGAGTTCTGGATAACGGCCTGATCGAAGTTGGCGGTGGTGACGTCGAAGATGTACGGCGTGGGCTCACTCATGGGGCGTCTCGAATAAAGCGGGAATGGGGGCAACTATAAGGGCTGGCGAGGTTGGCTGAAAGCATCGTGGTAGCTCCCACCTTGAAATGCATTCCCCTGTGGGAGCCGGCTTGCCCGCGATGGCCTCAAGCACGCCGCGAATGGTACAGGCTCACCTTGCGAAACTCCCACGGCTCGGCCAGGTCTGGCAGGGTCAAGGCCTCGAGGATCTCCAGCCGCTGGTAATCCGGATGCTGGAAATCCCGTACCCGCGAATCCGCCACCAGCGCTTCGCGGCCACGGGTGAGGAACTGATCCAGCAACGGCAGGTTGGCGCGGTCATAGAGCACGTCGGCCACCAGAATCAGGTCGAAGCGGTCGGCTTCGGCAAAAAAGTCTGCCGAATAACTCAGCGCCACCTGGTTGAGTTCGGCATTCGCACGGCAAGCGGCCAAGGCCAGTGGGTCCAGGTCGCAGGCCACCACCTCCAGGGCGCCAGCCTTGACGGCGGCGATCCCGGCTACGCCCGAACCTGCGCCGAAATCCAGCACGCGTTTGCCGGCGACCCACTCAGGATGCGCTGCCAGGTAACGCGCCAACGCCAGGCCGCTGGCCCAGCAAAAGCTCCAGTAGGGCGGCTCATGCAGGATACGCCGGGTTTCTTCCTGGCTGAAGGCACGGTCCATGTTGTCGGCGTCCAGCAACCACAACGACAACGCGGTACCCGGCAACGGGCAGGGCACCAATTGCGCATCGCCAATCAACGCGCTCAAGGCGTGTTGCAGGCCCAGCGGTGGCGTCATGGCGCCTTGACGAGTTGCAGGGGGCCGGTGCTCTGGGTGATCGCCTGGGTGACGCGCACGGCAGGCAGATGCAGGATCAGCTGGCCGGACTGGCTGGCGCGGCCGCGCAATTCCACGCGGGCACCGGCCGGGAAGGCTTCAGGGTTGAAGCGCAGGCGGAAGGCCAAGGGCTTGCCGTTGCCGCTCAGTACGCTGCTGGCGAGCAGTTGCTGCGGGCGCGAACGGTCGTCGATCACCAAGAGCGCCATCTCGACTTCGGCACCGGCGGGCACGTTGGTCAGGCTGCCGCTGATTTCGCGCTGATAGGCGGGCAGGGGGCCGAGGTCTTCAATGCCCGGCACTTTTTTCTCTTGCGCCGGTGTTGGTTGAGGCGCGGCCGGCTTGGGGGCTTCGCTGCTGCAGGCGACCAGAAAACTGAACAGGCTGAGTAGAACGAGTGGTCGTAACTGCATGTACGGCTCCAGAAAGGACAAAATCCGTGGCTTAAAAATATGAAACATATAAGCCTGCCTATATACCGTAAAGGCTATGGCTTGTCTTGCCACAGGGATGCGCTACCATGGCCCTCCCATTTTTTGTTGCCTGCCAACCATGCACTGTCCCTTCTGCGGTGCCAACGACACCAAGGTCATCGACTCGCGTCTGGTCGCCGAGGGCGACCAAGTGCGTCGCCGGCGCGAATGCCTGGCCTGTGGTGAACGTTTCACCACCTTCGAAACCGCCGAACTGGTGTTGCCGCGTCTGATCAAGTCCGACGGCAGCCGCCAGCCTTTCGACGAAGAAAAACTGCGCGCCGGTATGCAGCGCGCCCTGGAAAAGCGCCCGGTGAGTGTCGAGCGCCTGGAAGCGGCGCTGGTGCATATCAAGCACAAGCTGCGGGCGACCGGCGAGCGCGAGGTCAAGAGCCTGGTAGTCGGTGAGCTGGTGATGGGCGAGCTGCAAAAACTCGACGAAGTCGCCTATATCCGTTTTGCCTCGGTGTATCGACGCTTCCAGGACCTCAATGAGTTCCGCGAAGAGATCGACCGCCTGGCCCGTGAGCCCTCCAAACAATGACATCTGAACAGGCTGTGCTCGACGCCCACTACATGGCCCGTGCCCTCGAATTGGCGCGCAAGGGCCTGTACACCACCCACCCCAATCCGCGGGTTGGCTGCGTGATCGTGCGTGACGGGCAGATTGTCGGCGAAGGCTGGCATGAGCGCACCGGCGAGCCCCATGCCGAGCCCAATGCCCTGCGCGCCGCTGGCGACAAGGCCCGTGGCGCGACGGTGTACGTGACCCTTGAACCGTGCAGCCATCATGGCCGTACGCCGCCCTGTGCCGATGCGCTGGTGACCGCCGGCGTCGCGCGGGTGGTGGCCGGCATGCAGGACCCGAACCCCGAAGTGGCTGGCCGAGGCATGCAACGCCTGGCCCAGGCCGGTATCGAGGTGCGTAGCGGTGTGCTGGAAACCGAAGCGCGGGCGCTTAACCCCGGCTTCCTCAAGCGCATGGAGCACGGTCTGCCGTTTGTGCGGGTCAAGCTGGCGATGAGCCTGGACGGCCGCACGGCGATGGCCAGCGGCGAAAGCCAATGGATCACCGGCCCCGCCGCCCGTGCTGCGGTGCAACGCTTGCGTGCCGAGGCCAGTGTGGTGTTGACCGGTGCCGACACGGTACTGGCCGACGGTGCCCGCTTGACCGTACGCGCCGCCGAACTGGGCCTGGACGACGCAACCACCGCCCTGGCCATGTCGCGCCCGCCGTTGCGCGTGCTGATCGATGGCCGCCTGCGGGTGCCGCTCAACGCACCGTTCTTCAAGGCCGGCCCGGCATTGGTCATCACCTGCGTCACCCCAGAGAACCAGTTCCCCCGTGGCCCCGAGTGCCTGGTAGTACCGGGCGTGGAAGGCCAGGTTGACCTGCGCTCGGCATTGGTCGCCCTGGCTGCCCGTGGCGTCAACGATGTGTTGGTGGAAGCCGGCCCAAGCCTGGCCGGCGCGTTTGCCCAACAAGGCCTGGTGGATGAATACGTGATATTCATCGCCGGCAAGTTCCTCGGCTCCGCTGCCCGCCCGTTGCTGGACTGGCCGCTTGATAAGTTGGCCGATGCTCCCCAACTCAAGATCACCGAAATGCGCGCTGTGGGCGACGACTGGCGAGTCACTGCCATCCCCGTCCCAGCAGTGAGCGTATAATTCCCGGTCTGCGCTTGAGCGTCAGCCCCCTCGTTTTCAGGAGAACGAAATGTTCACCGGCATTATCGAATCCATCGGCAGCATCCGTGCAATGACCCCCAAAGGCGGGGATGTCCGCCTGCTGGTTGAAACCGGCAAGCTGGACCTCGGCGACGTCAAGCTGGGCGACAGCATCGCCGTCAGCGGCGTGTGCCTGACCGTCATCGAGCTGCCGGGCAACGGCTTTGCTGCCGATGTCAGCCGGGAAACCCTGGACTGCACCGCGATGAACGATCTTGCGGCCGGCAGCCCGGTCAACCTGGAAAAAGCCCTGACGCCCACCACGCGCCTGGGCGGTCACCTGGTCAGCGGCCACGTCGACGGCGTCGGCGAAGTGGTGGCCCGCAGCGAGAACGCCCGCGCGGTGGAATTCCGCATCCGCGCGCCCAAAGAGCTGGCCAAGTACATCGCCCACAAAGGCTCGATCACCGTCGACGGCACCAGCCTGACCGTGAACGCCGTGAATGGCGCCGAATTTGAACTGACCATCATTCCCCACACCCTCAGCGAAACCATCATGGCCTCGTACCAGCCGGGTCGCCGGGTGAACCTGGAAGTGGACTTGCTTGCCCGTTACCTGGAGCGCCTGTTGCTGGGCGAAAAGGCCGCAGAGCCTGCATCAGGCAACATCACCGAAAGTTTTCTGGCCGCTAACGGCTACCTGAAATCCTGACCAAGGGGGTGCCGCGTGGCGCTCAATAGCATCGAAGAACTGGTTGAAGACATCCGCCAAGGCAAGATGGTCATCCTCATGGATGACGAAGATCGCGAGAACGAAGGCGATATCATCATGGCCGCCGAAGCGTGCAAGCCCGAGCACATCAACTTCATGGCCAAGCACGCCCGTGGGCTGATCTGCATGCCCATGAGCCGCGAACGCTGCGAATTGCTCAAGCTGCCGTTGATGGCACCGCGCAATGGCTCGGGTTTCGGCACCAAGTTCACCGTATCCATTGAAGCCACCACGGGCGTCACCACCGGCATTTCCGCCGCTGACCGCGCCCGCACCGTGCAAGCCGCCGCCGCGAAAGACGCCAAGGCCGAAGACATCGTCAGCCCCGGCCACATCTTCCCGCTGATGGCCCAACCGGGCGGTACCCTGGCCCGTGCCGGCCACACCGAAGCCGCCTGCGACCTGGCGCGCATGGCCGGTTTCGAGCCAAGCGGGGTGATCTGCGAAGTGATGAACGACGATGGCACCATGGCCCGTCGTACTGAACTCGAAGCCTTTGCCGCCGAGCACAACCTCAAGATCGGCACCATCGCCGACCTGATTCACTACCGCATGATCCACGAACGTACCGTTCAGCGGATTGCCGAGCAGCCCCTGGACAGCGAACTGGGCCAATTCAATTTGGTGACCTACCGTGATTCAGTGGAAGGCGATGTGCACATGGCCCTGACCCTGGGCAACATTTGCGCCGAAGAACCGACCCTGGTACGCGTACATAACATGGACCCACTGCGTGACCTGTTGATGGTCAAGCAGCCCGGTCGCTGGAGCCTGCGCGCCGCCATGGCTGCGGTTTCCGAGGCTGGCAGCGGTGTGGTGCTGTTGCTCGGCCACCCGCTGGACGGTGATGTATTGCTGGCGCATATCCGCGAAACCGCTGACGCCGTGCCGGTGAAAAAACCGACCACCTACAGCATCGTCGGTGCCGGTTCGCAGATCCTGCGCGACCTGGGTGTGCGCAAAATGCGCCTGATGAGCGCACCGATGAAATTTAATGCGATATCCGGATTCGACCTGGAAGTTGTAGAATACGTGCCCTCCGAATAAAGGCCGGCGATTTTTGCCCCTTGTTCGCGGTTAAATCATCACTGAGGGACGCACTTTTCGCGTCCCGGCTCTTTAAGAGATTTGTCGAATGACCCTGAAGACCATCGAAGGTACCTTCATCGCCCCCAAAGGCCGCTATGCCCTGGTGGTTGGCCGCTTCAACAGCTTCGTGGTTGAGAGCCTGGTAAGCGGTGCGGTTGACGCCCTGGTTCGCCACGGTGTGAGCGAGAGCGATATCACCCTTATCCGCGCGCCTGGCGCCTTCGAAATTCCACTGGTTGCGCAAAAAGTTGCTCAGCAGGGTGAATACGCGGCGATCATCGCCCTGGGCGCGGTCATTCGTGGCGGCACTCCGCACTTCGAATACGTGGCCGGCGAATGCACCAAGGGCCTGGCCCAGGTGTCCATGGAATTCGGCGTGCCAGTCGCTTTCGGCGTACTGACCGTTGATTCCATCGAGCAAGCCATCGAGCGTTCCGGCACCAAAGCCGGTAACAAAGGCGCTGAAGCTGCCTTGTCCGCCCTGGAAATGGTCAGCCTGCTGTCGCAGTTGGAGGCCAAGTGATTTCCGACGAAAGCGATCAGTTCAACCCTCAGGACCCGCGTCCTGCCGATGCCGGCAAACCGTCCAAGAGCGAGAAGCGCCGCAAGGCGCGTCAACTCGCGACCCAGGCGCTGTACCAGCGTCACCTGGCGGGCGCTTCGCTGAACGAAATCGAGGCACAGTTTCGCGTCGATAACGATTTCACCTTCGCCGACCAGAGCTACTTCCACGACATCCTGCACGGCGTGCACGCCAACCTGACCGAGATCGACACAGCCCTGGCGCCATGCCTGGACCTGACCATCGAAGAGCTCGACCCGGTTGAGCTGTGCGTGATGCGCCTGTCTACCTGGGAGTTGCTCAAGCGCGTTGACGTGCCGTACCGCGTCGTGATCAACGAAGGCATCGAGCTGGCGAAAGTCTACGGTTCGACCGACGGCCACAAGTTCGTCAACGGCGTGCTCGACAAGCTGGCCCCGCGCCTGCGTGAAGCCGAAGTGAAGGAACACAAGCGCTAATCTGCGCTTGATTCCTCAATGGGTGAGTTTGAGCTGATCCGCACATACTTCGCCGCCGCGCCCTGTGCGCAAGGTGGCGAAGGCATTGCCCTGGGGATCGGCGACGACTGCGCCTTGCTGGCGCTTCCCGCCGGGGAGCAACTGGCAGTCTCCACCGATACGCTGGTGGCTGGCGTGCATTTTGCCGACCCCTGTGACCCGTTCCTGCTCGGCCAGCGCTCGCTGGCCGTGGCGGTGAGCGACCTGGCCGCCATGGGCGCCCACCCCCTCGCCTTTACCCTTGCCCTGACCACGCCGAGCGTCGAAGCCGATTGGCTGCAACGCTATGCCCAAGGTTTGAATGCCATGGCGCAAAACTGCGGCGTGGGCCTGGTGGGCGGCGATACCACCCGTGGGCCGCTGAGCCTGACCCTGACCGTGTTCGGCCGCGTGCCGGCTGGCCAGGCCTTGACGCGCAGCGGTGCACAGCCGGGCGACCTGCTGTGTGTCGGCGGCGAGTTAGGCAATGCCGCTGGCGCGTTGCCGCTGGTATTGGGGCAACGCACGGCTGACGCGGCAATCGCCGAGCCGCTGCTGGCGCATTACTGGTCGCCGCAACCGCAGTTGGCCCTGGGGCTTGCGCTGCGGGGCAAGGCGACAGCGGCGATGGATATCTCCGATGGGCTGTTGGCCGACTGTGGGCATATCGCCAAGGCGTCAGCGGTGCGCCTGGTGGTTGAGCGCCACCGGTTGCCGTTGTCCGAGGCCTTGCTGGCGTTTGTTGGTGAAGACCAGGCTCACGTGGCGGCGTTGAGTGGGGGCGACGACTATGTGCTGGCGTTCACCTTGCCACCGTCCGAGTTAGCGCCGTTGCAGGCGGATGGCTGGCCGGTGCATGTGGTCGGCCGGGTCGAAGCGGGGCAGGGCGTAACGCTGCTCGACGTCCACGGCCAGGACATCACCCCGGCTGTGCGCGGCTACCAGCATTTTCGCCAGGCGCCCTAAGCCGGCGGTCTGCGCTACCCTTTATACGATTATCCCAAGTAAGAGGCCGTGACTATGGCTGCATGCCGCTGGCTGCTGATCGTGCTGTGTACCTTCGCTTCCCTGGCCCAGGCGGACACTCCCATGCCCGGCAAAATCGTGCTGGCCAGTGAGGAGTGGAACGACTACACCAACAAAGATGGCAGCGGCCTGGCCTGGGACCTGTTGCGCCAAGTCTTTGAACCGGCTGGCATCACCGTGCACATCCGCAGCGTACCCTATACCCGCTCGGTCGGCCTGGCCCAGCGTGGTGAGGTGGATGGTTGTGTCGGCACCTATCGCGATGAGGCCAGCGGTGTGTTGTACCCCCGCAGGAACTTCGACGCCGATCATGTCTACGCCCTCGGGTTGGCCACTGCGCCGACACCGACCCTGGCGACCTTGGGCAACTATCGCCTGGCCTGGGTGCGCGGCTATAAATACGAGGAATACCTGCCCACCGTGCGCCGCTTCAACCAGATCGAGCGGCGCAGCGGCATTCTGCCGATGCTACAACACGGCCGTGCCGATTTTTATATCGACGCCCTCACCGAAGCCAAATACGTGCTCAGCCAGGCGCAAGACCCGGCGCTGTTCAAACTCACCCATATTGCTGAACTGCCGCTCTACGTAGGCTTTGCCGACACAGCGCGCGGCAGGGCATTGATGGCCATGTATGACCAGCGTTTGGGCATCCTGGTCCAGACCGGTGAGCTGAAAGCGATTTTCGAACGCTGGAAACAGCCGTATCCGTTCTGACGCCCATAGAACTGACTCAAAGGCCAATCGAACCTATTGATCTTTATCAGCGATAATTCAGCTTAAGCGTCTGTAGGAACGTGCTGTTACAATGCCCGCCTCTGTGAAATCTGAAATCAGGAGCACACGGTGCCCGTCGTTTTCGTCGCCGCTTCCAAGCTGCCTACCCCTTTTGCCACGTTCACCATGAACGGCTTTCTTGAAGAAGCCACCGGGCGCGAGCACGTTGTGCTCAGCCTCGGCGACATCACGGATGGCGCGCCGGTGCTGGGGCGTGTGCATTCCGAGTGCCTGACCGGCGATGCGCTGTTCAGCCAGCGCTGTGACTGCGGCTCGCAACTGGAGGCTGCACTGCAAGCCATCGCCCGTGAAGGCCGTGGCGTGTTGCTGTACTTGCGTCAGGAAGGCCGCGGCATTGGCCTGTTGAACAAGATCCGCGCCTACGAACTGCAAGACGGCGGCGCCGACACCGTCGAGGCCAACGAGCGCCTGGGCTTTGCTGCCGACCAGCGCGACTACGCCATCTGCCTGCCGATGCTCGAGCACCTGGGGGTCAAATCCCTGCGCCTGATGACCAACAACCCCCGCAAGGTCAAAGCCTTGACCGAGATGGGCATCACCGTGGCCGAGCGCGTGCCGCTGCACACCGGGCACAACCCGCACAACAAGCTCTACCTGGCCACCAAAGCCAGCAAGCTCGATCACATGATGGGCAACGAGCACCAGGGCGAGGTCGACCGCGCGTGACCCGTGGCCAGGTGAAACGGCGACTGTCCTTCAACTGGTGGCAGTACCTGGCCCTGGCATTGCTGCCGTTGTTCGTGATCAACCTGCTGTTTGGCCGGGCTGAATCCTTGTTGCCCGTCTTGGCCATGCCGTTCTTCATCGCCGGCGTGGCCTCGATGTTTCTCAGCCTGCGTTATTTTCACGCCTACAAACACGCGCTGATCGCCACCTCCAAAGCCCTTGATACTGCTCAAGAGCCGGCAGCCTGGATCACCCTGGCGGCGCGTCGGCGCACGGCGTTGCTGGTTGCAGCGTTACCGGCCTGGATTGGCGCGCTGGCGGTGTTCGTCGGCCTGGAGGCGGTGCCGCTGTTTCTGTTGGCGCTGTCGACGCTGGTGTTGTTCTATCTCTATCGCATACCGCGTCAGTTGGGATGAAGCGCTATTGGCTGGCGCTGCTGCTGATATTCAGTGCCCAGGGCTGGCCGGTCGAGCGGGTTGTCAGCCTGGCGCCGTCGCTGTCTGAAATCGTGCTTGAACTGGGCGCCGAGGACTTGCTGGTCGGCGTGCTTGATGGTGGTGACCGCCCGGCGGCGTTGGCGAAGGTGCCCTCGGTCGGGCACTACGGCCAGTTGGACATGGAGCGCCTGCTCAGCCTCAAGCCCGACCTGATCCTGCTCTGGCCTGGCAGCGTCGGCCCGGCCCAGCGCGAGCAGCTCCAACGATTGAATATCCCGGTGTACGTCGCCGAACCCCACAGCCTTGAACAACTGACCGCGCAGGTGCAGGCCATTGCCGAGCAATTGGGCCGCGCCGAGGCCGGGCACCAGCGCGCGGCACAATTGCGCCAGCGCTTGGCCGAGTTGCGCCAGCGCTACCAGCGGGCCGAGCCGCTGCGAGTGTTCTACCAAGTGTGGAACCAGCCGCTGTACACCGTGGGCGGTGGGCAGATCATCAGCGATGCCCTCAGCGTGTGCGGGGCGCGCAATGTGTTCGATGACCTGAAGTTGCCGGCGCCGCAGGTGAATATCGAATCGGTGCTGGCGCGAGACCCCGAGGTGATCCTGGTGGGGGATCAGGCTCAGAGGGAGGCCTGGACGGCATGGCCGGCGATGGCGGCTCGGGTGCGGTTAGTGCCGGACAAGGGCCTTGAGCGGCCCAGCGGGCAGATGTTGGAGGCGGTGGGGCGGTTGTGCCAGGTGATTGCGCCGAACCTGTGACAACGCTATCGCAGGCAAGCCAGCTCCCACAGGGGAATGCATTTCAATTGTGGGAGCTGGCTTGCCTGCGATGACGCCGGATCAGGCTACTTAGAGCTCAGGTGTCCACGTCACCCCGAACATCCACACCCGACCTTCTTCACGATAATTCTGGTTTTCCCCGAGGTAGCTGTACTTCGCCCGTGCATAAGACTTGTCCAGCGCGTTATCCACCTTCAGCGACAACGACACCTCCCGGTTCAACGCCCAACTACTGCGCAGCCCCAACAAGGCATAACCGCCCAGACGGTTGCGGTTGGCTTCATCGTCGTAGCTGCTGCTGATCGCTTGCCAGCTGGCGCCGAGACCGAGTTGATCAAATTGCCGGTCCAGATCCAGGTTCACCGTTCGCCGTGCGCGACGTGCCAGGGTGTGGCCGCTGTCACGGTCACGCGGGTCGATAAGCGACAGGCCCAGGTTGCCCTGCCAGCCAAACAGTTCTTGCTTGAGCGCCGCTTCAAAGCCGTTGATCCGCGCCGACGCCACGTTTTGCGGCTTGCCGGCGTCAAGGATGATCGCGTCGCTCAGGTCGGTGCGATACAGCGAGGCTTCCAGGCGTGTGCTGTCGGTCAGTTGGCTGCGCCATTGCAGCTCGTAGCTCTTTGATGTCTCGGGCTGCAGGTTGGGGTTGCTGTATTGCGTGTCGGGGTAATAGAGGTCGTTGAAGGTTGGCGCACGAAAGCCTTCGCTGTAGCTCAAGAGCAAGTCATTGTCGGGGTTGACCGGCAAGGTCAGGGTGCCGCTCCAACTGTTCTGGCCGCCGAACTGCTGGTTCTGGTCACGGCGCAGGCCCAGTTCGGTGGAAAACCATTGGCTTTGGAAGCGGTGCTGCACGAAGGCCGCCCGGTTCCAGCGGCTGTTCTCGGTAAAGGTGGTGGAACCGTGGAAACGGTCTTCATACCAGTCGCCACCGACGATCAGGCTGTTTTGCTCATCCAGGATCAGGTCGTTCTGCCAATTGACCGAGTCGCGGTAGGTGTTGAATGCGCTGTAATCATCGCTGAGGGTATCGCGCTTGGTGTCGCGGTTTTCACTGTGGCCCAGCTCCAGGCGCGACTGCCAGCTGTCATTGAGCTTGGCATCGACATAGCCGCTGGCGCTGCTCACGGTGTAGTCGGTGTAGGGTTTCTGGCCGAGGCTCTGCCCGGTGGCGCCGTCGTAGCGGCCATAACTGTTGTCGTACTGCGACTTGCCACGGTTATCCAGCAGATTGAAGCCCACCTCCAGCTCATCACTGAACGAGTGGCTGAGGTTCAGGCTGATGGACTGGTTGCGGTAGGCATCATGGTCGCCGTCACTGGGGAACGACGCGTGGCTCGCGTTGATGCCGGCGGTTTCATCCAGGCTCGCGCCCAGGTTGAAGCGCGTGTGTTCATCGCCGCCTGACAGGCCCAGGCTGCGTTCCCAGGTCTGGTTGCTGCCAAAGCCAAGTTTCAGGCGCGGCTGCAAGCCTTGCTCGGCATTGCGCCGGGTGAACACCTGAATCACCCCGCCAATCGCATCGCTGCCGTAAATGACCGAACGTGAACCGCGCAGCACTTCCACCCGTTCAATCTGATCGACGTTGAGGTATTGCAAGCCGCTGTCGCCGGAGGTGGTGTTGGCGATGCGTTGGCCGTCCACCAGCACCAGGCTCTGCGCCGACTTGGTGCCGCGAATGAAAATCCCCGGCAAACTGCCACGCCCACCGGTCGGCGCAACTTGCACGCCCGGCACGCGGCTGAGCAGGTCGGTGACGCTGGTGGGTTGCAGGCGGTCGATGTCGGCGCGGGTGAAGACGGTGTTGGCGGCGCTGCTGTCATTACGCGCCTGGACTTGGCGGTTGGCGCTGATGACCACGTCGGAGAGCTTCAGGGCCTGGTCGCGGGTGTCGGCGAGCAGGTCGGCGCAGGGAAGCAGTAGCAGGGCAAGGCACAGGCGTTTCATGGGCTGTCCATAGCATTCGAAGGTCATGCAAAACCACTGTGGGAGCTGGCTTGCCTGCGATAGCGGTGTATCTGACACATTGTTAGCGAATGTGCCGCCGTCATCGCAGGCAACCAGCTCCCACAGTTGGGGCTGATTACAGATTCAGTAGCGCCAGGCGCTCGCGCACGGACGCCTCGATACCCGCTTCATCCAGCCCGCATTCAGCCAGCATCTGCGCCGGCTTGGCGTGTTCGACGTATACATCTGGCAAGCCCAGGTGCAGCACCGACTTGAGGATGTTCTCCCGCGCCAGGAACTCACTGACCGCCGCACCGGCGCCGCCCATGATGGCGTTCTCTTCGACGGTCACCAGCAGCTCATGGCTGGCGGCAATTTCGCGTACCAACGCTTCATCCAGTGGCTTGACGAACCGCATGTCGACCACGGTGGCGTCGATCTTCTCGGCGACTTTCAAGGCTTCAGCCAGTTGCACGCCAAACACCAGGAACGCAGTTTTGCTGCCTTGGCGACGCACGATGCCTTTACCGATTTCGATCGGCTCCAGGTCTTTTTCGATCACGGCGTTCGGGCCGGTGCCGCGCGGGTACCGCACAGCGGCCGGGCCGTTGTACAGGTGGCCGGTGCTGAGCATCTTGCGCAGTTCGTTCTCGTCGCTCGGGGTCATCACCAGCATGCCGGGGATGCAGCGCAGGTACGACAGGTCGAAACTGCCCGCATGGGTCGGGCCGTCTTCGCCCACCAGGCCGGCACGGTCGATGGCGAACAGCACGTCGAGGTTCTGCACCGCCACATCGTGAACCAATTGGTCATAACCGCGTTGCAGGAAGGTGGAGTAGATCGCCACCACCGGCTTGGCGCCTTCGCAGGCCATGCCGGCCGCGAAGGTCACGGCGTGTTGCTCGGCAATCGCCACGTCGAAGTAACGCAGCGGGAAACGCTCGCTGAACGCCACCAGGTCGGAGCCTTCCTTCATCGCCGGGGTAACACCCACCAGACGCGGGTCGGCGGCGGCCATGTCGCATAGCCATTCGCCAAACACCCCGGAATACTTCGGCCCGCTGGCCTTTTTCGGCGCGGCGGCGGGAGCGTCCAGGGGTTCGAGCTTAGTGATCGCGTGGTAACCAATCGGGTCGACTTCCGCCGGAGCGAAACCTTTGCCTTTCTTGGTGACGATATGCAGGAACTGCGGGCCCTTGAGGTCGCGCATGTTGCGCAACGTCGCGATCAGGGTCGGCAGGTCGTGGCCGTCGATAGGGCCGATGTAGTTCCAGCCCAGCTCTTCGAACAGGGTGCCGGGTACCAGCATGCCCTTGGCATACTCTTCGGTGCGGCGCGCAATTTCCCATGCGCCAGGCAGACGCGACAGCACTTTCTTGCTGCCTTCGCGCATGCTGGCGTAGGTACGGCTGGAGAGGATCTTCGCCAGATAATTGGACAGGCCACCCACGTTGCGCGAAATCGACATGTCGTTGTCGTTTAGGATCACCAACATGTTGGCGTCCACTTCCGGCGCATGGTTCAGCGCTTCGAAGGCCATGCCGGCGGTCAGCGCGCCATCACCAATCACCGCAATCGCCTTGCGCTCACTGCCTTGCAGGCGGGCGGCAATCGCCATGCCCAGTGCTGCACTGATGGACGTGCTGGAGTGGCCGACGCCAAAGGTGTCGTACTCGCTCTCGGCACGGCGTGGGAAGGCGGCCAGGCCGTCCTTCTGGCGCAGGCTGGCCATGCGCTCGCGACGGCCGGTGAGGATTTTATGCGGATACGCCTGGTGGCCCACGTCCCACACCAGCCGGTCGTCCGGGGTGTCGAACACGTAATGCAAGGCGATGGTCAGCTCGATCACGCCCAGCCCGGCGCCAAAATGCCCACCGGTCTGGCCGACCGTGTAGAGCAATTCCAGGCGCAGCTCATCGGCCAGGGTTTCCAGCTCGGCTTCACCCAGTCGACGCAGGCCGTCCGGCGTGGCAGCACGGTCGAGCAGGGGCGTAGACGGGCGTTTGCGGGGAATCTCTTGAAACGTCGTGGGCATCAGGCGAATCGTTATAGGTATAGAAGAGGCGGCAGTTTACCTCAAGCCGTGCAAACTGCCCACGCAGAGGGCCGAACTTGGCCGATATGCAGCGCAAATGGCCGCGGCTGTCAGTGGCGACGTTCGACGATATACCGCGCCAGGTCACGCAGTGGCTCGGCCGCCGCGTCGAAAGGTCGCAGGGCATCCAGAGCCTGGTCACGCAGCTCGATGGCATACGTCTTGGCGGCTTGCAGCCCCAGCAAGGCAGGATAAGTCGGCTTGTCACGTGCGATATCGGCGCCCTGGCGTTTACCGAGGGTGGCGGTGTCGCTTTCCACGTCGAGGATATCGTCCTGTACCTGGAAGGCCAGGCCGACAGCACGAGAATAGGTCTGCAGCGCCGCTAATTGCTCGGCGTCGGCACGGCCACTGGCCAGGGCGCCCAGTTGCACGGCGGCCTCAATCAGCGCACCGGTCTTGTGGCGATGCATGTGTTCGAGGGCTTTTTGATCGAGCTTGAGGCTGACCGAGCCCATGTCGATGGCCTGCCCGCCGACCATTCCAGCCGGGCCCGCTGCATGGGCCAGGGCGGTGACCATGCGCAAGCGGATCTCGGCGTTGACGCTGCTTAGCGTCGGGTCCAGCAATGCGCTGAACGCCAGGCTCTGCAAGCCATCTCCGGCCAGAATTGCATAGGCCTCATCGAAGGCTTTGTGGGTGGTGGGCTGGCCGCGACGCAAATCATCATCGTCCATTGCCGGCAAGTCGTCATGCACCAGGGAATAGGCGTGGATCAACTCGACCGCACAGGCCGCACCATTCGCCTCGGCTGCCGGCGCCCCGAGAGCTTCGCAGGCGGCATAGGCCAGCAACGGGCGCACCCGCTTGCCGCCATTCATCACGCTGTAGCGCATGGCTTCATAGAGGCGCGTCATTTCCGGGCTTGGCGCAACAAACAGGGGCTCCAGCGCGGCATTCACCCGGGCTTGGCTACTGGCTTGGTATGCGCTGATCATTCCGGCTGTTCCGCATCGAAAGGCTCTTCGGCCAACTCCCCGTCACGCTCCAGCAACACCTGGACCTTCTGCTCCGCCTGCGCCAACGCGCTCTGACAGTCGCGGGTCAGGCCGATGCCTTGCTCAAACGCTGTCAACGAGTCTTCCAGCGACAACTCGCCGTTCTCCAGACGCTCGACCAGGGCTTGCAGGTCGGCGAGGGATTGTTCGAAATCGAGTGCAACTTTTTTGCGGGCCATGGCGGCAATTCCGGTAGACGGTAAACCGGCGCGACACTAGCAGACATGGGGGGATTGGGGCAAATGAGTAGGGGGCTACTCCTAAGGGGGATTGACGTGATAACGCGTACTGCGGCCGCCCCCGCGGAGGCGCACCAGGCAGTTTTTTCCAGTAGGTCGGCCAGGATTCAGCGTGGGTGATTCATAGGCATGCCTGGGGGGGAGCCGAATAGACGGGTTATTCGGCTCATTTGGTGAGCCGATTGCGCGAGCTATTTCGCATTTCAGTGAAAACAGGCGTCGATTCTTTCGACTTTTAGTTTGATAAAATGGTCGTTGCATTCGGGGTGGTCGTAATGTAGACCCTCGACATTAAGAGATGTGAAAGACGTTAATATTTCATTGTGCAGGTCTCCGTAGAGTACATAGGAATAACCGTGATTTGTATGTTTTATCAGTGTTTTAATTTTGTCGATTCGCGCAATTTCGTAGTTTTCGGAAAGATTTAATGTTAGCTCTACGTCATAGGTCTTACCCACTTCAAGTTCATAGGGGCAATAGCTGGCGAAGCAGTTTATGGTCGTTCCTTCGATGATGAGGGTCACGTCTTCTTCTATATGCTCGTTGAGCGCTACGACTTTTGCTTTTTTATAATTAATGGTTGTAAGGTCTGATGGTTTTGTCAGTGGCGTCGCCATTTATCATCCTCCAGAAGTCTTTCCCACTTTTGGTATGTAAGGTGGTTATGTTGCCATCTGCATTCGTACCCGCGAATGCAAATTTCGCTTGGCCCGTTCTATTCGTTCCCATGAGTAAAACATATCCTGTTGTCGATTTGCTTTTGTAGAGGTAATTGACAGGAATGCCTTCGTTCACGACATGTCGTGCCGTGAGTAAATATTCATTGGGGGTCTCTACTCCGAATTCTGGCCCATGCTTTTCGTAATGCTCGTTTAGTTTTTGCTTGTTGGCAAACTCCGTTGGACGGATTGTTACGGTTGGCTGGTTTGGTTCGCCTGTATTTACCTTAGCTGTATCTGCCGGCTCTTCAACGTCTGCTTGCGATTTGCATCCGTCCTCCCCAGGACACTTACTTAAGCCTAGCGGATCCACCCACCCTGTCGGATTGGGCACGTACTGGTAGCCATTGACCCCACCCGCCAACTTCACCGGATCCGGCGTCAGGTAGCGACCAACATCCGGATTGTAGTAGCGATGGCGGTTGTAGTGCAGCCCGCTTTCCTGATCGAAGTATTGACCCTGGAAACGCAGTGGGTTGTCGATTTTGCCCACGTCGAGCCGGGCGATCTGGCCGTAGGCGCGGTAGTGGGCGGACCAGACGATTTCGCCTGCGGTGTCGGTGAGTTCTTGTGGGGTGCCGAGGTGGTCGAGTTGGTAGTGGTAGGGCGTTGTGACTTTTGGGCCGAAGCCTTCCAGCAGTGCCAGTGGGTGGAAGCTGCCGGGCTCGTAGATGTAGCTGCGATGACAATCCGCATGATGCTCGGCAATCAACTTGTCGCCTTGCCAGAAAAACTCTGTGGTCTTGCCACCTACGGTCTTGCTGATACGCCGCCCAAAGGGGTCATAGCGGTAACTGGCGGTTTCGCCGTTGGGCTTCGTCACGCTGATCAGCCGGTGCTGGCAGTCGTAGCGATATGCAGTGACGAGCTGATGGCCCTTGCCGCGTCGTTCGCGGATGAGGTTGCCGAAGGCGTCATAGTCATAGT